>JADFMM010000043.1 GCA_022563885.1 Planctomycetota bacterium | reverse complement strand
CCGGTTTTCAACCCAAGACCCACGAGGGCGTAAAGTTGAACACCAATGAGAATCCCTACCCGCCCTCCCCTGCGGTTTTACAGGCGATTGCCGATGTGACGCCGGAGCAATTGCGCCGCTACCCGGATCCGATGGGCGAACAATTTCGCACGGCAGCCGGACGGCTCCACGATCTCTCGGCAGACTCGATTCTCTGCGGCAACGGCGGCGACGACCTCTTGACAATCGCCGTGCGGGCCTGCTGCGATGAGCTACGCCCCCTGGCCTATCCCGTGCCGACCTACTCGCTCTATCCGGTGCTAGCGCAACTGCAAAACTGTCCCGTGGCAGAAGTGCCCTTTGAGGAGAGCTTCGCGCTGCCGGGGGAACTGGCTCAAACAGGGGCGGCGCTCACCACTGTGTGCAACCCCAACGCCCCGACGGGGAGCCTGGTGACGACCGAGGCCCTGGCCTCCCTGGCCGAAGCGCTGGAAGGGATTCTGCTGGTCGATGAGGCCTATGTCGATTTTGCCCAGAGCGACTGTGTCGAGCTGGTGCGTCGATTCGACAATGTGGTGATTCTACGCTCGATGAGCAAGGGCTATTCCCTGGCCGGGCTCCGCTTCGGTTATATGATGGCCTCGCCCAAGCTGATCTGCGGTTTTATGAAGATCAAAGATTCCTACAACATCGATGCCGTGGCAACGGCCGCGGCCACGGCGGCCCTCGAAGATCGAGCCTACTTTCGTGACACCGTGCGTCGGATCACGGCGGAGCGATCCCGTCTCATCGCGGCGCTGCGGGGCCTCGGTTTCGATGTCCCCGATAGCCAGAGCAATTTCGTGCTGGCCCGTAGCACCTCCTTGCCGGCGGAGACAATACACGTGGCCCTGGCCAAACGAAACATCCTGGTCCGTTATTTTGACTTGCCGGGCTTGGAAGACAAACTCCGCATCTCGGTGGGGACAGCGGGAGAGAACGACGCCCTGCTGGCGGCGTTAGCGGACATCTTGGCCGAAGGATAGGATCATGGTATGACAGAACGGCGCAGCACCCTTCACCGCAAGACCAGTGAGACAGACATCAGCTGTACACTGAACCTGGACGGGTCCGGGATTTATGACATCGACACCGGCGTGGGCTTCTTGGACCACATGCTGACCCATGTGAGTAAGCATGGCAGGATTGATCTCAGCGTCAAGGCAACCGGTGACCTACACATCGATTCGCACCACACGGTGGAGGACGTGGGCCTCTGCCTGGGAAGTTGTCTGTTGGAGGCCCTGGGTGATAAGAAGGGCATTGCCCGCTATGGATCGAGTTCGGTGCCGATGGAGGATGCCCTGGCAAATATCGCCCTGGACCTCTCCGGTCGGCCCTATTTTGTTTACAAGGTCGAATATCCAACCGAACACATCGGCAACTTCGAAGTCGAGTGTTTGGAGGAGTTCTTGCGGAGTCTGGTCAATACGGGCAAATTGAATCTGCACGTCAACAGTCCCTATGGAACGAATAGTCACCACATCGCCGAAGCGATCTTCAAAGGTCTGGGCCAGGCCCTATCCCAGGCGATCCAAATCGTGGGAGGAGACATTCCCAGCACGAAAGGCGTGCTGTGACTGAAGAACCGCCCAAACTGGACTACCGCATCGGCATCGGCACGGATATCCACATTCTCGTCCCCAATCGCCCTCTCATGTTGGGCGGCGTACACGTACCCTTTCCTGCCGGTCTGCAGGCGCACAGCGATGGTGACGTCGTCTTGCACGCCTTGATAGACGCGTTGTTAGGCGCGGCCGGCATGGGCGACATCGGCACCGTTTTCCCCGATACCGATCCCGCTTTCAAAGACGCGGACAGCAAGGGCTTGCTGCTGGATGTCAAAGAGAAATTGGAGCAGAAACGGTGGCAGGTGGTCAATGTCGACGTGATCGTCCATCTGGAAAAACCCCGGCTGGAATCCTACCAGGGGCAGATCAAACGAAGTATCGCCAGCCTCCTGGGGATGGACTTTGCGGCGGTCAACGTCAAGGCCAAAACCAATGAAGGACTCGATGCCATAGGACGGGGGGAGGCCATCGGGGCGACGGCTACGGCGTTGCTGCATCTGAAGTACAAGCGCGGTCTTTGAAGGGAGTGATCGGTAATCGGTACTCAGTGGTCGGTATGGGGCGATTGGCTGGAAGGATGGACGCAGAGATAGGTATGGGGTTGGAACTTTACAATACACTGACTCGCAAGAAGGAGGTGTTCAGGCCGCTGAAGGAGGGGCAAGTCGGGGTCTATGTCTGTGGGCCTACGGTGTATGGACACTCTCACCTGGGACATGCGAAGAGTTATGTGAGTTTCGACGTGTTGGTGCGCTACTTGCGATACCTGGGCTACGCCACGACCTACGTCCAGAACATCACCGATGTGGGCCATCTGACCGATGATGCCGACGAGGGAGAAGACAAGCTGGCCATGGCCGCTCAGCGGGAAAAAATGCATCCCATGGCTCTGGCCGAGTTCTACACGCAGAGTTACTTCGAGGACATGGACCGGCTCAACTGTGTTCGACCGACGATCAGCCCCCGTGCGTCGGGTCACATGACGGAGCAGGTCGATCTGATCAAGACCCTCATCGAGAAGGGCTACGCCTACGAGGCGAATGGCTCCGTTTACTTTGAGGTGGCCAAGTGGGCGGACTACGGCAAGCTATCGGGACGGAACACGGAGGAGATGCTGAGCGGCACGCGCGTGAATGTCTCCGCAGAGAAGAAGAGCCCCACGGACTTCGCGCTCTGGAAGAAGGCCCAGCCCAATCACATCATGCAGTGGTCGAGCCCCTGGGGCATGGGCTATCCGGGTTGGCATCTGGAATGCTCGGTGATGAGTATGAAATACTTGGGCACGAGCATCGACATCCACGGGGGTGGCCTCGAGAACCAGTTCCCTCACCATGAATGCGAGATTGCCCAATCGGAAGCCGTTCATGGGGCGCCCTTCGTCCGCTACTGGCTGCACAACAACATGGTGACCGTGGACGGCGTCAAGATGGGAAAGAGTCTGAATAATTTCATCACCCTCAAGGAGGCCTTCGCCGGGTGCCACGAACGGCTCTCGCAGGCCTATGAACCCTTGGCGGTGCGCCAACTCATCCTCAACAGTCACTACCGTAGCCCCTTGGACTTCTCCGATGCCGCCTTGCATGCGGCCTTGAGCGGGTATAACAGAATCACCGCCACCGTCATTGCTGTGAGAAAAAAAGAGGGCTCGGCCCCCGAAGGTCCGCTCGATGAACAAACAAATAGAGAACTTGATCAATTTCGGGAAACCTTCGAAACCGCGATGAACGATGACCTGAATACGTCTGTCGCTCTCTCGGTGATGTTCGATCTCGTGCGCCTCGCAAACAGACTCCTCGCGAAGGACGAGACGACCCAGAGAACGCTGAACGCTGTAGACTCCATGTTCCGCAAGCTAGGAGGTGGCGTCCTGGGAATAGTCAGAGAAACGTACACTGCAGATAGAATCAGCGCCGCCGAACAGAATCGTCTGGCAAAGCTTGTCGACGCTTTGATGCAGGAACGAAAGGAAGCCAGAGAAAGAAAAGACTTTTCTGAGGCGGATAGAATCAGAAAAACGCTCACCGAATCCGATATTGCCGTCACGGATGAAGCCGACGGAACCTCTAGCTGGAGTTTCAAATGAGAATACTCGGCATCGATCCAGGCCTGCAGGTCTGCGGCTATGGCTGCCTGGAGGCCGATGTCTATCGGGAACAGCTAATCGAAGCCGGATTCGTCCGCACCGATCGAACGCTCTCCCTGGAGCAGAGACTCGATCACATTGCCCGCGACATCGACGCCCTGCTCGACTCCCTGCAACCGGAGATCGTGGCGGTGGAAGAGTTGTACGCGCACTATGCCCATCCCCGCACCGCGATCTTGATGGGACACGCACGGGGTGTTATCTTACAGCGCTGTGGGCAGCAGTCTATCGAGGTGCGTAGCTTCAGTGCGACCAAGATCAAAAAGGCGACCACGGGCAATGGACGGGCCTCGAAAGAACAGATGCAGCGGGCCGTGCAGGCGGTACTGCAGCTATCCGAACTGCCGGAGCCCAATGACGTCGCCGATGCCATCGCCATCGCGATGTGTTGCGCCAATGCGTTGAAAGTGGATGTCTTGTCGAAAAGCAGTGGCCGGTGACGAATGGCTGGTCACTCAATGAACTGTAAACCTATGCCACAATGATTGCCCAGATCGAAGGAAAACTCATTGCGGTGGAGACGACCTCTGCCCTGGTGCAGGTGGGGCCGGTGGTCTACGAAGTGATGCTGCCCAGTTTCACGATCGCCTCTCTGTCGGGCCGTATCGGTACGGACATCGTGCTGAGTACGATGGAGTATTTCGAAGGGACCCTCGGCGGCGGCAATCTCATCCCCAGGATGATCGGGTTTCTGAGTGTAGCCGAGAAGGACTTCTTCACCAAGTTCACGACCGTCAAGGGCATGGGCATCAAAAAAGGCCTGAAGGCCCTGAGCCTGCCCATCGCCGAGATCGCCGCGGCGATCGAGAATGGTGATGAAAAGATGTTGCTGGCCCTGCCCTCCGTGGGCAAACGCATGTCGCAACTGCTGGTCGCGGAACTGCAGGGAAAGTTGCTTGACTTTGCCGCTCCTGCCATGACGGTCACGGGAGGTCAAAGCGAGTTCACCAGAGCACAGACCGAGACCCTCGAGATCCTGATCGCCTGGGGCGAAAAACGAGCCGAGGCCCTCGAGTTGATCCAGGAGACCGTCGAGCGACACCCAGACATTGACTCGGCGGAGGAATTGGTGCCGCTGGTCTATCGCATGAAACAAGGTATGGAAGCTTGAAGGGCGGTGGCTAGTGTTTATAGTTTTCCAACCTCTCGTCACTAGCCACTAACAAAAATGACTATCGGACGCACCCTCAGCGGACAGACGCTTGATGAACAGGAGGAGAGCTACAACGTCTCGTTGCGGCCGAAACATCTGGCGGAGTGCCTGGGCCAGAAGACGGTCAAAGAGAAGCTGTCCATTGCCATCACTGCGGCACAACAGCGCTGCGAGCCCTTGGAGCACATGCTCTTTCATGGTCCGCCCGGCTTGGGGAAGACCACGCTCGCCAGTGTGGTGGCCACCGAAATGGGAGCGACCCTTCGCTGTTCTTCCGGACCTGCCCTGGCCAAAGCGGGCGATGTCATGGGGCTGCTCACCAACATCGGCACCGGTGATGTGCTCTTCATCGACGAGATCCATCGGCTGAGCACGGTGGTAGAGGAGTTCCTCTACCCGGCCATGGAGGACTTCAAGGTCGACTTCACCGTAGACAGCGGACTGCACGCCAAGACCATCAACTTCCCGCTGAAACGCTTCACCCTGATCGGAGCCACCACCCGTGTGGGCCTGCTGAGCGCTCCGCTGCGGAGCCGCTTCGGGATTCTCTATCACCTGGAGTACTATTCCACCGACGAACTGACGGAGATCCTCCATCGTACGGCCGAGTTACTCCGGCTCGAGTGCCAAGAGGGCACGCTTGAGCAAATCGCCGGTCGCAGCCGCGGCACACCGCGCATCGCCAACCGCCTGTTGAAACGGGTGCGGGACTATGCCCAAGTCAAGGGCACGGGTGTCCTGAGTAAGGACATCGTGGAGAAGGGCCTAAAAATGGAACAGATCGATCCCTTGGGACTGGACGAACTGGACCGATCTTTCCTGCGAGCGCTGATCCGCGTATACGATGGGGGTCCGGCCGGCATCGAGGCCATCGCGGCCACCCTGGGCGAGGAACGGGACACCCTGGAAGATGTGGTCGAACCCTATCTGCTGCAGATTGGCTTCGTGCGGAGGACGAAACGGGGCCGAGAAGTGACGCCGCAGGCGCGAGCTCATGTGGGGCTAGCCTAGGAGTCCTCCTCTTCCTGGGTCGTGGCCTGCTGACGCGTCTTCAAGTCGTCCTGGTGCATCTCAACCAGCCTATCCGCATACTGCTCTGCGGTTACGGCCGCGTAGCCAAATCTGGCATAGGGTGTTCCCTCCACGGTCGCCAGGTAGAGGGTCGGGTATCCCTGCAGTCCGTACTTGGCAGAATACTCGGCGGCCAAGCGCTTGTTCTGGGCAACGATGTGGGCGGACAGCTTCTTTCGGCGGGGAAAATCCAGCTTCACGAAGACGAAGGATTGGGACGCCTTTTCCTTGAAGGCAGTCTTGGAGAAGACCTGGTTCTCCAGCTTAATGCAGTAGCCACACCAATCCGACCCGGTAAAATCCATCAGGATATCTTTGCCAAAATAGGCGGCCTTGGCCTTGGCAATGGAGATGTCTTCGATCCATTGGCTGCCGGGATCCTCCATGGGTTTGGCCCTCTTCAAGAAAGTCAGGTGTGCCGAGAAGGCGGCGGGCCCGCCCTCTTGGTAGCCCGTTTTGGCGTAGGGAACGCCATCGGCCGTGGCCAAATAGAGGGTGGGAAACCCCTGCAACTGGTAGATCTCTTTGAATTCTTGCTGGAGTTGGTCGTTCTGGGCGATCGTCGCCACATCCAGTTGCGTGGACTTGGGAAAGTCGATCTGAACCAGCACATAGGCCTTCGCAACACGCTCCAGGAAGTCAGCCTGTGAAAGCACCTCCTGGTCGAGTTTCTCGCAACGTGAACACCAATCCGAGCCACTGAAGTAGATCAGAAGATCCCTGTTCGTCTCACGTGCGTGCTGCTTGGCACCCGCATAATCTTCAGTCCAAGCAGAACCGGCACTGACTGAACTGCTCGCAATCACCAGCGCCATTAGGGCAACCCAAACCAATCGGCTGATTTGTGCTATGTGTCTAGCCATGCTTCTTGCCTCCTTAAATCGGTTCTTCAGACCAAACTGGCCTCTCAAAGCGTTCACTCCTCGGCTTTGTCGGACACCTCAGCCAGCGGCCCTTGTAGATAGTATACACCCTAAATGGACCCAGTATGTTCACTCTATGCTGAAATATAACGATTTCATCCATCCTCCAGTTCCAGAAACTTGGCCATTATAGGCCGCTGGTGTAGCAGATCGGTAAAATGTGAAATCAGCAGCTTTTCTGTCAATCGGACGGTTTCATAGCTCACTTGCGGCAATTGTCTCAAGTCCGACAGGGTTGAGGCCACCGAGGACGGCAGCAAGGTGCGCTGGGGAAAACTCATTTCACAGTCCTGGCAGATCAGCCCGTTGGCGTCGCTGCTAAAATAGACGGCCCGCCAGCCGTCGGACAGGGCAAGGTCGCAATTAACGCATCCAGTGAAATTGGGAAGGATTCCCCCGTCCCGCAAGAGGGCCAGCTGAAACAGAATGAGGAGCCCCATGAGCTGCTGTTTGCTCTCTCGGCGGACGACCACCTGCGTGATACTCAGGAGAAATGCTTGAAACCGGTCAAAGAGCTCGACACGTGGTTCATGCTCCTGAGAGAGTTTGGTCAATAGCTCAGTGCCCAGTAGGGCCGCATAGTAGGCGTTGAGATCCGTCGAGAGCGAGGAGGTGACGTCATGGATCTGCTGGAATTCGGTGAGTGTCGCGAGTTGACCTGTCTGCGCAGGTGCAAACAGGATTTCTCCGCGCGCCAGGCGTTCGACGGGACCGCCAAATCCGGACTTCGGACGCTTGCTGCCCTTGGCGATGGCCCCTAACTTGCCGTGCTGTCGCGTGAAAAAAGTTAATATTTGAGACGTCTCTGAATAGTCAACGGCCCGCAGGCAAATAGCCCGATCTCTGGTCACCACAAAGCATTCCCCGGGGCACTCATTGCTCGTCCGCGGTAATATCGTGATTGAGATGCTGGATCCGCACCCGCTTGACCTTGCGAGTCTCGGCAGAGAGAATGGTCACCTTGAGGTCTTGATAGTCAAAGGACTCTCCGGCCTTGGGAATGTAGCCCAGTTGGGCGAAGACAAAACCGCCGATGGTATCGTAGTCGTCGTGTTCCGGCAGTTGCAGCTCAAAACGATGATTCAGGTCGTCGACGTAGGAGCGGGCATCCGCCTCGATGGTATGCTCGTCGATGCGAACCATGGTTTCCTCGGGTATTTCCTCATACTCGTCGGCGATTTCCCCTACCAACTCTTCCAGGATGTCTTCCAAGGTGACGATGCCGGCAGTGCCGCCATATTCATCGAGCACGATGGCAATGTGTAGTTTCTGTCCTTTGAACTCGTGCAGGAGCGCTCGCAGGGGCTTCGATTCAGGCACGAAATAGGCGTCTCGGATCTTCTCTCGTAATTTGAACTCGGCGGGGTCCTTACCGATCTCCTGCAAGAGATCCTTGGCATAGACCAAGCCTACAATGTTGTCCACCGTCTTTTCGTAGACAGGCACACGCGTATGACCGGCGGTCGCGATGGTGTCCAGGAGGGTCTGCAAATCAGTCTTGACCTCGACCGCGGTAATATCCGTACGGGGCGTCATGATCTGGTCCGCCGTGGAATCACTCAGTTCGAGCACATTCTCGATCATCTCCTGCTCTTCTTCATCGACGGCGCCTTCCAGTCGGTGCTGCTCCAGTTCCGTGAGAAACTCTTCATGCTTCTCTTCATGTTGCTCTTGGGGCGTAGTCTTCGCTACGCCGGCTAGGCGACGAATGACATCGTCGCAGAACTGCTGCGTCTTGATGACCGGCCCGTAGAGAGTAGATAGCAGCGAAAGAAAACCGAAACTCTTACAGAGGACCTTCTCACCCGCAACCTTGGCCCAGGCATGCGGAATGGCCATGCCGAACAGGGCAAAGACTGAGAAGGCAACCGCAAAGGCCCGTGCGTAGCCCTGCACGGAACTGACCTGGTCGGCTGGATCAAACAGAAGCATCAGCAGGAGCAACAACGCCATCTGGGCGAAAAGGCGACACCAAGTACAGGTCACCGCCAGACGATCAATGCTATCGACAATGGCATCAACGAGATGTTCCCCGTTGGACTTGTGGACTACAGACTTGCACGCCTCCTGCAGTTTCGCAAAACTATAGGTCCGCAGGGCTATAACAATAAGCGAGAAGTAGAGCATGACTGCCGCCAGAACGCAGACGGCCAATACCGCCAACCCAGGGTGGCCCACTTGAGAAAACCTTTCAAAGAACAATCATACGCCGAGACAGCAAGGGTCGATCGAAGGAGTCCCTATCACGATACCATCTCTGGTCCACAGGTCGTCGATGCAGCGGAATCTGAAGCCTGCGTCGACGATATTTTAGTACAGGCCACTCCGGAGCCAGATCCAGTTTCTGAGCACCCCTTAGCCTTTCTTAGCCGTATCATAAACGATGCCATAGCCAAAGTCCTCTAGAATCGCATCCTCGAGTTGATGCATTTCACGAGCCAGTTTCTCCTCTAGATCATCGTACCCAAAATTGTGCAGCATGCCATGCGTCACGTAGAGCGCCAGTTCCGCTTCGGGACTGTGGTTTCGAAGTGTCGCCTCTTGCAACGCCTTCTCACCATTGACGATCACGTTGAAGACTCTGGCTTTCTCGAATCCATCCGACAAGTCAAAGCTGATGCTGTCCGTCGTTTCTTCGTGGCCGAGAAAATCCCGGTTGCACAGGGCGATTTGTCGATCGTCTACGATGACAACGCTGACCAGCGCGTCCGTCACGGAAAATCGGCTACAGATCGAGACGATCAACGCCTCCAAACGCGACAGGGAGACCTTGAGCGGCTGGCATTCTTCCGCTATCTGCACGGTGATCACGACTTGCCGCTATCCACAGGTTCGCCCCGCGACACCGCGGCAGTCGCCTTTTTCGCCTCCTTCTCCTTTTCTTTCACTTTTTCCTTCTCGGGCTTCACAAAGTCCGGGTCATCCGGCGCGGTGGGATAGGCGATGCGGCCATGGTAGTGGGCGGCGAGGGCCTTCGCCATTCCCGCCTCCGCGCGGCTCAATTCACGCAGGGTAATATCACATTCATCGAACTGTCCGTCTTGCAGCCGTTTCATGGCCATATTGCGGACAACGGTTTCGACCTTCGACGGTGTCACCTCGGCCATGGAACGAACGGCCCCCTCAACACCGTCGGCAATCATGAGAATCGCCGCCTCCTTGGTACGTGGTTTCGGCCCGGCATAGCGAAATTCACTTTCACTGGGCGGGGCCTCCTTGGGCTTTTGCCCCGGAGTTCCGTTGGTCGGCGATTCGTACTTCTTCACAGCTTCCTTGTAGAAGGGCTCGATTAAGGTCGTGCCGTGGTGGGTCTCGATAAACTGACGAATCACCGCGGGCAGCTTATACTCTTTGGCCATTTCAATGCCGTCTTTGACATGCCCCACGATAATCAATTGACTCATCGTGGGAGAGAGTTCCTTGTGAGGACTGGCACAGCCGGACTGATTCTCAATAAAGTAACCGGGTTTATTCATCTTACCGATGTCGTGATAATACGCGCCTACCCGACAGAGCAACCCATTACAGCCGATCGCCTCGGCGGCGGCCTCGGAAATCGAGCCAATTAGCAAGCTATGGCTATAGGTACCCGGCGTTTCCATGGCCAGCTTCTTGAGCAGGGGCTGATTGGCGTCACTATAGTCCAAAAGCGTCATGCTGGTGGCGATGCGAAAGAGCTTTTCGATCAAGGGCAGAAAGCTGTGGACGAAGACGCCGATGAGAAAAGCGAATCCGGCATGACAGCCTGCCACCCAAATGATTTTTCCGCTCTCTGTCCCCGGCTGGTCCATGGCCGATAGAAATCCAACCGAGGTCGCCGTCATGAAGACAACCACCGCGGTTAGCGTACTCACTTCCAGGAGCTTCATGCGGCTGCGGATCTCCCTCAGGCAAAAGCCGCTGGTGAGGACACCGGCGACCATCGTCAGGAGCAGAAAGGACTCGGTCAGCTGGTAGGGCTGGTCCACTCTTCCCACCGCCAGACAGACGTAGAGCCCGTAGAAGATCCCCATGTCGATCGCAAAGCGCTGATCGTAGGCGATGGCCAGAACCATGGCGGCCATCACCGCCGTTCCCGTCGCCCAACTCGTTGCCCAAATTTTATCCGAGAACGATATCACCCCCGTCTTGGTGATCGCCAACAGGATCAAAAACAGGGAGGCCAGAATGATCGCCCGGGCGTGATTCTTGATCATCCGCGTCTGATAGTGGTAAATGTAAGCAGCGACCGCCACCGACAGCAGCAAGACGACCGTGGCCGTCGGCAATATGGCCTGAAACCATCGGCTCGGCACGGACTCGAACGAGATGATCGCGATGCAGAGCGCCACATAGACCAGCCAAATCAAGACAGAGGTAACCACGTCCGCGTCGACCGGCATGGAGGGCCATGCCTTATCGATCCCAATATTCTTGCGGACCTGGTCCCGACGCGGACTGGTCTTTTTAAAGAATCCCATGCACAGTCCTAAACAACAAGACGGGTCTCCAATAGAACGCTGATCGCCAGCTCCGAAATCACACGTGGTCTCCTTTGTCTCTCTTATCCTTGTAGGCTCGGACGATGCTCTGCACAAGTCGGTGCCGAACAATGTCTGTACGATCCAATTCCACCACGCCTATGCCGTGTATATCCTGGAGCGTTTCGATGGCTTCCACCATGCCGCTCTTCTGATTTCCCTCAAGATCAATCTGAGTTACATCACCAGTAATGATCATTTTCGAACCGTGCCCGAGTCTTGTCAAGACCATAAGCATCTGGAGGGCAGAGGTATTTTGGGCCTCATCACAGATGATAACGGACTCGTTGAGCGTTCTGCCCCGCATGAAGGCCAGGGGGATAATCTCAATGATGTCCAACTCCGTAAACTTGTGCATCTGAGTGAATTCCATCATGTCTTCCAGGGCATCAAAGACAGGACGGAGATAGGGATTCACCTTGGCCTGTAAATCCCCCGGCAAAAAACCAAGCTTTTCTCCGGCTTCCACCGCAGGTCGGGCCAGGACAATGCGGCGAATCTGCTTGTGTTTAAGCATGGAGACGGCCACAGCAACCGCCAAATAGGTCTTTCCGGTCCCGGCGGGTCCCACGCAGAAGGTAATGTCTTTGGACAGCATGGTCTCAATGTATTTCCGCTGCCCCTCCGTGGAGGGCCGAATCGTCTTGCCGCCGGAAAAAACCGCGATCCCTCTGTCCGGATGCCAGGCCATAGGCTGCAGCTGCCCATGGGTGATGGCCTCCACATCGGCAGCGGTCAAGATATCGCTAGTCAACAAGTGCCTCTGCATGGCGTTCAATACGGCAACGGTGCGTTCTACATGGTCTCGAGCGCCGACAACTCTGACACAGCCCTGATGGGCACTGATGCGGACCAAGAGAGATTTCCTCAGAGAACGCAAATGACAATCGGCCGGACCAAACAGCTCCACACGCTTTTCCGGTTGGTCCAGTTCAACAGTGGCTTCCAATAGAAAAACCTTTCCCTCGAACCAGGGGTCATCTAAGAGGTCAGAGATGAGCTGAGGCTCAAAAAACAGTAGGCAAATGGCGCGGATACCAGGGGTGAATCCACGATGTCGAGGACGCCACCAAAACCGGGTACGCGACTCGAAGAATCCTTTAACTGGGCATCCCGTTTCATCATCGACTCAAGCAAATCTCCCATCTGGCCAATAAATGCAAAACAAATGCCGAACGTGACGGCGGCCTGCCAGGCCATCACCTCACCCAGATCGGCGAAAATGAGGGACACAATCACTCCAAATAAGACCGCCCCCAACATTCCCTCCCAGGTCTTGCCGGGGCTGATGCGGGGCGCAAATTTGTGCCGGCCACAAGCTCGACCTATAGTGTAAGCTCCAATGTCCGCTGATTTTACCACAAATACGGTCATGACCAGAGGCCACAGACCAAAGTCGATCCTGATCGACATGAGGAAACTGGCCAACAGTCCCAGATAGAGTATGGACAGAGCCCCGCCCCCACAGTTGGCCAGCATGCCCTCAAGACCGTTTTTCAGGTAGTTTTGTGCCACCATTGCCAGAAAGCAAAGCGCGAGAATCGCCAATAACAGAGCATGGGGCAGGTGCAAGAACTGCTGCCAATAGCTGCCGGACGCTAAGACCATCGACGCAATCAAGGCCGCAGCAACCGGTGTTTTGATGCCCTTCAAATGGGCGAGGCCCGCAAGTTCCAAGTGAGCGGGGATCTGCACCAGACACAACATGCAACACAGAAGGGTCCCCTGGACCCGCTTCTGTGCTCCTTCGATCCCGGCAAGTGAGCCATCCATCCACCCATCGACAATGACCAAGACCGAGAAGAGAACTGTCATCAGAGTCCCAAAAAACAGTCTGTGTTTTAGCATAGGCCAGATTCAATTCATGGGGCCGGGGGTCCTAAGCAAAGGCACAAGTATAGTGGACCGCGCAAACATGGCAAGGAAAGAAGCGAGTCGAGAAGGCACCGCGATTCCACTCGCCCACCGCACCAGGGCTGAGACAAACCACCGGCCTTCCCGCTCATTTCAACAAGAATAAGACAACGTATTTTACCTATTCTACTCGTTCTATCAATATTGAAAAGCTGTTGCCTTTTTCGGACCTTCCCCTTAAACTGCTCCCCGTCTCGATCAGGTGGGCTATCTACCGATGGAGCGGGGCAAATCATACACATGGCTCAGCTGGACAAAAACGAGGGTCAGAGGGAAGAGACCGAGGTCGATGAAGCGGTCGCAGGGTTTGTGGGTCACCTGGGTGATGAACACCGCATGCTGATCGTGCTCAAGGGGCAACTTTATGGGGGATCATGGGAACCGATGATCGACGATCTGAAGAATCGTTTAGCAGGCAAGCCCTATATCTTCAAACTGGTGAACCGCATCAACGATGACATCGAGCGCATTGAGTACCTGCGTGCCTTCGAGACCGAGCACCACCTTGACCTGTGCAGTCTTGTCGACCTCGACCATCTTTAAGATGACACGTTTCAGTCTGCACACCCCGTCGGCCGAGATGGCACACACGTATTCAGGAGAAGGAAAAAAGAATGGATGTCAAAATAAGGACAGCGCTGATCAGCGTCTCCGACAAGACCGGTATCGTCGAGTTTGTCGGGGCGCTCAAGCAAATGGAGGTCACGATCATTAGCACCGGCGGTACGGCCGACGTACTCAACGCAGCCGGCATCGAGGTGGTCAGCATCGAATCTGTCACCGGATTTCCCGAAATAATGGATGGGCGAGTCAAGACCTTGCACCCTAAAATCCACGGCGCGCTGCTCTCTCTGCGGGATCGCGGAGAACACGTCGAAGCCATGGCGCAACACAACATCGATCCCATCGACCTGGTCTGTGTCAACCTCTATCCCTTCGAAGAGACGGTCGCCAAACCGGGTTGCTCCTTGGCAGAGGCCATGGAGAACATCGACATCGGCGGTCCCAGCATGATTCGGTCCGCGGGCAAGAACTGTAAGTTTGTCACCGTCGTGACTCACCCTGACCAGTATGACAGAATCGTCGGACAAATGGAGCAAAACACTGGCGCCGTCAGGGAAGAACTGCGCAGCGACCTGGCACGTGAAGCCTTCGGCCTGACCGCATCCTATGACGCCTGCATTGCCAAATACCTCAACAAGCAGTCCGGCATCGACTTTCCCGAAAGGGTTTCCCTCTCCTTCCACCGAGCGCACGTCCTACGCTATGGCGAAAATCCCCACCAAAGTGCCGCCTTCTATCGGCGTTCGCACACCACAGAGACCTCCGTGAGCAGTGGGAATTGCCTCGAGGGTGGCAGCGATCTCAGCTTCAACAACTTGCTCGATGCCAACGCCGCGTTCGAATTGGTCAAAGAGTTTGACAAACCCGCCGCCGTGATCGTCAAACACCTGAATCCCTGCGGCTGCGCCACCGACGATGACATGCGCACGGCCTATCGCAAGGCCTACGAGGGTGACGTCATCAGCGCATTTGGTGGCATCATCGCCTTGAACCGCAAGGTCGACATCGAACTGGCCCAGATGATCATGGAATCCTACAGCCGTTTCGGCAAGGCCCTGGGGGCCAGCGGATTCTTTGCCGAGGTGATCATTGCCCCGGAGTTTGAGGCCGACTCTATCGAGATCATGCGCGCGCTCAAGAGTTGGGGCAGTCGCGTCCGGCTGGTCGAGACGGGTCCCATTTCCAAGACGCAGTTCGACACGGAGGAGTATGATGTGCGTCATATCGTAGGCGGCATGCTGCTGCAAAAACGAGATCAGGTCGGTTGGGAAACGGACGAGCTGACCTACCCAACCAAGCTCAAGCCCACCACGGACCAACTCGAGGACCTACGTGTCGCGTGGCTCGCAGCCAAACACACCAAGAGCAATACCATCGTCTTGGCCAAAGGCAGAAAGGTCATCGGTGTAGGCGCCGGACAGATGAACCGGCTGGAATCAAGTTTGCTCGCCTGCAAGAAGGCGGGCGACGAAACCGCAGGATCGGTCTTGGCATCTGATGCCTTCTTCCCCTTCCCCGACAACGTGGAAAACGCGGCAAAGGTCGGTATCGCTGCGATCGTGCAACCGGGCGGGTCGAAAAAAGACAAGGAGGTCATCGCGGCTGCAGACGCCGCCGGCATCGCCATGGTCTTCACGGGCAAGCGACACTTCAAGCATTGAGGGACCGGCTCAAGTCACAAAAAAGCCCGGTCGATGCCGGGCTTCGCTGTTGACCGGTTGGCGTGCAGCTACGTCTTCGGTTTGAGCCCGGCCGCTTTCCGCAACGTGGCGACCTTATCCGTCTTTTCCCAGGTAAACGCTTCCCCTGTGCGACCAAAGTGCCCTCCATGGGCCGTGTCCGAGTAAATGGGACGCAGAAGGTTCAGATGTTTTATCATACCCTGCGGTGTCAGAGGGAAGACTTTCCGTACGATGTCCGCGATTTTGTCTTCACTGATCTTGGCCGTCTGTTCGGTATCGACCAGGACCGATGTCGGCTCCGCCACACCAATCGCGTAGGAGAGTTGAACCTCACAGGCCTCTGCCAGATCGGCCTCCACGATATTCTTGGCGATGTAGCGTGCCATGTAGCTGGCCGTGCGGTCCACCTTGGAGGGGTCCTTGCCGCTGAACGCGCCGCCTCCGTGACTACCACGTCCGCCGTAGGTATCCACGATAATCTTGCGTCCCGTCAACCCACAGTCGCCCTTCGGTCCCCCCACGACAAATCGACCCGTCGGGTTCACGTGGATGATCGTTTTCTTATCCACAAACGCTTTAGGCAGCGCGGGCATGATTACATTCTCGATGATCTCCTTCCGCAGCTTCCTAAAGGAAATGTCTTCCGTGTGTTGAGTCGAAATCACCACGGTGTGAACCCGCTTGGGCTTGTTGTTGTGGTACTCGACGGTCACTTGGCTCTTGCCGTCGGGCCTCAGCCACGGCAGTTTATGGGTCTGCCGCATCTTTTCGAGTCGCGTCGTCAGGGCATGGGCCAGATGAATGGGCATGGGCATTCTCACAGCCGTTTCTTTCGTGGCATAGCCAAACATCAGTCCCTGATCACCGGCACCCTGCTCTTTATGAAGACCCTCTCCTTTGGTGACACCCTGGGATATGTCCGGACTTTGACTATCCAATGTCACCATGACGGCACAGTTCTCATGGTCGAATCCAATGCTCGGATCCGTGTACCCGATCTTCTTGATGGTCTCACGCACGACGCCGGGAATATCGACATAGGCCTTCGACGTCACCTCTCCCGCGACCACCACCAGGCCGGTGGTCACCAGTGTCTCACAGGCCACGCGACTCTGGGGATCTTGCTCGAGCATAGCATCCAATATGGCATCCGAGATGCAGTCAGACACCTTGTCAGGATGCCCCATGGTGACTGACTCACTCGTGAATAGGTAGGAATCCGAATTACAGTTTGCATTTACTTTGTTTACAATCTTGCCCATGTGCGTCGTCCGTCCCCTCTACAAGGACCGGCAAGAACTAACTTGGACTTTTGAAACCCCAATTGCACCCCCATCTTTGATCGCTTCTCAATCGCGACATCCGCGACATAGAACAGCAACGCCTGTGGTTTCGCTCAATCGGGCGCGACCAAATATGGGCCACACTTGGACCCCAAGTTGTTCAATTTATTTCTTGCCGATCCCTAAATTAATCTGAATTCCATTTCAGTTTTGAGATGGTCTGTCGTCGGTTCAGAACACAGAACAGCCTGCATACGAGGCCGTATCTTAGGTCATCCCATCATCAAGTCCAGTTTTTTCCCAGAAGCCTGAAGCTCCCCCTAGTGGAGATTCCCCACTTTACAGTTTCCAAGCAACGCCCCTCCCGTTAGGATGGACTCCTTATTAAGGGGCCAGATATCGTATGACAGAGAGTGCAGAGAATCAAGCCACCGATTGCTATAGCCAAGACCATCCGGACTTTCGGCGCTATCTCGTCAACATAGATTCGATTTCCACGCATCAGCTCTTCACGGACTGCCTCGTGATCGGCAGCGGCATCGCTGGGCTGCGAGCCGCTCTGGAGGCGGCCGAGCAGTGCAAGGTGCTGCTGGTGTGTAAGAAGAGACTGTGTGACAGCAATACCTGGAAGGCTCAAGGGGGGATTGCCTCGGTGCTACACGAACTGGACAGTTTCGACGAACACATCGCCGATACTCTGAAGGCAGGCTGCGGCCTGTGTGACCCCGACATTGTGAGCTTGGTGATTCGTCAGGGGCCCCGTCTGCTGGAGCAACTGATAGCGGGCGGCATGGAGTTCGATCGAAAAGGGGGCGAGATTGACATGACGCGTGAGGGAGGACACAGCAAGCCCCGCGTGGCCCATGCCCATGGCGATGAAACAGGGCGTATCATCGCCCAATCCCTCATTGAGAGAGTCCAAGCGCACAAGAACATCTCCCTGCTGGAAGATTTCTTCGTCATCGACCTCTTGACCGATGAAGATCAACGCTGTATCGGCGTCGTCGGTTCGGATTCACAACGTCGCAGTCAAATCATCTGGGCGGCCAACACCCTGCTGGCGACGGGCGGTGCGGGACAGCTCTATCGAGAGACGACCAACCCCGATGTGGCCACGGGCGACGGACTGGCCATGGCCTACCGCGCCGGCGCCATCCTCCGTGATCTGGAATTCATGCAATTCCATCCGACGACGCTCTACATTGCCGGTGCCTCGCGTGCTTTGATCACAGAGACGCTGCGAGGGGAAGGCGCCATACTGGTCGACTCCAAGGGCCATGCCTTTATGAAGCAGTATCATGAGGCGGCAGAACTGGCCCCTCGTGACGTGGTGAGCCGGGCGATCTTATCGCAGATGCTCAAGACAGAGTCCACCCATGTCTACCTGGACATAAGACACTTCGATAAGGCACACTTCCAAAAACGTTTTCCCCTGATCAGCGAACTGTGTGAGACCTTTGACATCGACATTCGTAAGGATCTGATTCCCGTCCGGCCCAGCGCTCACTACTTGGTGGGTGGCGTCAAGACCAACGAAGCCGGCGAGACCAACCTTCCTCATCTCTTCGCCTGCGGGGAGGCAGCCTCTACCTGCTTGCACGGGGCCAATCGACTCGGGAGCAATTCCCTGTTGGAGGGACTCGTCTTCGGCATGATTGCCGGGCGAACGGCGACCCGTCACAAAGTGACCAATCTGGCCGACCTGCGTCACCCCCTTTTGCAATACGCCATCCCCGATTCCGATCGCAGCCGCTTAGACACCGCAGACGTTCGGAATTCGCTCAGGGCGCTCATGTGGCGAAATGTGGGCATCACCCGCAAGGCGAAGCATCTCGAAGAGGCACTGGAAATCATTGGTTTTTGGCAACGTTACGTCATGGACAAGGTCTTCGATCAGCCGGATGGATGGGAGTGTCAGAATATGCTGACCTTGGCGATGCTCATGACCCAGTCTGCACAAAACCGACTGGAGAGTCGTGGTGTCCATTACCGTTGGGACCATCCCGATCTAAGCGACGCCCATTTCAAACGACACTTTGAGATTGCAAGAGCATAGGTTCTGTTCGAGTCACTGCAGCCCCACGACGATGCGCTCACAGAAATCGAAATACTCGGCTTCAAGACCTTGAGGATCGGGGTGCACGTAGTGCGTGAAGATCTGCTTGCCGACCTGACTGTTCCATCGGACCGTGCGAGCTCGATTCCGATCGGCAGCGATGCGACGGCACTTTTTGCTGAGTGGCCATGTCCCCAACAGACCGCCATCGAGCATGGCCCGATAGCGGGCTAAATACCGCCCGTTGTCGGCCTCTTGCAGGAAGCGCACGAGGGCATACGATTGGCTGTAGAAGGCCGTCACCGAAGCATCGTTGTCCAGGGCCATCACCTCTCCGGGACTCACCGTCAGGAGATCCACCAGAGGCATATGATGGCGGTTTTTGACGACACGCTCTAAAGAGTGCAAGCGATAGTGGTTGTCGCAAGAGTCAAAGGAGAGTTGCCCGTCGAGAGTCGTAGGGTTCTCGAATTGCATGGCGATCCCTTCGTCCAGCCAACTGGGCAATCGGTACTTGAAGTGACGACTGGTGAATTGGTGCCACCCTTCGTGCCCAATCGCCGCCAAGGTGCGTTCCGGGCCAATGTCATACACAACGCAACTGCCATTGAGACAATAGGCGCCTTCCTGGATCTTGAGAAACAGGCTGGCCTGCCTGCCCGCAAAACGCCTGGTAAAGACCTCCCACTGCGAGCGAGTCGCAAACAGATACAGAGTAGAACGGGTTTCGGGCGACACCGCCACAGGCAACTGCTTATTGTAGCTGCGGTGAGCGGCCTCGACAAAACCGGGCAGCTTGCTGAGGAAAAAGGGGTCCGCCACGGTCGTCAGAATTCGATAGTGCCGGGTGTTCAAACAGAGGCCGGGACCGAACCTGTTGGGCCACATCTGCACCGATTGCAGGCCCGCCACGTCTTGTGTTCTCAGGTAATCGGCCAATGCGACAGGGGGGCTGCAAGGGGAAGATTCACGGACCTTCCTGCCCGAGGGTAGGCTGTCGGCACACCCCAGTTGCCAACCCACGACGAACCAGACTAGTGGTATGATTCTTTTCATCACGCTCCTCTTCCCACTCTTCGGTTGGCCATGGGCGTCGCATCACAGGACTTGTTCACCATTCGCCGCGACGGGTCGGTCTATTCAACCCAATACCCGCTGAGTAAAACGCTTGGGTCCCCCTGGGTTCGGAGCAAAGGGACCCTTTATATGGGAACTCCACGGATGCGTCCCGCCTTGGGTGGCAACAACCGACCCATGAAAAAAACAAAAGAATGAACCGGTCGTTGCCGAAAGCAAGGTCTCGGCCGCACGGTAGGAGCGATAAGGTAGACCCGACAAGACTCTGCCGGAAGAAGATGGGACCAAATAGCCGTCGACTTTCCAGGTTTTTGCCCTATAACAGGACACAGAGAGAAAAGAGAATGGATCGGGCACTGCCAAGCCCCGACGGACGACTGAAAGGTGAATCAGACATGAAGAGCTTTCGCAAAGAACTGTGGTTTCAAACGGAAAAAAGACGCCAGCTGATCAATATAACGCCCGACATTCAAGCGTGCCTGGAGGCCAGTGGCGTGCAAGAGGGATTGCTCTTGTGCAATGCGATGCACATTACCGCCAGTGTGTTCATCAACGATGATGAATCAGGCTTGCACAGTGATATCGACGTCTGGCTGGAGAAGCTGGCGCCGGAGAAACCCTACAGCCAATACCGGCACAACGGCCACGAAGACAACGCCGACGCCCACTTGAAGCGGTCGGTGATGGGCCGAGAGGTCGTGGTGGCCATCTCAGCAGGCAAGCTCGATTTTGGGCCCTGGGAACAGATTTTCTATGGAGAGTTTGATGGGAAACGCAACAAGAGAGTCCTGGTCAAGATCATCGGGGAATAGGTGAGAGACCGGTCCTACTCAAGTAAGATTTCATCCGATTTATGCTTTACCAATTCATCTGCTGTTTCGACGAAACTCTTGGTCGCGTCTTCGATTTTTTTCTTTCCCAGAGTGACGTCATCTTCGGTGATCCATTTGTCTTTTTCTTCCTTCTCCAGATGCTTGATACTGTCGCGCCGAATGTTGCGAATGCTCACCTTGGCATGTTCTCCAGACTTCTTCACCTGCTGAACGAGTTGCGTTCGTCTCTCCTCGCTCAAGGAGGGCACGTTCAGCCGGATAAACTTCCCGTCGATCATCGGCGTGAGGTTCAAATCACTGCTTTTGAGGGCCTTCTCGATTCCCTGCAGGGCCCCGCCATCAAAGGGTTTGATCACAATCAAATCCGCTTGCGGAGTGGCGATGGAGGCCAGTTGTTTCAGAGGCGTGGGCGTCCCAAAGTAGTCGACGGCAATACCATCCACGAGCGCTGTGGATGCTCGACCCGTGCGAAATCCCCTTAGCTCGTGCTGAAAGACGCCAACAGCTTTGTCCATCTTAGATTTGCTCTCTGACACAATTGTCTCTACTGACATAGGAACTCCTCTTGCTGTCAAGACAGTCGTTTAGGTTCTGCCAGATATTTAGCTATCGCGGACCAGCGTTCCCACACGTTCCCCGCGAATCACCCGGGCAATGTTACCCTCTTTGAAAATATTGAGCACCACCAGCGGGACGCCATTCTCACGGCATAGACTAATGGCCGCATGGTCGATGACCTTTAGGTTTTTTTGCAGGACATCCGCATAAGACAATTCAGTGAACATCTTGGCATCTGGATTTTTTTCCGGATCACTGTCATAAATGCCATCCACCTTAGTGGCCTTGATCAAGAGATCCACATCCAATTCAGACGCCCTGAGTGCGGCGCAGGTGTCCGTGGTAAAAAAGGGATTTCCGGTCCCACCCGCCAGAATCACCACGCGTCCCCGCTGAAAATGGTGCAACGCCCGCCTCCGAATGAATTTTTCGCAGATCGCTGAGACCTCAATGGCACTGAGGACACGGGTCGGCTGTCCGAGTTTCTCTAGCGTCTCCTGCAGGGCACAGGCATTGATGATCGTCGCCAGCATGCCCATGTAGTCCGCCGTATTCCTAGGAATACGGCTCTCTTGAGAAAAAGTGGCACCCCGCAGGATGTTCCCAGCCCCCACCACCACACACACCTCAGGACCGAGCCCAGCAATCTCCATCACATGGCGGGCTATAGACTCCAAGGCATCGCCGTCAATGCCGGAGCCACCCTTCTCACACAGGCTCTCCCCCGAAAGTTTTAGTAAGACACGCTTATATTCGCTGGCGGCCATCGATCCCTCTTAGCCTTGATTCATGGTGTCAATCGGGAAGAAAACAACGGTGGCCATCCTGTCCGTCTCCCAGGCGTAGCTCCCGTCACACGGCCAGACTAGCCAATCTCCAGGCGAACAAACCGGCTAACCTTGGCAGTGCCGCCCGCTTGCTTGGCCGCCTCCGACACCACCTGCTCAACGGATTTGCTGTCGTCTTTCACAAAGGGTTGCTGCAAGAGGCACTGCTCAGAAAAAAACTTTCTCAACTTACCCTCGACGATCTTATCGATGAGCTCAGCGGGCTTATTCTTGACCTGCTCGGCATAAATCGCCTTTTCCTTCTCAACGGTGTCGGCATCTATCCCCCCTTTGTCCAAGGCAAGCGGTTTGATTGCGGTAACGTGCATTGCTACATCATTGGCGACCGCTTGCAGTGCCTCGGATGCACCGACAGTGTCATCACTGGCTTCCACCAACACCATGGCCCCGGTCTTGCCGTTAAAGTGAATGTAGGTACTGATACAGCCGGAGCCATCCAGTCCAAATCTGGCGAAATCACCGACTTCCGTCTTCTCACCCGTCTTGCTTACACACTCGATGATCACTTCGCGAAAGGCTCTTCCGTCTACCACTGTCGCCAATAGACTCTCGACACTTTCCGTCTCACACGCCATCGCGTAGTCTCCCAAGAGATGGGCGGCGGCGACATACCCGTCGCTTTTTACGACAAAGTCGGTCTCGCAACAGAGGCTCGCAATGACACCCACCTTGCCGTCGTCGCTGGTCTTACTGACCACCAGACCATTGCAAGCCTCCCGGTCGGATCGTTTTTCCAAGGTAGCCACCCCCATCTTCCGGAGTGTCACCATCGCCAAGTCGACATTCCCATCTGCTTCACTGAGGGCCTTCTTACAATCCATCATTCCTTGGCCACTCATCTTTCGAAGCGCCATCACCGCAGACGCTGAAATCTCTGCCATCATTCATACACTCCTGTTCACAGTGTGTGTCACTCGACCGAATCCCTCCTGGCCACCCAAGCCCAGGCGTCTGTACGTCCCGCGTGTCCCTAACTCACTGGGAGGCCGGGGACTCATCGGCCGGCGGCGGCTCCTCCGCCGTCGGGGCTTGTGTTTCTGCCGGCAGAACACTAGACTCGGGCTCTGTTGTGGTGGCCACGGGCTGAGGATCAGGCGTCGGCGTCACCACCTCCATGGGGAGCACCGCCGCGGACTCAGGTTCCGGGTCCAGGCCGTCAGCACGGGCTGTCGTTCGACGCGAGGAGCGGCCCCGTCGGGCGACCTCAGGGGCGTCCGGCTTCGTCGCCATCATGGTCTTGCCCACGGCCACGGCGTCCGCCAATTCATTGAGGATGAGTTCGATGGCCTTGATGGAGTCATCGTTGGCCGGAATCGCCACGTCCACGGTGTCCGGATCAGAATCGGTGTCAATTACACCAATGGTGGGAATCCCCAGGGCCTTAGCCTCTTTCAAGGCCAAATACTCTTTCTTGGCATCAACGACGACCACGCAGCCCGGCAAACGGGACATCTTACGGACCCCGTTGAGATTGGTGAATATCTTGCGCATCTCACGCTTAAGACGGGATGCCTGCTTCTTGCTTTCTTTTTCCAACGTGCCGTCTTCTCCCATGGCCTCCAGCTTTTCCAAACGCTGCAGCCTCGAACGGATCGTCCTGAAATTCGTCAACATACCGCCCAACCAGCGCTCGGCAATATGGTGCATCTGGCATTTGGTCGCTGCCACGACAACGGCCTTTTGCGCCTGGCGCTTGGTGCCCACAAAGCACACATCACTGCCGGACGATACCAGTTCTGCGAGCAACTTCTTGGCCACGAGGATGCCTCTCAACGTCTGTTTGACGTCGATAATGTGGATGTTGCCGCGTTTTCCAAATATATACGGAGCCATCTTGGGGTTCCATCGGCTGGCCCCATGTCCAAAATGGACTCCTGCGTTGACAAGTTCCCGTGCTAGCTCTTTGGCCACGAAATAAACCTCCTTATATAAAATACTCGTGCAGATCGGCCTAAGAAAGCCGTTCCACTTTTGGCGCTCCTAGCCGTTTACCGAGCAGGTTCCGACCCGACATCGCTGCAGAATCTTCTCCCCAGAAACACCTGTGTTCAGGATTGTGCATATACTAGGCCGATTTTTAGGAGTATCTGGAGGTAAACCCACGGTGTCAAGACATTTATCGGCCCGACACCGGTGAAAAAACCGGGCTGGTTCACAAAAGTGCGCAGATGGGCAGCAGTCCGTCTGACCTGTTTTCGTGCTCGTACTCAGCGAAGCGGTACTCGCACTCGGAATCGAGAAGGCCGAAAAGCCGATTAGGAGTACGATTCCTACGTCGTTGTCGTGATCGTAATCGAAACAGTGCATTGGGGCAATTAAGCGCACCGATTACCACAACCACAAGCGCTGCGCCGATCAATACCAGACATTGATAATGATGTTAGGTTCCGTCTTCTTGGCCATCACCTCGCCCACGCTCACATTCGTCCTCTTGATCTGGACGTCGGGGTGAGCTTTGAGCCATTCGGTGACCTGCTCATCCAGGAAGATCAGGGCACCCGGGTGCAGCTTGGTAAAGAAGGTTTTCAAACCCGAAATCCGCTCCTCGGGAGCCACGGCAGAGGTGGCGGCGGGCGCCGCCGGTCTGTCGCCCGTCTTTGCCGCATTTGCCGCAGGCCGCTGGGCGGGCTTGACTGGCGCAGGGGGAACCACCGCCCTCTCAGGGGCCGTCGGCTTCTTCGCACTGACGCCGGCTCCCATGCTGAGAGGTTTTCGCGATACCGGCTTGGGGACGGAATCGCTGTCATCAAAGGGTATGGGCTTGTCGGCCTCCGGATCTGGTGGGGGAAAGGCGTCCTCCCCATTATTCTCCTTGAAGTTGATCAGATCGAAGTTGTCCATGTGTCTACCTCCTTCGGGTTTAATGAGAAACATCGCATCCATAAACGGGCGTCCCCTCCCTGCTGCTTAACTTCCGGTTCTATCCTTTTCTGCGACTATGTCTGTCGTCTCCGCCGCGTCCACCTGATTCGGGTCTCCCTGCGAAATATCGTTGGGATCCATTTCCGTGAGCAAGGGGCCAGAACTCACACCCTCGGCCATCTCTGGGCTCTCGGGACCGTTCTGCTCCTGGGGTTTGAAGAACTCCGTCACGGCGCCGAGACCCGCCAAGGAATCCATGAGGACCTCCGCCAGTTCCTCAGGCACCGGCGCTCTGTGTTTCTTGCGGATCATCTCGATCATCTCCTCGTTGGGGACACCGTAATTGGAGATGGTCGGCGTGAGAATAAAGATGACCTCTTTGGCACGCTCCTCGAAATCCTTGCTGGAAAAGAGCACGCCGATGATCGGAATGTCTTTGAGAAAGGGAACGCCTCTGACCACGGACCGCCGCTCGGTCTTGCGGAGACCCCCGATGATCAGACTCTCGCCCTGGCGAATCCGGTTCCCCTTGTTCGTGATGCGTCGTTCGGTGATGATGGGGAGCTGTTTCACCCCCTCCGGCGTGCTCTTGGATGAAATCTGGATGCTGGTCTCCAAGCCAATGTAACCATCTGCAAAGACGTGCGGCGTAACCCGCAGGATATCCTCGACCCACACATACTCGGTCGTCGTGTAAGGGTCGCCAATTTTCAAGGTTACTTCCTTGAGTATCGGGACCTTGTCCCTCGTGATGATTTCCGCCGTTTCACCGTTGACGACCGTGAGAACAGGATTCATGAGGATCTTCAGATAGCCCCTGGAAACCAGCATATCCACCAGGGCCCTGAACTCATCACCGTCCATGTTCAGGTTCTTGGAATACCCCACTTTGAGTCCAAGTTTCGCCCGGGCCGGCTCGCGCAGGGATGCCCCGGGGAATGCCGGCAGGAGGACGCCGTCAACCACCTTGCCTCCCAGGGTCACGCCCTCGCCGAAGAGGTTGTCGATCTGGATGGTCGTCTCCCAGTCCATGGTCACGTCGGCGAAAAGCTCGGACACCAGACAGTCGATTCTCACCTGGATGGGGGGTACGTCGATAAGTTCCAGAAAAGACAGAGTAAGCTCGGCGTCTTCACGGGAGGTACATTCGATAACCATCTGATTGACGGCCTCATTCACGCTCACGGTCGCGCCCAGTTGCTCTTGCACCGTTACAGTCAATTTCGCCGGAGTATGATGGCGGGTAAAATAGAAGAGCTTGACACCCTTGCCCGGCATCTCCAGAATCACCGGTGGTCTAGTGTAGATATCGGGAATTCGTGTATTGGGGTCGGCGACCGTGTTGATTTGGCTCAGTTGTGTGAGGATGTTCCGCGACTGCAGTTCGGTTGGTTCTTCGGCAAAAAAATCGCCACACCCCGTCATGGCCGCCAGACAGCAGCAGGTGAGAACCGGTATTGCTGCTCTACAGAATCGATTGGTCCTGATCACGTTTCCACCACATAGTCAAGGCAGTGCTGCCTCTTTTAGAAATCGGCAGGAAACTGAATTCTTCTGTCGTCGCATGTTTCGAACAACCCACTCGCTCAATTATACCGGCTGGAAATACACGGTCAAGCAGACGGGAAGCAATGCTGCCAACCCAACCTTCTCTTTTCACTCAGCTTCAATCGCGTCGAAAGCACAACCTCCTGAAATTGCACTTATCGTCCAGTTTTACTCATAATGTGCAGGAATATTTGGCCAATTCGTCATACCTGCTCCATGTTTATCCCTGTCACACGGCAAATTCCCGGGCTGGTTCACAAAAGTGTCTATAGGGTAGCAGTGCGTCTGACCTGTTTTCGTGCTCGTATTCGGCGAAGCGGTCGTCGTAATTGAGAAGGCCGAAAAGCCGATTACGAGTACGATTCCTACGTCGATTCGTGTGCCCCGGACATGAACCAGGCCGAATTGTCTAGTCGTCACTCCGCGGCACTGGGAAACTCGACGCTGTACAATTTCAGCATTGTTGCTATTGTAGGGTCATGATTCGATACAATCAACAATCCATCACGGTCGGCTTTGTTGCGCTGGGCTGTCCCAAGAACATCGTCGACAGCGAAAGAATGCTCGCCGACATCGCGCAGGCAGGCATGTTGATCAGCGAAGACCCTGACCAAGCGGACGTCGTGGTCATTAATACCTGCGGATTCATCGAGCCAGCCAAGCAAGAATCCATCGGCGTCATCCGCCGAGCCGTCCTGCAGAAGCGTAAGGGACACGTCAAGAAAGTGGTGGTGGCAGGATGTCTGTCCCAGCGAATCGGAGACGCCCTCTTTCAGGAAGTCCCCGGCATTGATGCCATCGTCGGGCTGGAGCAACGGGACAACATCAGCAAAATCATTCTCGATTCTTTCAGTACCAGCCAACCCGGGGCCTACATGGAGCCCTTGCTGGGGCGTTCGAAGCACGAAATCGGCGATGACAGCACGCGCCTGCTCATTGGCCCGGGGCATTCGGCCTACCTGCGGATCAGCGAAGGCTGCAATCACACCTGCACATTTTGTACTATCCCTTCGATCCGGGGACCCTTTCGGAGTAAGCCCCAGGCGCAAGCCGTGGAGGAGGCGCGAGAACTGGTTGAATCCGGCGTCGTCGAACTGAATATCGTCTCTCAGGATACCACCACCTACGAGCGAGATCTCAAACAGAGGCACGGCTTGGCCCGCCTCCTAGAACAACTGGCCACCCTCGACCAGCTCGACTGGATTCGGCTGATGTACATCTATCCCGCCGGCCTCTCAGATCGCTTAATTGAAACCATCCAGTCGAGCGATAAGATCATCCCCTACCTCGACATGCCCACCCAACATGCCAACGACGGCGTCCTCAAGGCCATGAAACGAGCCGACACCCAGGCCCGACTCCGTGACCTCATCGAACGACTGCGGAGGGCGATTCCGGATATCGTGATACGGACCACGGTGATCGTGGGCTTTCCGGGAGAGACGGAGGAGGCATTCTCTGAATTGCTTGAGTTCATCAAGTGGGCTCAATACGATGCTTTGGGGGCCTTCCAATATTATCGGGAAAGAGGAACGCCTGCCGCTGAGATGGAAAACCAGGTCCCTGCCTCCGTCAAGAAAGAGCGTCTGGAACGGCTGATGCTGGCCCAGCAGGAGATCGCCTTCGCCAAAAACAGCGCCCGAGTCGGCAGTCGCATTACCTGCCTAGTGGATTCCGTCGCAGAAGATGGAACAGGTACCGCCCGCTATTATGGGCAAGCGCCAGACATTGATAGTGTCTGTTTCATACCCAATTGCCAGGCTAGGCCGGGCGAGTTCATTGAGGGCCAGGTGGTTGACTTTGAGCACTATGACCTAATCGTCAAGCAGAACTAAAACGGCATCCCTGTCTCGGCCGATCCCTTAGAATTGAAGAACCCCTCAAAGCTAATGACAGGGCCCGGTCTATGACAAGGCACCTACCCAACATTCTGACCGTCGGACGCTTGGCACTCACGATTGTTTTTCTGGTGATTATTCTCTACAGCCCCAGGGCCGAGAATCCCTTCCTGCTCCTCACTATCGGATTTTTCATCTTCGTGATCGCCGGTCTGACCGACATCGTCGATGGTTGGTTGGCCCGCAAGCTGCAAGTCACCACGCGATTCGGGAGGATCGTGGACCCTTTGGCCGACAAGGTGCTCGTCTGCGGCGCATTTGTCTGCTTTGCCATCGTCGGTAGGCCCCTATTGTTCAATCTCTCCGAAAGCGCCCACGGAATCCTCCACTGGGGTGTGGCGGTCATCTTGATTGCACGTGAAGCCTATGTCACGCTCCTGCGACAGCGGGCGGAAGCACAGGGATTCAACTTTGCCGCAACCGCCTCCGGCAAGCTCAAGATGTTCTTCCAGGCCTTCGCCATTGGCACCGTGATCGTCAAAATGGGCCTCCTACAGAACACCACCTGGGCGTATTGGTTCACCTCGGTCGTCTACATCGCCATGGTCGGATCCACCATTATCTCCGGCATACGCTCCACGCAGCGCAAGCTGCAGAGAGACGCGTAAGAAGATGCTCAAGGCCATCATCTTCGACTTCGACGGCGTCATTACGGACTCGGAAATCCTGCATTTCCGCACGTTCAATCAGGTCCTGACGCAATTTGATTATCAGATCGGCAAGGCCAACTACTATCAGCACTTTCTGGGCTTAACCGACAAGGACTGTTTTCAAACGCTCATTGACGAAGGCCATCTGCCCGTTGAAAAGAGCCACATCCCAGAGTTGGTGGATCAGAAGAAGAAGATCTTTCAAAGGCTCGCCGAGACAGAGGGGGCTCTTATCGAGGGCGTCCGGCCTTTCCTGGAAATGCTCGTGGAGCATCAGGTCCTTCTGGGTGTCTGTTCCGGCGCCCTGCTGGCGGAAATCGAGTATGTTCTGAACGAAGCCAACATTCGGCGACACTTCACGACGCTGGTCGCGGCCGACCACGTGACTGTCGGCAAACCCCATCCCGAGGGATACCGGCTGGCCCTTGCCCATCTCCGTGAATCCGATGAGCGGATCAACGCGGCCAATACCCTGGCCATCGAAGATGCCCGCTGGGGCCTGGTAGCCGCCCGGGCGGCGGGACTACGGACCCTGGCGGTGACCAACTCCTATCCCAAGGACCAACTCGGCATGGCGGACAGCATCGTCGACCGCCTGGATGCCCTCACGATGGATGACTTGCACCAACTCTGTCGGTGAATGTGTTCCCATCGACGGTCTTTTCCATCACGTAGTCATCCATCACAAATCCGCCTCCAATGTCCTCGACCCGAGTATCACTGTGAAACCCGAGGCGGGTATACCGGAAATTGCCAGTGCATTGTGAACATTGACGCGTAGCCAGAGGCGGTTAAGCCCCTGCCGATGACAATGGGATTCCAAGCTAGCACACTACACCAGCAGATCGATCGAGCCGCTCCCGGCGAAAAGGGGCCTCGGCGCTTGCTCGTCTCCCACCGTGTGAGTCTCGGCGGCTAAGCCCTCCTCTGCGAAGTCAAAGGGTCCCTGTGAGGCGGCGTCCTGGTACTCTTGACGGTCCCGGCGACTCTGGTGACTACTCGACGAAGCGGATGCGGGGTTGGTCCAGGCGGCGTTCGGCAGTGCGGACGAATCGGACCTCTGCCAGTACGACATCGACTGCGACGGGCAGATCAACCCGGTGGACAGCGGCATCGTGCAATCGCTCTTCGGCACCTGCGAAGAGCCGCGAAGCGAATGCCCGTAGCGCCGGCCCCCCGTGGGTGTGGCACCGGCATCTTGCCGGTGCGAACACCGGCTGGAAGCCGGTGCCACACATCGACAGCACCGCGCCCGTACGAATACGGATGCGGTTTTTCGATCGAACTGTTCTGTTCGAAGGAGCAAAGAAGATGAAAGTCCAATTCGCAAACGTTTCGTTGTTCACTGCTTCCCCTGAAAGGAGAACACTCATGTCCACACGTTCAAGGTCTGTCCGATGCTGGCTCATCGTTTCCGCCACCGTGCTCGCCCTGGCGGGCGCCGCGACCCCGCTCGCCGCGGATGACGGCGCGATCGTCGCCTGGGGAGACAACGACGACGGGCAGAACGACGTCCCGGCGCCGAACAGCGGGTTCGTCGCCGTCGCGGCTGGGTCGGTCCACAGCCTGGGTCTCAAGGCCGACGGATCGATCGTCGCCTGGGGAAACAACGGCCGAGGGCAGAACGACGTCCCGGCGCCGAACAATGGGTTCGTCGCCGTCGCGGCTGGATCGTCGTTCAGC
>JADFMM010000255.1 GCA_022563885.1 Planctomycetota bacterium | reverse complement strand
GTTTCTCCATTGTTGATCTTCGCAATCTGCGATATTTCTATCTTCGCAATCGAATTTTGCAGCCGGCTGCCGAATTGAGTCAGGGGCAGGTCAGAGGCAGGGGGGCAGATAAGGCGTCCGGCTTCTGGAGCATCTTTCAGTAGATTTATCGAAGAAACTGGGCGGTGGGCAAGCGTTCACAGGAAAACGGACTTGCCATTATTTGAGCTTCGCTCAAAGGATAATTACACGGGAAGAAAAGAAGATAGGGAAGGGCTGACGCCGATGCCAACGATCCTGTTGTTGCAGGTGGCAGTTGCAGATTGGCGGCAGCCCCTTCAGTCCTTCCTGTGGAATATACAATTCGAGCGAAGCTCGAACCAGGAAATGCAGGCAGTATTCCTGTGAACGGTCACGAGTAAAGTATAGGCCGCCGCAAAACCTGGAGTGCTGGGCAGTGGTTCAGGTGGCTGGGTGACCCACGAAAAAAGGGCTGCGACACATGGTCGCAGCCCCGATGGTTGAAGGTAACAAACTGGTCCAACGTGTTACGAGTGGACCTTCATTCAAGCTGTCCCCGGATCTCTCCGCCGCCGAACTGCTGGGTGTGGACATTGACATAGGCACGACCCTCCTGGATGGCCAGCATGAGAGCGTCCAAGGACTGTCCCGCCAACGATCCGGCGAGGCTGTCCGCCGTTATGTCGCCTTCACCCAAGACGCCAGTGAAGGAGCCGGCCTGTAAGCCGGGCGGAGGCCCAGCCGGGAAGAGCCAGACGACGACTCCACCATTGGCACCGGGTTCGGCGGACACATGGATGTGGGCCATGGTGGTATTCTCCAGGCCGGTGACGCTTAGGACATAGCCGATGGCCGTTCCATCTGCGTTGGGCTGGAAAGTCGCACTGCCGGTGGCTGTGGAGCCCGTGCCTGCGGCTGCACCGGTCAAGGTGGCCGTCAAGGGAACGGGTTGGGCCAGCAGTTCCAAGCTGATGTGGAGCAATGCCGCCGAATCCGCCTCCCCGTTGAACGATTCGGCCGTGTTCTCGCCGCTACCGGTGATGATGAGCACCAGCGAATTGCCCGCCGACCAGCCCGGCCGGTCCACGATCTCCTGGATAACGGCGGCGATGTCCGAGGTCTGCTGATCCGGACCTTCTTCGTGCGTCGTGAGCCAAAACGGCCAGTCCCAGCTCGCCTCCGCGGCCGTTATCGGCCGGGACGATATGTCAAAGGCAGCAGCCGAAAATGTCGCGGCATTGTCAACAGCTTCGCCCCGGAGGAACTTTGTACCAGGCCGGTTGTCACCCGGAACGTAAGTCTCATCGACGTGGAACTGTACATAGGCACTGGTGATGATGGCCCCCTGCGGGATGGAAACGTTGTTGAAGCGCATCCCGATAAGCTGGTTGTTTCCGGGGCTGCCCTCTTCGGTAATCTCGAGGTCCGAGCTGCCCAGATCAATCGCACCAGTCTCCACTCTTTCCTCGGCATCATCAGTACCGGCAGAGACCCGCCACTCAGCGGTAATCGCCGTAAAGAATGCCGTCGCATTGTCATTGATCGTAGCGGCACTCAGGGCCTCATCGTAGATGGCCACGCCGAAGATGCTGCCGTCGAAGTCGTCAAAGAATGCGCTGCCGTCTTCCGCCGAGGCGCCGTAGCCGATGCCGACAATGCCCGACATGCTAATGGCCCTATCCACTACGCCCGCTTCCACGCCATTGACATATAGGGTGGTGGTGCTGGCAGCTTCACTGGACACGAAGACCAGATGGGTGTACTCACCGGGTGCCGTGGGAACACCAAAATCGAGGTCCACGACACCGAAGATGGTGGCGCCGTAGGTGCCGGTGTTGTTCCATTGCTCGTACTTGAGCCCGACCTGGGTGTCACCGAAGCCGCGTCTGCCGATCAGGGCCATGCTGGCCTCCGTCTCGCAGGGATCGCTTCTGACAATGAACTCATAGGTGACTTCGCCGCCGAATTGACCGATGTCATACACACCGTCGGCCACATGCAGGTCCTGGTAAGCGGGTGCGGCCGCTGTTGCTGCAATGTTCCAGCTCTTAACGTTGGCATCGACAGCCGGATCCATCGTGGTGAAGCTCCAGATCGGACCGGCATGGGCCGTGAAAGTCGAATCGAATTCGTCGACGGCCCAATAGTACTTGGTGCCGGGCTCCAAAGGACCCGGATCATGGGTGGGCAGAGACAAGAAGAAACCGACTTTTGTGCTGGGATCCCTGGCCTCTACTAAGGCCCGGTCAGTGCTGAGGAACAAGTCACGCACCAGTGCATCCAGACCCGCGGCCCAATCCAGCGTGCCATCCAGGGCCTGCCACACAGAACCATCCGCTGGCATCGGGAAATGGGCCTCTATGGCCAAGGTCGCAAAACTCCAGAGCGCGCCCTCGTTGACGGTGCCATCGGCCGTGACCTCATCGACTCGCCAATAGTAGGTGGTCCCCGGGACGACGTCTACGGTCCGCATTGTCTCCGTGATGTCCCCAAGGAGGTCATTTGCGTCAATGGTCGTATCGGTGCTCAGATAGACCTGATGGGAGACGGCCGCGTCTGCCCCAAGCCACTCTAAGACAGGGTCTACTAACTCAATAGCACCATCAGCAGGAGATACCAGAATAGCTACGACAGGAAAGCCACGCCCACTTTCAGGAGGGCCGTCACCTTCCGGCACGTAGTCAGGATTCGTCGTCAGGACGATCTTGTCTACAATAGCGCCATCCTCACGCATCCAGAGATTCAGGGTATGGACACCACCGGTCCCAATATCAAGAAACGCGCGTTCGGGGTCTCTGGTACGGTTGGTCCATTGGTATACGCCATCAAAGTTATCTATCCTATCGGCAGTGTCAGTTGGTTGTCCGTCCAGTCCTATATTGGTGGAATCATCGCTACCACTGGCGCCATAGGCCCGTAGCCAGACATAGTACGTACCTGACCTTAGCAAGGCGATCTCGTAGTCCAAACTCGGGCTAATAGCCTGGTCAAGGTCAGCGTTTGTCCCATCGTTTGGCAGGGCTTGCACGCCGGCGACGCCGGTAAACCCGTCGTTTGGTCCGACCACCTCCCACGCGTGAGCGCCCCGGGCGAAGCTATTATGGAAATTCTCGGCTTCGATCGATATGATGCCGTCGGGACCGCTGTCCTGCAGGAAGGGGTCTCCGCCAAACTCTACAATTAGCGTAGCCGAGTCGTCCCCGGGGCCCGCCTCGGCAACCCGATTGCCTTGGGAAGGATTGTCAGGATCGTCCCTAAAGATAAGCACTACGGCATTACCGTTGGCCCAAGCGGGTTGGTCGATTAGCTCCTGGAGAATAGGGGCGAGATTCGGAGTCGTTTGGGCAGGTCCCCTATCACCTACGGTTTCCCAATTATCCACACTCCACTTCACCTGCGCGACCGTTGTGGGTCGGGTGGAAATGTCAAAGGTACCGGGGCCTCCACCGGCAAACGGTGCGGGATTGGGATTCAGTTCACCCTCGATGATGAGATTAACGGGGAGAGAACCGTCTTTGAGTTCATCCACCTGGAACAGGATCCATGCACCGGTGATTGTGACGCCCTTGCCAATGGCAAGTTCATAGCGCACACCGGCAAACTGCGGGTCGCCCATTCCCGTGTCTTCATAGGGCATCTCGAGGTCGCTGCTGCCGGCGTCTACCTCGCCGAGCTTACTGGGATTGATGTCCTCCTCGGCATCGTTATCCTCATCAGTAATCCCTATTTCAATGGTAGAGCCCAAGACGGCAGTTCCACCGACCAGTCCGAACGCCAAAACAAGAGCAGTTAGCATTAACAGTCTCTTCAACATGACATTACTCCTTCGAAGAAAAACTAGTGTATTGCGACGCGAAGGCTTCGCTTTGGCCACACACCAAAACACTTAGCCCTCACAATGTACGCATGAATACCCTATTCCAGAGTGTAGACGACGATTCAGCTAAGAATTTAGAAATGTCCAGCAGAAGAAATGTAAAGCCCTCTTCCTTCTCCATCGAAACTCCTCAATAGCCGAATTCACGTTCGCGAAAACAGTCCAAGCAGCACACATCAACCTGCGAACTACTCACGGACCATTTCGCAAGTATATAGCGCAACGCTGGGGCCACACAAGAAAAAAACCTTTTTCGACGGCCATGTCAAAAGTTTTCACCGGTGCAGTTAGTCATAAGAAGCATAATATTGTCTGTTTTTATCGCGATCTTCGGACTCACATCTGATCTCCTGTGAATATGATGTAACCGACTGTTTAAAAGGAGGTTACATTTAAATTATGACGCATTGTCGATCCCCAACATGAGCCGCTGCCAGACCCCACTGAAACTTCGGACTGCACCCGAGTGAATCTCGGCGCTACGAGCCTCACCCCTGACAGGCAAAAGGGCGGCGGTGGTGGGATTCAGAGCTTCATCCGCGCGTGTCCCAGCGGTAAGGAAGGATTTGGTGGGAAGGCCAGTACGCAAACAGGACAGACCACTTTTTTGGCCTGCGTTCATTATCAGGGTCATATTCCCGGTCGTGATCGTGATCGAAACACTGATCTGGGGCAATTAGGGGCATCAATTACGCGACAAGCGCCGCGCGGATTACGACCGTTAGGAGTCGTACACGGACTGGCACCTATGCGAGAGCCATTGTGAACCGTGCCATTTTTATTGTTTCATGGCTCAGGCTGTCTTGGTACTATGCGAATGATAATGACGCCACGATCGTGCATGGATCGGCAGGAGGAGTCAAGGATGCGGCCAGTCCGGAAGGAGGTGTTATCGCGATGGGCGTGAGGTAGGTGTTGGATTCTTCCAGTTATGAGACGGTTCGACGAAAACGGAGCGTCTGAAATTGATGACTATTCAGTTGACAAATGAGGAGCGTTGAAATGTGGAAACGAACACTGTTCTTATTGCTGGTAACGTTATTCTGCACCGGTACTTCGCACGCCCAAGCGTTGTTTGACATCACCAACCCCGGTGATACGATACTAGGCGTGCCCAATGACGGGGACTGGCCCGGTAATGAGGCGCCCCCGCTGGCGATCGATAATCAGATTTCCGGCTTTAAATATCTTCACTTCAAGGGTGATTTTGACCCCGATCCGGGTACCGGCGGCACCGGTTTTCGCGTCACCCCATCGGGTCCCTCGGTCGTTATCACGGCACTAAATTTTGCGACCGCCAACGACGCGACGCCTCGAGACCCGATCAGCTTCAGGCTGTCCGGCTCCGACGTGAGCATTGATGGACCCTATATATTAATTACTGAGGGAACAATCGATGAAATGAGTCAGGCTACCCCCCATCCACGAAACACCTGGATTTCCGAACCTGTTCCTATCACAAATAACAAGGTCTACACTCACTATGAGTTGATCTTCACGGATATCCGAGACCGCGCCGCGGCCAATAGTATGCAGATCGGTGAAGTCGAGTTGCTTTCCGATGGAAGCCTGCCAGGCGCGGCCAGTTCACCCAATCCTGCTAAGGAAGAGATTGATGTTCTGCGTGATGTTGTCCTGACCTGGGATGCCGGCACCTTCGCCGCGACACGCAACGTCTACCTGAGCACAAACTTTAACGACGTCAATGAGGGGGCGGCCGGCGCGCTGATTGCCGACGGCATCACAGAGGCCAGCGTTGATCCCGGACGTCTCCCCTTCGGCGAAACCTTTTACTGGCGTGTGGACGAGGTCAATAGTGCCCCTGACTTTACCGTGTTTACGGGCGAGGTCTGGAGCTTTACCGTTGAGCCGATTGGATTTCCGATCGTGAATATCACGGCCACGGCCTCCAGCTCCTTCGGTGAATCCGGGCCTGAGAGGACCATCGACGGCTCTGGTATGGTGGGCGATCTTCATGGGGTTTCCGCCTCTGACATGTGGATCAGCGGGGGTGTCCCGGCCACCATCGAATATGCATTCGACCGGGCGTACAAGCTGCACGAGCTTTGGATCTGGAACTCGAATCAACTCATCGAGGCCTTCGTGGGATTCGGCGCCAAAGACGTGGTCATCGAACACTCTTTAGATGGCGAGAACTGGACCGTTCTCGACGGTGTCGGGCCCTTGGCTCAGGCCCCCGGTACAGAGGGTTACGCGCACAACAATACCATCGCATTCGGTGGTATTACGGCCCAGTATGCTCGGATAATCATCAACAGTGTACAGGGCATCGCCCCGCAAGTCAGTCTAAGCGAGGTGCGGTTCCTCTTCATACCCACGTTTGCCACCAGGCCAAATCCCGACTCAGGTGCAACGAACGTGGCACCCGATTCTTCTCTCTCTTGGGGTAGGAATGGCCGCGAGGCCGATCGCCACGAGGTCTACGTCGGGGCCGATCCGGACAACCTGGCGCTCGCAGGCGGTGTCAGTGAAAGCAGCTTCGACACGCTGGCGTTGGATCTGCAATTGGGCCAGAGCTATGCCTGGCGTGTCGATGAGGTCAATGAGGCCATGGACCCCAGTACATGGCAAGGCACTGTCTGGGGCTTTACGACGGCGGATACCATCGTCATCGACGACATGGAGAGCTACAAAGACAAAGAATTCCTTGAGATCTGGGCTACCTGGGCCGATGGTTTTGACGATCCAGCCAATGGTTCCCTGGCGGGCGGCACGGCAGGGATCCCGGAGACCGGCATAATCAATGGGGGCAGTCAATCCTTGCCCCTCGACTTTGACAACAGCGCCGCCTCAGTGTCAGAGGTGACGCGTACCTTCGATGCCCCGATGGACTGGACCAGGCATGGCGTTGCGAGCCTGTCTTTGTACTTCCGTGGTAGCTCGGAAAACAGCGGCGGCCAACTCTATGTCAAGATCAACAATACCAAGATCCCCTATGACGGCGATGCCGGCGACCTCGGCAGATCAATATGGCAGCCGTGGAACATCGATCTGTCGACCGCGGGCGGCAATTTGATGAACGTATCGTCATTGACGATCGGCGTCGAAGGTGCCGGTGCGACGGGCGTCGTTTACATCGACGATATCCGGCTTTACCCGCTGGCTCCCCAGTTCACCGTACCGGCGGAACCCGATGCGGCAAATCTGGTGGCCCGGTACACCTTCGACGGAAACGCCAACGATACCTCCGGTAACGGCCACAACGGCACATCGGTCGGCGCCGTGACCTTCGTGAACGATCCCGTCCGGGGTCAGGTGGTCAGCCTGCCCGGTGGTGACGATCAGTACATCTCGATCGAGGGTGTGGGCATCAGCGGCAACATGCCTCGGACCATCGCCTGCTGGGCCAAAGCCGACAGCACCACCATCCCCGACTGGACCCTCATCTTCGGGTTCACCGGCACGGCGGCCGGTGGGGGCGGCAGCGGCAGCCACTTCAACATCGGCAGCCTGGGCGGACCCGGCGGCGTCGGCGCCCACGTCTGGGGCTGGGAGGAGACGATCTTCTCCGACGAAGCAGCATTGGAGTGGCACCATTATGCCATGACCTACGACGGCACGACGATCGGGTATTACGGCGACGGCGTCCCCATGGACTCCGATGTCGGGAAATCGAATGTGCGAGACCTGTCGGCCTCGTCGGATCGCGTCCACGTCGGCAGCCGAGTCACCCAGGTCAGTTCCTTCCCCGGCAGCGTGGATGATGCCGTGATCTACAGCGTCGCGTTGACGGACGGTGAAATCGCTTGGCTGGCCGGACGGACGGCACCGATGCACAAGGGGTTCTGAGTCAGTGATAAAAAGAGATCATCGATAACTCATGGGTCTGTGCCTAACGGCACAGACCCTATATTATTAGGAAGACACCTGGTACCACGGACCAACGATGACACTGTCTGTTCATGCAGACGGACCGTTCGAGTTGAGTGGGTGCCGGCCAGGATCGCGGACATAGAATTTCGTTTGGGGCCTATACCGGATCTCCAGGTATAGGCCCCCTTTTTTTTGGCGTGGTTCAGTTCACCGTCCCACTGTCCATCATCGTCATAAACAAAACGTATATCTTGCTGACATTTCTCACGTTCATGCCTATCAAACGCGAAAGCTTTATCAAAACGTTCCATTGCTTCTTTGTGTATTTTGTTATCTTTATCAACCATTACTATAATCTCTTAATTGTTTTTACTTATTTATCGTTTACCATTCGCTAGTAAATTCAAAGTCTTCTATTATTACTGGGTCATTTAAACCCCATCCATCTGCGAAACATAAAAAAGCATCTGCACAATGGCTTGCCATATCATGTCTTGGTTCATTCTTCCAAACTGCCAAACGCTTATCCCACTCTTTAGTATAGTTATCTAAATAGGAAATACCTGTTGAACAACGTTTTTCATCAAACCAACAATTGGGTAATATAGTCCTAGCATTTTGTATTGAGTCTTGCTTTGCTGGTGTTCTGGGAACAATATTAATATCAACACCTAATTGTTTAAATATTTCCTTCCTGGTTTTAATATTAGCACCTAAGTTTCTAACAGCTAAATCGTGCGGTCCGTAATGAGTACCCCATACAAATCCGTGTTTATCTTGAAATTCTTTCATATATGTTACGTAATGTTGTATGCCTTCGTTGCTATTTTCATAATAGTTTACAAATCTATGTTGGTTATTTGCAAATTGATGGAACCAAACTGTCATATTATCACTAACGCCTAAATCCCAGAATGTATTAACTGGCAAGCTAAGGTCTATTGGTAAGTTTAATATTTGTTTATTTGCTCTAACTTTCATCATTGCTACTCCAAAAATAGAACCATTG
>JADFMM010000469.1 GCA_022563885.1 Planctomycetota bacterium | reverse complement strand
AGTCAACGTCCCATCCCCTTCTGTCGTGTTGTTTCAGGTTGCCCAAAACACCGGGAGAGGCAAAAGGGTCTGGCAAAGCTGGCTGACAGCCTGCATCGCTATGATGTGTGTTTGGATTTATATTGCCTGATGACGAGTCACGTGCATTATGTACTGGAGACCGCGCAGGGGAATTTGAGTCGATTCATACAGCGCTTTCAGACGGCCTACACGCTCTACTTCAATCGCGGACACAATCGCCATGGCCATCTGCTACAGGGCCGTTTTGGGGCTTCGGTGGTGGATGAAGACGAGTACACGCCAGCGTTGCACAAATATGAGGGTATGCCTTCGGCATACGAAATGTGTTTTTACCACAGAGAACTAAGAGGCCACAGAGAAGCTATCGCCGCAGCTTTCCTCTTTCTTTCCTCGGCGACCTCGGTGCCCTCTGTGGTGCATCATAGATCTCACCGAAGGTGAGACCCACAATCAACTTGCTCATGTGGCCCATACAGGCCATGCACAATGAATGTCCCTCTTACAAGCTAGAGGTACATCCTAAAACTCAGTCGCTACGTCCATCTCAACCCGGTCTTCGTCCGGAAGGTCAAGTCCTTACCCGAGCGAGAGCGCATTGCGAAGTTGCGATCCTATCCCTGGAGCAGCTATCGCAACTATATCGGCATGATCAAGCCCCTGAGCTTTATCGACGAGAGACCGGTGCTGGACATGATGAGTCGCGCCAAGCGAAAGCAACGGTCTACCTATCGTCGCTTTGTCGAAGCCGGGATTGGGGATGTGGATGCCGCGTTCATTAATGCCAAGAAGCGATCGCCGATTTGCATTGGGTCCGATAGCTGTCGTGAGCGCATTGAGTCGCTGTACGAAACCCTCGTTGATGGGAAGGCGAGAAAAGAGGATGCTTCCTTTCGGAGGATGGGAAGACGCTGTTCGGCGGATGATGTACTGTCAGTTGTCTGTGAGGCCTTGGGCATTGGTCGGCAGGAACTCTTGCGACGTCGACGTGGCTCGATGGTTCGTCCTCTTGTGGCCCGATTTCTGTGTGAGTGCAGTGGACTGACCCAGCGTGAGGTGGCCGAGGTGCTCCACCTTAAGAGCGGGGCCGCCGTGAGTCATCAGATCAAATGGCTGGGTGAAGCCGTTGGCCAGGATGCTTCGCTGAGACGGATGCAGAGGAGAATAGCACGCGAATTGCAGGAAGGATCGACCTGATCGCTAGGGCGGAAAAGTGGCCGCTGGAGAAGTATCAGGGGAGAGTCTTAAGGGCCGAGGATCGGGGCTGAGTTTTCACCAGTGACGAGGACCGGGAGCGGTTTCCATTGAAGTCGACGAAATAGGATTGTCGCCCAGATACTTGCCTATATAATGTCTAGGTTGAGGCAGGCCGCGCTGAACTGCCTGTTCCTCGAACGGTTGTTTTGATGTCTGAGCCTTGGCGACCCCCTAAATTGCCGGAGATGTAGAACGAGATATGGACATGAAACTGAAAATAACAACTCACAAAGAGCAGGGCGAGCAGGACCGCGCCTATTGGCGAGAGCGTACGGCTGAGGAACGCCTAGACGCGGTCGAGAAGCTAAGGCTTGAGGCAGGGAAATTCCTCTATGAATACCCATCCCGACTTCGAAGAGTTGTTGCGATTACTCGAAGAGCATCGAGTTGAGTACATGGTCGTGGGGGGCTACGCCGTGGCCTTCCACGGTTACCCTCGATTCACTAAGGACATCGATGTGTTCTTCCAGTCCGACGACGAAAACGTCCGCCTCCTCCGCCAAGCCCTCATGGCCTTCGGCTTTCGTGAGGAAGATTTGCCCCGTGAAGCCTTCACGACACCTGGAAACGTTTTGACCTTCGGGGTCGTTCCGACTCGAATCGACCTGATCAACAGTATTGATGGCGTCACCTACGAAGAGGCACGCCGCAATGTTGTTCGGGGAGCCTACGGGGAAGTTGAGGTGACCTTCATTGGTTTCGAAGATCTCATAAAGAACAAAAAGTCAACGCCGCGCGCCAAAGACAAGGGCGATGTCGAAGAACTGCTGCAATGAGGAGGGAGCTGGCGCAGGGCAATCGCAAGTAACTTTCTCTGACATGGACCATCCCTTTTTCAGTCATTTCCCCGCATATCTCACCGGTAGTAATCAGTAATCAGTGGAGAAGTAATCAGTTTTTGGCACAGACAGTCTACTGATTACT
>JADFMM010000002.1 GCA_022563885.1 Planctomycetota bacterium | reverse complement strand
CCACTTGAGCGTCCAGTTCTCCTTTAGGCCCACCTTCCGCACCGACCAGTCCCGAAAGAGCATGTTAATGCCGCCACTGTGGCGGTTGAGGCAGACTGTCCTCATATAGATGAGAACAGGCGAGGGGCGTCCGAATTGGCCTTCGTACTCTGGAGGATCATCGTAATGCGTCGGCCAAGCTCGGGCGCTGCGACAGTCAAAGACCACTGGAATTCCAGCGTGTCCGGCTACGCGGTAGTGAGACTCCCCTAGCCAGGCGTTATAACCGTAGCTGCCGACGATCACATCAAAAGGCGACCAGTGGTAGTACCACGGGTTAAATGAGCTTCCCGGGATTCTCGCCGGTCGGCGCCTGGCCGTCGGACAGAGCAGCATGTCATCGTAATCGGTGGTGTACGCTTTCAGGGAAAGGAACCATGGGTGCACGTCTTCGAGCGACCTGGCTGCCTCGTGGGTGTGCCGGGGCATCCTGCCGTCATGGTCGCCCACATACGCGCTGCGATGCCCCAGTGTCGCAGCTTGGCCTGACAGACCACCGCTTGCGCCTGCCTCCGCACACGTCCCAACACCGGCAACAACACGGCCATCAACAGGGCGATAACCGCGATCACCACCAGCAACTCGATGAGCGTGAATGCTTTTGGCGTCTTGGTCGTAGACAACGGGTTCGAGATGCCCGCGTTGTTTTCATCGGCCTACGTCCGTCCTCTTCGACCGCGCCTTATATGCTTCTGTAATATCTCATTTCTTATACTGGACGTACAATTAGACGACAAGATCTTTGTCCTTCGGGCTTTAAGCCACGACATTAGGGGAGTTAGGCAAAGAGGAATACATCTTGTCTAATGCCAGTCCATTGGGTGTTCACGGCTGGTATTCCGTTCTGTTTTAGATTCAGCTTACAGCTAAGAGTCTTCGCTCTATTTATAATTAAGGCCTGGTTCACAAAAGTGTGCCTATGGGTAGCAGTCCGTCTGGCCTGTTTTCGTGCCCAGCGAAGCGGTCATCGTAATCGTAATCGAGGGTGCCGAAAAGCCGATTACGAGCACGATTACGAGTACGAGCACGATTCCTACGTCGAGTCGTGTAACCCGGAATTGAACCAGGCCATAATTAGCCAAATCAGGCTAAAGCGCTGCAAAGAAAACGAAAATATTTCGATTATTCTTTTCGTATGAGGAGACTAAGGGATCGTCAAGGAATAAGTTGTGCAATTGGGCATTCAAATGCGGGAGTTATTTCTTGACGGTTCCTAAGGCGAATCGGAGTCGGCGATGCACATATCGAAGCCATCCGATTCTATAAATCGTGTTTTTCGACACAGCCCGGTATCATTCATCATCTTTTTGCAGCCATACCTTGAGTTGTGCAAGACCACGACAGCGGTAACTCCTAGGCTTTGTCGGAAAACTCCGTCGTCGGCCCGAGAGCGAGCAATTTTCCGCTGGCAAAGACGGCTGCATCGACGACAGAACCATCGGGATAGGGGCCCCCTCCCTCACCACCGGACATGCGGGTCCGCATCCGGCGGTTCGGCTGATTAAGGCAGACGAGGAACTTTTTGGCATGGTTCAATTTTAGGTAACAGTTCATCAGGATTCACGATGCTTCTGAAGTCGTAAACCACATACCGAATTACAGTTTTTGGTTCAGGGTTCACGGTTCGAAGCCTTGAATCAATTTTTCCTTCAACTGTGAACCTGGAACCATGTCAACTTTTTGGGTCAGCTTGATTAGTGAATGAGAGTTTGCAGCGCAGCGTCGAAGGCGTCCGGCTGCACCTCATGGAACATGTGTTACGTGTCTATGAGGCCCTGAGCCCCGACGAGCGTTTCGTGTAGGCCATCCCACAGGGCCTCCGCCTTGTCAATCGCACCCATTCCTTCCAACACGACGGCGATCTGGGAGGCAAAGTCGATGTCCGTCAGGTTACGGGTCAGGTTTCGCGACAGATTGAGCAGGGATGAGGCAAACTTGAGCCGGTCGCTGTAGAGTAAGGCCGTTTGGTAGTGAAGCTCGAAACTCTCCGCGGTCACGGTGTCGTTGTGTTCCAATCGCTGTAGCGCCCCCTCGTTGTCACCTTCGCCCAGCAGGCAGAGCGACAATTTGGCATTGGCCCGGCAATAGGTTGGACAAATGGTCACGGCGTGACGAAAGGCCTCTTTGGCCACATGAGGCCCCTCTGTCTTCAGTTGCATCATGCCCAGACGGTAGTATGGCGCCGGATTGCTGGGCTGCATGGCGATCTGCGCCTTGTGTGCGTCTATGGCGGTGGCCTGGCCGACGCTATCGGGCAATTCTTCCTCCATGAGCCCCCCGTGCGCTGCACTGCCACTGCTGCGCCCATAGAGGGTCGTCACCAACAGCTTCGCCGTCTCACAGAAGAGCAAGATGCTGTTGGGCAGAATCATTGAAGCCGAGTACATCGCCGCCAAGGCGCCATTGGTATCCTGCGACCGTCGGTGGGCCAGCGCCAACCCCAGATAGGCATCGGTTATCTGGTCGTTGATTTCCATGGCCTGAACGAAGAGACTGGCGGCAGGCAGGAAGTTTTCGTTTTTCATGTGCAGCGTGCCGAGCTTGACCGCGACATCCAGGAATCCAGGGCACAGGTTCATGGACTCTGAATACGCTGAAATCGCTTCCGAGGTCTCTCCCAGCATGACCAGGATGTCACCCCTCTTGGCCAGGAGATCGGCCCTACCGGGATAGATGGCGAGCTGCACGTCGATGTAATCCAATGCATCGGGCAGCTCGTTTTCGTCAACCAGTCGCTCCAACTCGGAGTCCTGAAACAGCAGGCTGTCGGGGTGCAGCAGAATCGCGGCATTGAAGGTATTGATGGCGTCGGCAGGATCCCCAGACGCCGCCTGAAGATAGCCCAGCGTGACCTGTAGCGAGATGTCGTCAGGCGAGATATTCGTCAGACACTGGTAGTGTTCGATCGCATGATCGAATTGTCTGTTCTTGACATAGATCGCGGCCAATCGCTGCAGGGGCAGCTCCAGGTTCATTTTGAACTTGAGACAGTCCTGGTAGTACTCGATGGCCTTGGGTGCCTGTCCGCGCAGTTCATGGCAGAAACCCAACGCGTACAGGCAGACCGTATTGCTCGGTTGTTTGGCATAGACCCAGAGTAACTCTTCCACCGCCAAGGCCAAGTCGCGATTCTGCAAGGCGCTGGCGGCGTTGGCCAGGTGTGCGGGAATACAGTGTGGATGGGAGAAGAGATAGCATCGCAGCGCAGACTCCAGCGCATCGGGTTTCCTTTCCGCCAACAGGGACACGATCTCATCCAGGCCGCTCTCCAGGCCGCCCTCTTTGTCTTTAAAGGCGCGGTACTCGCAAAGCCACCCAACGATGAGGCTCGCAGTATCGACAGTCACCCCTCTGCCAAAAACCTCGAGTGTTTGGTTCATAGACACTCTCTACTCTTTTAGTTTTTGCCGTTTCTCCGAAGCCAGTTCTGCAGGGTCGTTGGACGACAGCTTGTCTGTCTCATGAATTGCTCTCGCTCAACTGCTGCACCCGTTCTATCGGCCAGCGAAACGCGGGCATTTAGGTCTGCGCGTCAGGGAGGGGACTGAGATGAGGATTAGACGCCGCAAACGAACTGATTGTGCCTGCTGTAGCGGTTGCTTGGGTCTTAGAGGGGGTTATGAGACGCCACAGAGAAGGACTGTGGGCACCGTTATCTCGCTTCAAAGCCGGTGCGTCCGGTATCTCGCCCGGGGCAACATCGAGTTGTCGACCGGGTTCAGTTCCGGGTCATACATGCCAAACGTTATCGCTATCGGCGTCGTAATCGAAAGCATGAACGGCCCGGATAAACCTTATCGATAGCGACAACGACAACGAGCAGTAATCAGGGCCTGACGCTCTTTTCGATTTCATCCAGGTAGGCGAGTGTCCGCTCCAATTTGTCGGACAGGTGCTTTAATTTGAGCATCGTCTTGACGCGGACGACCAACTCGAGTTTGTTCACCGGCTTGCTGACGAAGTCATCCGTCCCGGACTCCACCCCCCGTTCAATATCCCCGAACTCATTGAGGGCCGTCACCATAATGATCGGGATCGCGCTGGTCTTGGGATCGCTCTTCAGTCGCCGGCAGACCTCAAACCCGCTCATCTTCGGCATCATGATGTCCAGCAACAGGAGATCCGGCGGAGATTTGGCCACAAGATCGAGCGCTTCCGGGCCATCGTAGGCCGCCACCGTCTCACAGTCCAATTCCTCGAGATACGCCTGCAGGAGTTCGAGGTTTTGAGCGTTGTCGTCAACGATCAGCACCTTTGAAGGACGCGTCTGCTCGGTCTCTCGGTCCAGGTCGCCTATTCCCATTGGTGTCGCTATCCCATTGGATGCTATTCTTAGTCAGATGAAAACAATTCTTATTAGTATAGCCCGAAGAAAGCCGCTCTGCAAGCCTGGGCGCGTCGTCGTCGCACCCGCGGGCAAGGCCGAAAAAGGGTCGATCGAATGCTCAAGAGATTGGGACCCAATGACCGATGAAGCGAAACAGGGCCGGTATTATCCGTCGAAGCTGCAAAACCACCGTCGTGATACAGTCTTGGGAGTCCGATTTTGGCAGGTTTAATCCAGAAACGTCGATCGCTACACAAGCACCTGGAAGAGGGAAACCAGCAAAACAGATCCCTGCAATCACAACTCTGCAAGCTGCAGCCGCTGGCAAACATAGGGTCTGCGAGCGCGATGATCGCCCATGAGATCAACAACATTCTGACGCCCTTTGGAAGCTATGCCGAGCTGGCGCTCAGACACATCGATGATCGCGACCTCGTCCGCAAGGCCCTGGAGAAGGCGGTTCTCAACTGCAACCGAGCGGCCCAGGTCATGGAGAGCATACTCAATATGGCCCACGGAAAGACTCAGAAGAGGGAGCCGGTTTCCATTTTGGACATGGTGGAGGACGTCTTCATCTGCCTCTGCCGAGATTTTCAAAAGGACGGCATCTCCGTGCGCCTCGACATCCCCACGCCTCTCAAGATTCAGGCGACCCGGGTCCAGATTCAGCAGGTTCTGATGAACCTGATCCTCAATGCCCGGGAGGCCATGCTATCCCAAGGAGGCGCCTTGGCGATTTCTGCTCGACAGGCGGGCCGCCAGGTCCTCCTCACCGTGGCGGATACGGGGACCGGTATCCCGGAAGCCGAACTTGAGCATATTTTCAACGCGTTCTACAGCAACAAGGATTCGACCGAAACGAAGGATGAATGCTTCGGGACCGGACTGGGGTTGGCCTTCTGTCGCCTCGTGATGGATGCCCATGAGGGAAAGATTTCGGTCTCATCCACGCCGGGCAAGGGCACCACCTTCACGCTCGCCCTGCCCGGAGCCGAGCTAGAAAACTAGGCCTACGTCGAATAGCCACGCAAGCTTTACGCCTCTCTCGCCCCCTGCTATAATGCCGCCCGCATTGTTCGCCGATAGAACATTGCACACGACCCGAGCAAACTCTCAATTGGAGGTAATCACAGTGTCCAGGCCTAGACAAGCGATGAGACTTATTGCGACAGGGGCTTTCCTTTTGGGACTGCTGGCCCTCCCCGCCGTAACCAGTGAACTCAAGATCGGAGATTTCGCCGACGACAGGGACAAGCTGAGCTACACCTTGGGCGCCCAATTCGTGAAGGACTTTATCAAGAAGCAGGCAATCGACGTCAATGTGGACTATCTCGTACACGGCATCAGGGATGCACTCTCCGGCAGCGAATTGGTCTTGAGCGCTTACACACGAACTCAGATTTTACTGGAGTTAGCTGAGGTGACCAAAGCCAGAGAGGCGGCCAAGAAGACACAGAAAGAAGCCGATGCTGCGGCGTTCGCAAACGCCGACCACTCCTGGAAGACCAAGCTGAAGAAACCCGATCTGATGACCTTTGATAGTGGCAAGGACTATTTTTGGATCTTGGAGACCAACAAGGGGAAGATCACGGTCAAGCTCATGCCCGATGTGGCCCCCATGCATGTGACCAGCACGATCTTTCTCACCAAGAAGGGCTTCTATGATCTCTTGACCTTCCACCGAGTCATCACGGGCTTTATGGCCCAGGGCGGCTGTCCCTTGGGAACCGGCACTGGTGGACCCGGCTACAAGTATGACGGCGAGTTCAGCCCCAACGTCAAGCATGATCGGCCCTACCTGCTCAGCATGGCCAACTCGGGGCCGGGCACAGACGGCAGTCAATTCTTTCTGACCTTCAAGCCCACCCCCTGGCTCGACGGCAAACACACCATCTTCGGCGAGGTCGTCGAGGGCCAAGACGTTGTCAAAAAGTTGGAAGCCGCCGCCGGACCACCCCCCAAAAATAAGCCAACAGAGTCCCTTTACATCAAGAAGGCCACCATCGAAGAAAAAGCGAAGTAGCCCACACAAAAAACAACGATAGTTCTCATAGAGCCCAGAGCGCCTAGCCGGTCCTCTGGGCTATCTTTTTCCTACGCTGTGTTCGTGTTGCGTTGACCTATCGCTGCAAGGCCTGTGCAACAACCTCTTTGGCTTCATCCATGATCTGGCTGACATGCTCGGCACCATTGAAACTCTCGGCGTAGATCTTGTAGATGTCCTCCGTTCCGGAGGCCCTGGCCGCAAACCAGCCGTTTTCCGTGGTCACCTTTAGGCCGCCGATGGGGGCCGCGTTGCCCGGTGCCTCGGTGAGGACGTGGGTAATGGGCTCGCCTGCCAAGGTCTCGGTCGTAATGTTCGACGTGTTCATCTGTCTTATCTTCCGCCTCTCTTTGAGGGTCGCGGGGCTTTCTTCACGCTTGTAAATGGGCTCACCGAATTCCTTGACCAGTTCCAGGTAGCGCATTCCCGGTCCCTGACCCGTCACGGCCATGATCTCGGCGGCCAGCAGACAGAGGATGATGCCGTCCTTGTCCGTCGTCCACACGCTGCCGTCCATGCGGAGGAAACTGGCGCCGGCACTCTCCTCGCCGGCAAAGCCCATCCGCCCTTCCCGAAGCTCATCGACGAACCACTTGAACCCGACGGGAACCTCCTTCAGGGGCCGATTCAGACGCTGGGCCACTCTGTCAATCATGGTGCTGGAGACCAGCGTCTTGCCGACGGCGGCCTGGGGCGGCCAGTCGGAGCGGTGTGTGAACAGGTAGTCGATGGCAACCGCGAGGTAGTGGTTTGGGTTCATCAATCCCGCGTTGGGTGTGACGATGCCGTGCCGGTCGAAATCGGGATCATTGCCGAAGGCAATGTCATACTCGTCCTTGTGCTCGATCAAGCCGGCCATGGCGTCCGCGGAAGAGCAGTCCATGCGAATTTCGCCGTCACGGTCGTAGGTCATGAAGCCGAAGGTGGGGTCATAGCGGCCGTTTAGGACGGTGATGTCCAAGCCGTAGGTCTCGGCAATCACAGGCCAATAGTCACCCCCGGCCCCGCCCAAGGCGTCCGCGCAGATCCGTAGCTCCGCCTTCCCGATGGCCTCCATGTCGACGACGTTCTTGAGATCCTCAACGTAGGGGGTTACATAGTCATGGTCCTGAATACAGGGCTTCTGGATCGCCTGGGCGTAGGGTAGGTGTTTGGCCTCATTTAGATCGTTTTGCAGGAGGTCATTGGCCCGGTCCGCGATCCACGAGGTCACGGATATGTCGGCAGGCCCACCGTGGGGAGGATTGTACTTGATGCCGCCATGGCTGGGGGGGTTGTGGCTGGGGGTGATGATGATGCCGTCTGCCAGACTACGCTCCTTACCGAGATTCTCGCAGAGGATCGCATGCGAGATGACGGGCGTGGGAGTAAATTCATGGTCTCTGTGGGCGATTCTGGTTTGGACGTCATTCGCAGCCAACACTTCCAGAGCGGTTTCCTGAGCAGAATCAGAGAGGGCGTGGGTGTCTTTGCCGATGAAGAGCGGCCCGGAATACCCTTTGCTACGACGGTAGTCGCAGATGGCCTGAGTGATGGCCAGGATATGGCTCTCTGTGAAAGTCGACTTGAGAGAAGAACCCCGGTGGCCGCTGGTGCCGAAACGGACCCGTTGGGCCTCAAGATTCATGTTCGGCTTGAATAGGTAATACAGATTGATCAGATTGGGGATACGGATCAGATCCTCTTCCCGCACAAGTGTCCCTGCCTTGCTGCTCTTTTGGGCCATACGGTCCTCGAAAAAAGTGTCATTCTGATAGCACAAACGGGCTCGACCATACTGGATTCTCGGGAGAGAATCAACTCTCCAGAAGGGACCAATGGATAGGAACGCCGCAGTGCATTCGGGCAAATGGGTGCAGTCTACTGTCCCGACAAACCCGCGAAATCAATCAGAAATCCACGATTTCCAGCAGCGTGACCTCAAATTGCGCGTCCTCGCCGGCCAGGGGGTGATTCTGATCCATGGTGATCTCAGAATCGGTGACCTTCACGACGGTGGCGTGAATGACCTCGTACCCCTCTGTCGGGACACGCAACCTCAGACCCACTTTCGGTTCGATACCCTTGGGGAAGTGGTCACGCGCCACGACTTGTACCAGGTCCTCACGATAGGGGCCATAGCCCATACCCGAGGCGACGATGACCTGCTTCCGTTCCCCCGCCACCATGCCGATCAAGGCATGCTCCAAGGCGGCCAGCAGGTCCCCATGTCCGATGATGATCTCCATGGGCTTTCGGCCGGGAGACAGGTCGAATTCTCGACCATCCTGCAGTCGACCCGCACAATAGAGCCTCACCAGATCGCCAGATTTTGCATGTCGCACGGAGGTCTCCTAGCGGATAACCGGTCTCGGATGGTCAGAAAACTGAATATGGCAGAGCCTAGCACGCAGGCCTAGAGATTGCAATCACGCCCGGCAGCGCTTCTTCTCCTCGACCGGTGAAATGTCCCCTCCCCGTCCACGACTACCCTGGTGTAGCCCACTGTGGGCTGAGAATAAGGAAACTAGTCCATCGTAACTGATAAAGGAGACTCGAAATGATTACCAAATGTGTAAAAGCGACCTGTTTGGTGGTGGTTGTGGGGACAGTGGTTGGCGTCATGGCGTTCGGCACAGACTGTCTGAGCTACGTAAAGTGCTCGGCGAAATCTGTCCAGGGCGCGGTCAGGGATTCGGTTCCCCTCGAATTTGAGTTGGAACGGGCCAAGGCCCTCCTGGATGAGATCATTCCCGAGATGCATGCCAGCATCCGGTTGATCGCCCAAGAAGAGGTGGAAATCGCCTCTCTCAAGACCGATCTGGAAAATGGCATACGAGCACTCGATGAGGAAAAGGAACGGATTGGCACGTTGAGCACCGCCCTGGCCGTCGAGCGGGCTAGCTACACCTTCGGCGACCGCCGCTTCAACCGTTATGATCTAAAGACAGATCTGGCGGCTCGTTTTGCGCGATTCAAAGAGGCCGAGATAGTGCATGCCAGCAAAGGACGCCTACTGAGCACGCGGCAAGGAACGCTGCAAGCAGCCTTGACATTGCTGGACAAGACCAAGTCCCAGAAGAGGCTGCTGGCGGACAAGATCAGCGCCTTGGAAGGCAAGTATCGCGTGGTCAAGGCGGCCGCCTCCGGATCGCATCTCACCCTTGACAACAGCAAGCTCGCTCAGACTGAAAAACTGATATCTCAGATCAAGAAACGCCTCGACGTCGCTGAGCGCGTCCTGGCCCATGAGAGCAAGTTTGTGCAGTCCATCCCGGTAGACCTGATTGACGAGCGTGACCTGATTGCTCAGATTGACGACCACTTCAATCCCACGTTGGAGAACTACGGGCCTCTGGCTCAATCCTTTGGCAGCACCGTCGGAACCCCCACGGCCGAGTGACGCGTCGAGTCCATCACAGTAGAGCGCGCGGCAGGATTGTCATTGGCGACGGCTACTGATACGATGCTCTGACGCGGACTGACGAGAGAAGACAAGCCTTGAGGTAAGTGGCCGTGTTGATCCTGAAACTTAAACAAGCGGAATGTGCGTTGGCCGATGAGCGGCTGGACGAGGCCTTTGACCTCCTTTCGTCAGAGCCCCTGCGACAACACCGTCGCGCCCAGACGCTGATCGGCCAACTGGCGCGGGCCCTGTGCAACCGGGGTCAGCAACATCTGGCGGAAGATCGGCTTCAACAGGCTCACGCAGACTGTCGCAAGGCGGGCCAACTGGCAGGGAATCTCCAGCAAGTCAGTGCCCTGCGCGCCGCACTCTGCGATGCGAATGAGCAGAAACAGCATCAGGATCAACAGCATCGGGCACAACTGGCCATGGCACAGCAAAACTTCGATCAAGGCCACCTCTCCGTGGGTGAGGAGATCCTGGCGGAGGCCAAGGGACAGAATCAGGCGGCGAATCTTCTGGTCCAGGAAGCCGCCGTCAAGCGTTTGGAGATCAAATCGATCGTCGCCAAGATCGAGGAGGCCCTCCGGCGTCAGGACATCGAAGGGGCCCAGACGCTTTTGGCCGGCGTCGATACGGCCACCATTCCCGGTCACAGCGTCCTGGCACGATTGGCCGTGGACATCAAAGACCAACTCACGGAGCAAACCGTCTCTTCTTTCAATGCCGGGCGACTCGACCTGGCGAGCCTGGCCTGTGCACGGCTGGCGCGGATAAGCGACTCCTCCAGGACCGAGGAACTCAGGGTCGCCCTGGAGCAGTGCAACGCTGCCGGCCGGGCGTCCGTTGACAACGATCCTTGGCAGGCTCAGGAAATCTTGCGGAAACTCAAACTGATGTTCCCCTCCACGGCCTGGTTGGATGACGCACTCGACCAGGCTCGTCTGGCCGCGGACCGACTCAGCCAGCTACGGACGGGACCCCTGGGCCTCTTGCGGGATAAGGATGCGCCACCCACGATGCCTCCCTCAGAAAAACCACTCGCCCGTCATGCGGCAACCCGGCTGACTAGGGCATCGCCCCCGTCTCCTGTTTCCGCCCCGGCGTCCAGCGGAAACCATCCGACGATTCCGACAGAATTCCTGCTGCAGATTGACGGGGTCGGCAGCTACCTGGTGCTGGCCAATGACGCCCTCACCGTGGGTCCGATTAGTGCCTCGCCCCATCCGGATCTCGGCCTGCTGATGAATCCCAATGCCCGTCCGATTCGCATCGCCCGGGAGGATGAGGACTATTTTCTTTCCAGCGACCAGCCGGTTACCGTATCCGACGCCGCTGTGACGCATAAGCTGCTGAGGGATGGTGACCGCATTACGCTCTCTCACAAGACCCGGCTGAAATTCAACACCCCGAATGCCGCCAGTACGACTGCCACGCTCGTGGTGTCGGGGGCTCGATTGTCCCGTCCCGATATCAACTACGTCATCCTGCTGGATCGAGACATTCTGATCGGACCGAGCGGCAACAACCACATCAGGACCCCCCGCCTGTCGACGACCCTGGCCCTGACCTGGCAAGGCAACCAACTCTTCTGTCGAAATGCAGAAAAGCGGTTGGTCGAGGGAAAGCAAGCCCATCACGACACACCCTTGCCCATGAACAAATCGATTCAGTTGGACCAGATTTCCATGGTCATCACTGAGACAACTTGACCGCTGGTGCGTCTAAACAGGAACCGCGTAAGCATCATGCAGGACTATCGATACACCCATGGAGACAAGCCCTTGGAGGGCTTCACCATCGAGCGGGCCGTGGGGAGAGGCGGCTTCGGTGAGGTATACTATGCCATCAGCGATAGCGGCCGGCAGGTGGCCCTTAAGGTGGTTCAGAATCACGAGCAAATAGAGTTGCGGGGTATCAAGGAGTGCATGAACCTGAAGAGCCCGCACCTGGTCACCATCTTCGATGTCAAGTACAACGAGCAGGGTCGTCCCTTCGTGATCATGGAGTTCGTCGCCGGCATGTCACTCAGGGACCTCTTGGACGAGCATCCCGAAGGCATCGGCCCGCAGAAGGCGGCCTTCTTTCTCAGGGAGATCGCCAAAGGACTCTCGCATCTGCACGAATGCGGCATCGTCCATCGCGACCTCAAGCCGGGCAACATCTTCTACGAAAACGGCATCGTCAAGATAGGGGACTATGGCCTGGCCAAGGCCATCTCCGTGTCGCAACACAGCGGCCAGACCGTCACCGTCGGTACCGTTCACTACATGGCGCCCGAGATCGGCGAGGGGCGCTACGACTGCAGCATCGACATCTACGCCCTGGGGATCCTGCTCTACGAAATGCTCACCGGTCAAGTCCCCTTCTTCGGCGCCAGTCCGGCGGAGGTGCTCATGAAGCATCTGTCCGCGGAGCCCCAGCTTGCGGGTGTCGATGACACCTTCAAACGCGTCATCCGCAAGGCCCTGGCCAAGAACCCCGCGGACCGCTACCAGACCGTACAGGAGATGGTCGAAGATGTCTTTGGCACCGAGCACATACGCAACAGCGTCTCCCAGTTCTCGCCGGAGAGCCTGTCGATGGTGGCGGAACGGGTGGCCCGCAATGCTCAGAAGCGGGAGGTCCCTCCATCAACCGACCGGAAGGCCCAGCCGGCCGGTGGCAATGAATTCTCGAAGATGGGCGAACAGTTGGGCAGGCAGCTCGGCGCCGTGGGGGGACGCTTCGCCGAAAAGGTCACGAACGCCGCCGCTCAGTTCGAAAACCACCTGAAGGACCACGCCAGCGGTACGGATCCGGTCAGCCGGCATCAACGCAGGATGTTGACGCTCATCACGATTGCAGTGGTTTCTGCGGGCACTGGGCTATTGGGCAGTGGAGGCGCTATCGACGACGCGCTACCGCTGGCAGTGGCCTCTTTCCTGACTATCCTCGGCGCCATCTTCGGCATGTTCCTGGCCAAGCGCAAACTACTGCGCAACTTCGAACCCGGAGCCTTCCGGAATCTGATGGGAGCAGGGCTCGGAATCCTCGGGGCGCTGCTGTTTTCCGGTTTCATTTGGGCCCGCTTGTTCCCAGACCACATAAACCCGGGAGGGACGCTCCTGGCCATCGCCATTCTCGGCTTCGGCGATTGGTGGACACTTACCGAGCAGAACCGCAAGGACCGCATCCGCTGGGCCCCGGTGATCTGGATGTCGATTCTGGGCTTCGTCGCCGCTTTGTTCACCAACGGAGAACCCCCCGTCGCCGCAGGCATCATTGCCGGCATCCTCCTGGCCATTCAGGTGGCCAGCCCCTTCGGCGTGGCGAGTCAGGTCCCACCCCCTGCCCAGGAAGCACCTAGGCGACCACGGGAGAGTCGCTGGCACTCCATGGTCGAACGTTTTCGCGAATCTCGTGCCCCCGCCGCTCACCAGCCGGCAGAGGCCCCACCCAGTCCTCGCCCGCAAGCCCCGCCACCCGTGGGCCATCCCCGCCTGGTGTCGAGCCGAGCGCGAATCGGCTTTCTGATCGCCTCGATCCTGACGCTGGGAGGCGGCCTATGTGGTCTTATCATTGGGACAACCCGCATGAGCAGCGAGGAGGCCGCGTTCACTATTTCTGCCGGTATCTGTTGCCTCATCGCCACCATTTTCTGTGTGCGTAAGACCTTCCAGAGCCAGTACACCAGTGCGTACCGCTATCTGGGAAAACCGCTGCTTCTTCTCCTTTGCCTCTTCACTGTCATCTCGACGGCTGTCACCCTTGGCAACGGGCACTTGAATGTTGATGAAGAGGCCTTTGCCATATTCCTAATTGTTTTTCCGGCCATCCTGTTCTTTGTCATCTGGCTGATGCCTAACCGACTGATCGAAGACCTAAGCGGACAGCCTAGCAGGGGCATCTCGGCCAGCCGGGCGCCCATCCGAAAATCACCCCAGAAGAGGCTGTGGGCCCTGCTGTTGGCCTTGATTTGGCCTTTTCCCGCCGGCATCCATCGGATCTATGTGGGCAAGGTCGGCACGGGCATTCTCTGGTTTTTCACCGGGGGCCTGTTGGGCATAGGGCAACTGATTGACATCATCCTCATCCTGGCCGGTCGCTTTCGGGACGCCGAGGGCCGCCATGTGCTGGATTGGATCGAATCGAGTCCTGGCAACCAGGCGGCATCCGCACCCCCTCCCCCGCCTGCCGCGGTCGACCAAGATCAGGGCGTGGTACCACCGTCACCGAAAGCCGAGCCCGCCGTCCCCCCCAAGAGCGCCGCCCTGCGGGCTTCGGGCCATGGCAGCCGCGTCTGGACGGCCGTGGAGCGGCTCAATCCCATCGGTAGCCTTTTTTCGGTGCTCGGACATTTCTTGCTCCTGCTCGCGGTCATCGTTGGCCTCTTCGATGCGGCCAATATTCACGGGCTGGTGGCATCGGGGCTTCCGGGTACCGACATCAACGATGAGATCCAGCAGGCCCTGAACTATGCCCAGTGGCCGGAACTATTCGATCGCCTCATCCCCCCGGTTCGTCTCTCTCTGCTGGTTGTCGGTGCCCTACTCATCGTCATCGGACGCCGGGCAAGAGGCGGCGGTCACATGTTTCGGGCGGCCGCGGGGTCCTATTGCTTGTTGAGATCCCTTAGCGCGATTGGGGCTCTGGTACCATTCGACTACTTCTCGCGCGAGGGCGTTGCCAAACTCTGGGAAAACGAGCAGTTTGGTCAGGCCATCGCCAGTCTCCTCGACGCAATCAACACAGACGTCCTCCCATGGGCCGGCCTGTTTCTCGTCGCCTCGGTGGCCCTCTTGGCCTGGCCGGCCAAGCGTCGTCGCCCGGCCCAGAACGGCCTAGACCCCGTCGAAGCGCAATTTGTTGAAAAAGGTAGCCCTAATGCCTCATAGAATTGCAATCATGCCTCTTCTCATGCTACTCATCGTGCTGGCAGGCCTCGTCATCACCTTCGTGGCGTTGCGAAAGCGGGGCAGAACCGCCCTGGCGGTTTTGTTGGTCGCAGGCGTTGCTGGTATCGTGCTACTCCTGCTGGTCTTTTCCTTGCGTGTAGGCAGCCATTCCCAGATTTCCGGTACCATTAACCGCCGCATCACAGAGGTGCGTTCGGTTGCCTCTCTACCCATTTGGTCGGAAGGCATGGACGGCCAGTTTACCGCCGATGTCTATCCGTCGCTGAAGGCCGCCGCCTTGGGCTTGGCCCGGCAGACGGTCCAGGATCTTGAGCCCTTCCTGAGCGACGCGAACACCAGCGAAGCCATTCACGTCTATGGAGAACCTACCGAGGGCCAAGGGCTTACCCAGGAGGCCATCGACGCCTTTGTTGGTCGCCTGCAGGAATCCCTGCGTCCCCGGACGCTCGTGTTGGTTGAGCAGGCCCCAATGAATCGCGTGGCCCCTAACGCGGTGGCCATCTGGCTTCAACAACCTCGATGGACCGCCCCCCCCGCTCTTCAGCACGCCGGTCTGGCGGAGGCCACCGGCAGCTTAAAGCGGGAGATCCGTAGCAGCACTCAAGTCGGCGGAAACTCCAACACACGACGCTCTGGCCACACGGTCCATTTTATGCTCAAGCCTTGGGTCGACAGTTTCAGCAGCTTCGTCAATCGCCAGGGGCAACGGTCCGGGCGATATGAGGTGGCCCGCTCCTACGAGACCTGCACAGATGCAGCGGAGGCCCGCGAACAGGCGATGGCTCAGGCCTGTGCCCAAGTGAAGGAGTCCATCTCCAAACTCAACGGTTCGCTGCAGGAGGCGTTGCCGGTCGATTTTGATGTCACGCCCCAAGATCTCGAGACCGCCGAGATCGTCGAGGACAGCTTTGCCCAAAGCTTTCAAGGCACGGTGGGCAAGATCTGGCGTCACGCCCTGCTGTTGGATTGCTCAACCGACAAGCTGGTCGGTCTGCGTCAGACGAAGATCAAACAATCGAGGCGGGCGCACCTCACCTTCGCCCGCCTGGCCGGCTCCGCCTTGGGCTTGGCATTTCTCATCTTTATCCTGTATATCTTCTTGAACGCCGCGACCAAGGGCTACTACACTATAGCCCTGAGGGTTGCGGCCCTCCTCGTGATCCTGATGTTGGGGGCTGTCGTCTTTTTCCTAGGATAGCCAGTGGACAAGGTATCGAAGGCAGACATCTTTCTCGTCGAACAGATCCGGGCGGGTAAAGACGAGGCCTGGTCACAACTGATCGATCGCTATCAGGGCCGGCTGCTCACCTTTGCGCGGGCCCGTCTGCCCCAGCACGCCGACGGCGAAGACATCGTGCAGGAGACCTTCATCGCCTTTCTCAAGGGCGTGCACAGCTTTCGACACGAGTGCAATCTGGAGACCTTTCTCTTCGCCATGCTCCGCCGTAAGATCATCGACAACTACCGGCGGCGTTCGGCCCGAAACTTCTGCCTCATCCAGGATGTCTACGACAGCTCCCCGGAGGAACGCGGCTCCGACGCCATGGATGGCTTCGTCGCCCCGGACCCCAGTGTGAGTTGGTATGTCAGAAAGGATGAACAGGCCGACATCCAGCGGCAGGCCTTGGCCGAGGCCCTCACCGCCCTGGTCAGCCACTACAAGAAGTCTCTCAGCTTTCTGGAACTGAAGATCGTCGAATCCATCTTCTACAGTCACCTGACCAACAGTGACACCGCCAAGCTCCTGGGGCTCTCCGCCAACCGCATCGGTGTGATCAAGCATCGCTGCCTCAAACAGATTCGCCAGCACATCAGCGACGCGCAGCTATCGTTGGATCCGGAGTCCACGGAATTTGAGAACCTGCTGACGGAAGTGTGGCAGTCGCAGCGCCTCAGTTGCCCCAAGCGCAGCACCATCGGCGCCAGCCTGCTGGGGACTTTAGACGAACAGTGGAGCGCGTATGTCGACTTCCACCTCAACACCCTCGGCTGCCACACCTGCCGAGCCAATCTGGATGACCTGAAGCGCCAGAACGAGGAGAGTGATCACCCCCGGGCGCTGCACTCGCGCTTCATGGAATCAACCATTGGCTTTTTGAACAAACCCTGACGCTTGCGTAGGCATGCCTCTCTACTGCCTCAATGACGCGCGATTGATTGCGACCGGCGTTGCAAACAGGAAAAGCTCAGGCAGTGGGCTCGGCCTGAACTTCGACATTCGTTAATCGGTGTTCGGAGTTCGATATTCAAAAAAACCATGAATTTCGAATATCGATTAACGAATAATGAAATTCGAAGTCGGGGTGTCGGTGAAAGGTCACAAATCCCTTAGTCTGATGTGGCCTCACCTGCCCCGGCCTCGCACCGGAGCGTAATGAGCGTGATCTCGGGGGGACAGAAAAAGCGAAAAGGTAGACCCGATGTCCCACAGCCCCGGGACGTGTAACCCTGCATATCGTCCCACTGCCAGGCCCCGCGCACCAGGGAGCGGGGTATGGTCGCGCAGGTGGCCGGGGCGTAGCCATTGGGCAGACAGATCTGTCCCCCATGCGTGTGGCCCGCCAGATAAAGCGCATAGCCGGCCTTCGCCACCAGGTTATAGCGTTCGGGCGAGTGGCAGAGCATGACGCGACAGGCATCCGAGGGCACCTCTTGTTCGGCGAGTGCAAGGTCGTCGGCATGATAGTAATGCCAGTCGTCGAGCCCCACCAGATGGACGATGTCCCCCCCTCGCCGCAGACAGACGCTGCTGTTGATCAACATCTGTACACCACACTGGTTGAGGCACTCTCCCATGGCGTAGTGGTCATGATTCCCCAGGATGCCGTAGACCTCCGTCCGCCCCGACAGATAGGTGGCTATCTTGACCATGCGTGACGTCGCCACTTCGGACTCTCGATCGGAGCGGAAGGTATAGTCTCCGCCCAAGAGGCAATAATCATAGGTCAGGGCCTCGATCAGACCGATCAGTTTCTCTGCCAGTCGCTCCTGGCCGTCGATGTGCAGATCGCTGACGAAGAGGATCTTGACCCCCTCAAAACCCTTGGGTAGGCCGGGCAAAGCGATGTCGACTCGCTCCACCTGCACATCCAGGGCGTTCTTCCTCCCGGACACATCCAGGAGCGTCAGCTTCAAGCAATAGCCCAGGAGCGTGAAGAGAGAGGGCATGTTCTCGAGATGAAGGAATCGCAACCAGCCCCTATTGACCAGGTGTCGGTGCCCCTCCGCCTCGATCGCCAGTCGCGCCGCGTTGATGGGTCTCATGCCGTTCATTTAGAACTGGACCGCTGGGACCTCGGTGCGGGCCTGCACGCTGGCCTCAAAGTAGTCCCTGGCCTCAACTTGGGCCCGCTCGCAGAAATACTTACCGAAGAAGGTTCGCCGGTAGGTGTTCAGACCCCCGACCGCGTCATTGTATCGCATTCTAGCGACGCTGATGCGATTCTCAGTGCCTTCGAGTTGGCCCTGCAGATCCCGAAAGTTTTGATTGGCCTTGAGTTCGGGATAGGCCTCCTGCAGGACCATCAGCCGGGACAGAAACCCGGACAGTTGATTGGATGCCTCCATCTTCTCTGCCTGGTTGCCCTGGAAGTATTTTTCGCGAGACTGGGCGATACTCTCGAAAAGTCCCTTCTCATGCTCCGCGTAGCCCTTGACCGTCTGCACCAAATTCGGAATCAAATCGAGCCTGCGCTGGAGCTGAGCATCCACGTCCGACCAGGACTTCTTGGCAGCCTCATCGTATGCGACGGACCGATTATACGACCCCATATACCAACGGAAGCCGATGAAGCCGACGAGCAAGACGCCGCCGAGGATGGCGACTAGGACGACCCACACTTTTCCTGTATTCCTCATCTCTAATATGCCCTTTACTGAACTTTCAACCTGTTTCTCAACCGACCGATGCTACCAACCACCACTGGCGCCTCCCCCACCAAAGCCACCTCCCATGCCACCGCCGAAACCACCGAATCCACCGCCAAAACTGCCGCCTCCAAACGACCCGCTGCGTCCATATCCACCGTAACCCCGGTATCCCCCGAAGGCGCCGCCCATCATAAAGGGCAAGAGAAACATCCCGCGGCCGCGGCGTCCCCTACCGAAGAGAAAGAGCATGATCAGAATCAGTGGCAGCCCGCTGAAACAGGGTAACCTGCGACGACGACCTCCTTGCCGACGCGGTGTCAATTTTGGTATCCCGCTTAGCTGGACTCCGGCTGAAGCGGCAATCTTCTGAATGGCGCGCAGGTTGGCCTGATAGACACCTGCGCTGATCTTGCCCTGTCTGACCAAGGGGAACAGCACGTCCGTAAGCAGCCGACCACAGAAGAGATCGGTGAGGTCCCCCTCGAGTCCGTAACCCACCTCAAAGCGGGCCTCTCGCTCCTCCATGGCCAGGGTAAACAACAGGCCGTCATCCTGTTCGGCGCGTCCCAGCTTCCATGCCTCGACGAGGGCAATGGAGAACTCCTCGATCGGCAATCCGTCCAGCGAATTAACCGTCAGGACAATATACTGTGCCCCCGTTTTCTGCTCCAGTTCTTGCAATATGCCATTAAGAGAGCGTTCGGTGGCCGCATCGATCACGTTGGCCCGGTCCTCGACATAGTGCGTCGGCCGGGCAAGCTTCACCTCGGCGAATACGACAGACGGCCATAGGACGAGTCCGATCAGGACACCCAAACACGGAAGGTCCTTCCCTTTCATGAGCCGACCTCAAGCCCGTCCACCGCGGCCGCCAAGCCATCCACGGCGGCATAGACCCGCTCAAACGCGCTTTCCAACTCGGTCTCACGGAGGCGGGGCTTCTCTTCGCGCCAGCGATGGACCTCCCGCAGGGGATCCAACTCGACGCCAAAGTGCCCGGATGCCGCCGTGAAGGTCGCATCAACCAGACTCTCTCGCTGCTGGTCCTTGAGCCACAGCATTGCCCGCAGGTAGGGCAGGCTCGTCTTGGCCGTCGCCACCAGCACATCGCGCAGCAGCCGGCTGTTACCCGCCGCCGCGATGTAGCCCTGCCGCAGGCGGATGAGCATCGCCTTCAACTCTCGTTCGCACTGCAGTCGCACATCCGAGGCCACGAAATGGAGATCAGAGAAGGGATTGCTGCCCCAGATGGCCTTTCCGACCAACTGAAAGTCGAGCAATTCGACCGCAAAGACATCGAGAGACCGCTTAATATACGGCTCCGTCATCAGCAGCGGCGGCGCCACCCGTTTCTTGTGCATGCCCTTGGCCTGCGACGCTACGGCCTTGAGCACGCCCTGGTCCAGGCGGTCGAGGACCAGCACGGTGTTGATATCGCTCAGGCCCGGTTTATAGTCTTCGCCGAGGCTGCTCCCCACCACGGTAATGCCCGCCAAGTTCTGCCCCAGCTTCTCATCCAGATCCGAAGAAAAGGCTGCCAGCGGCCCTTGTACGGGCTGTGGAATTCCGTTAAAGTCAAGTTCCATCTTTTTCTTGTTCATGTCTATGTGCCTTTCGGGTGGCTCCAAGCCCCTGCCAACGAACTCGATCTGGCTTCTCCGCGGGTCTGCCCTCGGCCATGACCTCGGGCCGAATAGAGCCTCGCGGTCGAAGACGAGCGGCTAGTCTACTTACTTGCCAGCGAAACCACAATGGTCAAACCTTGGTAATACGGAGTCTCGCCGGGCACCGGTCTAGCGCCGCGTGACGAACCAACCGGTGGCGCCTGCCGGAGATAGACTGCGGCCGCGTGGGCGGATGATTCCGGGCGGGACAGCTTTCGAGCGCAATCATGACGCGGGTCATGGGAGTCTAGATGAGCAGGACGTAACGGCCCGGCGTCCGACGGGGACAGAGTCTAGTTTGATGCCATTGGCGCCGATGTCTCGATATTGACAAGATGACCGAAACGATGGAAATACCTCCAGAGCTTCTTGAAGCATTGAAGTCAGGGAATCCTCTGAGTACATTATTTAGCTATTCGCCCTCTCACAGGAATAAGCACATTAGCTAGATTCGCGCGGGCACGAGGAAAGGGACGAAGCAGAGTCGAATTGAAAAGACCATTTTTATGATGTCGCAGCAGGAAAACCAATAGATCTGCTCAGTGAGCCGCTAGGATTGCTTCCCTGCCGAAAGAAGCGGCTATTATCTTTTCCCACTTTGTGGTTATACCCTTGCCTTCTACCCCTGTTTTCGCTTATGCTGCTGATCTTTACTAAAACAGAGTCAGGTTTAGGGGGCCAGCACCTTACCCATTCACGCCCATGGCTGGCGTACCCAACGCGATTCAGTCGTCGCTGAACTTGAGCATTGGCGTCTAAGACTAGAGAAAGGAAGGATATGCCGAATATCGCTGCAGCACTAAAGGAGGAGATCGCCAGGCTCACACGAAAGGAGCTTCGCGGTCAGTCGGGAGGTTTGAAGAAGGCGTCGTCACAGCACCGACGAGACATTGCCGCCCTGAAACGTCAGGTAACCAAGCTTGAAAGTCAGGTTTCCCTGTTGGAAAAACACGCCCTGAAGAAGGCCCCGGATGCGTCGGAAGGCGATACCACGACAGGCGTTCGTTTCACGGCAAAGGGCTTGCAAGGGCAGCTTAAGCGCTTGGGACTGACCGCCACCGATTTCTCGAAACTTGTGGGAGTGACGCCACAATCCATCTATAACTGGGCTCGGGGGACCTCCCGCCCCCGCAAGGAACAGATCGCCGCCATCGTTGCCCTGCGCGGCGTAGGTAAGAGGGAAGCCAAAGTTCGCCTGCGCCAGCTCGGCGATCCGAAGCCAAACGGCAAGAAGCAGGCTTGACGCGCGGAGTCTCACTGACGACTATAAGGGACCGGCAAGACAGCCGGGGACATCATCGTTGCGTAGTCGGATCGCTGTGAAATCACGTCTTCTACCATTGGCCTTTTGCAGACTCTGCCTGGGCCTCGTCATCTTCCAGTTCAACTCAGCGTGGAGCGGCGAGATTCGGACGATTGCCGGGACTGGGGTCCCCGGCTACAGCGGTGACGGCGGGCCGGCCGATAAGGCCCAGTTGAACAATCCCTTTGGCGTCGTCAAAGGTCCGCATGGCGCCCTGTATATCTGCGACACTTTCAATCATTGCATCCGGAAGGTAACAGCGGACGGCATCATTACCACGGTCGCAGGCAATGGACGAGAGGGCTACTCGGGCGATGGTGGCCCGGCCCGTTCGGCGCGACTCAACCAGCCGTATGAGGTCCGGTTCGACGCCGCGGGGAACATGCTGATTGTCGAAATGGAGAACCATGTCATACGGCGGGTAGACGCCAAGACACTGCAGATTTCAACTGTGGCAGGGACGGGTCAACGGGGATATTCGGGAGATGGAGGCCTGGCCACGGAGGCGAGACTGAGTAGGCCGCACAGCATCCAGCTGGGTCCCGACGGAACCCTCTATGTCTGCGACATCGGAAATCATCGCATTCGCATGATCGACAGCAAGACGGGCGTCATCTCGACGCTGGCAGGCAATGGCCAGCGGAAAGCCACGCCCGACGGCGCGGCGTTTTCTTCCGTACCACTCCACGGTCCCCGGGCCATCGATTTCGACAGAGACGGTAACATGTGGTTGGCCCTGCGCGAAGGCAATGCAGTCTACACACTGGACCTGACCACCGGGACCATTCATCACAGGGCAGGAAACGGCCGAAAGGGCTTCACCGGCCATGGCGGCCCTGCCAAGGAGGCGACGCTATCCGGTCCCAAAGGGATCAGTGTCGGCCCCGACGGGAACATCTATCTCGCCGATACGGAGAGCCACAGCGTCCGCATGATTGATAGGACAGACGGCACGCTCCGCCTGATCGCGGGGACAGGCGAAAAAGGGGATGGCCCCGAAGGAGACCCTCTACGCTGCCGGATGGCCCGATTGCACGGGATCTACCTGGATAGAGATGGATCTATCTTCGTCGGCGATACCCTCAGCCATCGCGTACGAGTCATCACAAAATAGCCCCGCCCTCAACAAAGGGTCTTGGTTTTTATTGGCCCCGACCCGGATAACTTGTTATCCGGGTGTCGATGCCACAGCCCGACCGTAGCAATCTTCCTGTTGATTGGAGTGTCATGTGAAGCTAGACACACAAACTATTCGATCCATGAAAGGGAAAGAGCCCATCGCCATGTTAACGGCCTACACCTGTCCCATCGCACGCTACCTCGAAAAAAGTGGCGTTCCCATCATCCTGGTCGGAGACACGGTAGGCATGGTTGAAATGGGATTCAACAGCACATGCCATGTGACGATGGACCATATGCAGTATCACGTGGCCGCCGTGCGACGCGGCGCGACCCATACCCACATCATCGGTGATTTACCCTACCAGAGCTATGAAAGCCCCGAGTTCGCCTTGAGCAATGCCAGGCTGCTCCTCGAGGCCGGCGCCGACAGCGTCAAGCTGGAAGGTCCGCACATTGAGGAGATTGAGCATCTGGTGGCGAATGACGTAGCCGTCGTAGGCCACACGGGGCTCACGCCGCAGACGGCGGTCAACTTTAAACAAGTGGGAAATGAGGCCGCCGACGCCAAACGAATCATGGACGAAGCCCATCAAATTGCTGCCGCGGGCGCGTTTCTAATGGTGCTCGAGCACATTCCCGCGAACCTCGGGCAAAGCATAACCGAATCGATAGAGATCCCCACGATTGGCATTGGCGCCGGTCCGGCATGTGACGGCCAGGTCTTGGTCGTCAACGATGCACTGGGCATCGGAGACTACTGGCCGTCCTTCTCCAAACAGTACGCCCAAATCGGGGAGATCATTCAACAGGCCGTCGCTCGTTTCAAGGCAGAGGTTGTGAATCGGGAGTTTCCCTAGCGCGACCTCAGGAAATCTACCACCCACGAATAAAAGACGGGAGACCCCATGCCCTCACGCCCCTACGTGCTAGCAGAGACACACTGGAAAACGGTGAAGAACACGGACTACGCCGTCGCCGTGCTGCCCTGGGGGGCGACAGAAGCGCACAACTACCACCTTCCCTATGGCACCGATGTGATCGAATCTGACCATATCGCCGCGGAGGCGGCGCGGATCGCCTGGGAGAGAGGCGTCAAGGTCATCGTGCTCCCCACGGTACCCTTTGGTGTCAACACCGGACAGTTGGACATCAGGCTCGACATCAACATGAATCCGAGCACGCAGGCATCGGTCCTTCGCGATGTCGTCGCGTCACTGTCACGTCAGGGTTTCGCGAAACTGGTTGTTCTGAACGGGCACGGCGGCAATGATTTTCGCCAGATGATCCGTGAGATCCAACCCGACTATCCCCAGCTCTTCTTGAGTGCCATCAACTGGTACCAAGTGCTCGACGGCGGGAGGTACTTCGAGGAACCGGGAGACCACGCGGGAGAGATGGAGACCAGCGTCATGATGTCCATCGCCGCAGATTTGGTCTTACCCCTAGCGGAAGCTGGAAGCGGTGCCAGCCGGCGCTTTAAGCTGCAGGGGCTGCAGGAGGGGTGGGTGTGGGCGCAACGAGACTGGGTCAAGGCCACCGTGGATACGGGAGTCGGTGACCCCCGCCGGGCGAGCGCCGAGAAGGGAAAGGCCTTCCTGGACGACCTGACCCGGAGAATCGCAGACTACCTCGTCGAACTTGCAAGGAGTGACATCATGGACCTATACGAATGATGGACGTTTAGACTCGGACATGTGGCTTCTGCCCGAAACGCGCATGTCCGGCCACAATTCCCCTGTTGAAAAAGGAGTTTCTTTATCTGCGCTACGTGGTAAACTACTGCCATTGAACCGAAGCACTTTTGACTAAAGGAGATACACGATGTCGCTACGAATCAACGATGAGGCCCCCAACTTTAGCGCCGAAACAACCCAAGGCCGGATAGACTTTCACGAGTGGCTGGGCGATAGCTGGGGCGTCTTGTTCTCGCATCCCAAGGACTTCACACCGGTCTGCACCACCGAACTGGGCTATTTGGCCGGCCTGGAGGCGGAGTTTGCCAAGCGGAACTGCAAGATCATCGGCCTGAGCGTCGACCCCGTGACGGACCACGCGGCGTGGAGCAAAGACATCGAAGAGACCCAGGGTCACAAGGTGGGATACCCGATGATTGGCGACATTGACCTGGCGGTGGCCAAGCTGTACGACATGCTCCCAGCCGACGAAGCAGGCTCCTCTCAGGGGCGTACGGCGGCGGCCAATGCCACGGTGCGCTCGGTGTTTATCATCGGACCCGACAAGAAAATCAAGCTGACGATCACCTATCCCATGACCACCGGACGAAATTTTGACGAGGTGTTGCGCGTGCTCGATTCCATGCAGCTCACGGCGAAACACAAGGTGGCGACGCCTGCGAATTGGAAGAACGGCGAGGATGTCATCATCGTACCGTCGGTCTCCAATGAAGAGGCCGAAAAAATGTTTCCTAATGGGTGGAAAACGGTGAAGCCCTATCTGCGGACCGTTAAGCAGCCGGTTTAAGGACACATAAGGCGAGATCGTGCTTTTTATGTTTGGTGGGTTGCCCGGAACCGGAAAGTCGACGCTCTCCTGTCATCTGGCATGCAGCCTCGGTGCGGTGCACCTCCGGATCGATACATCTGAGGAGAGCGATTACGCCTCGGATAACGGCCAAGATAGGAGCCCCCGATAGCCGCGCATACCCGCAAACAGGGTTGCATTTTTTCGGCAATTTCGGTATACTTTGGGGTTGTAGTCCTGCTTTTTTTTAGGACTGAGCACCTTGCGCAGGGGGAACCGACGACCAAAACTCTTAGCCGACCTCCTTCCTAAACCTTAGCGCGCGGAGATGTGATGCAAAGCGAGTCCACTGAAATAACGTTTGTCTCCATTTGGCGGCAGACCCTGGCCTACCTATTGCGATACTACGAGGAACGGCGCGGAGATCTGCGGGCCTTCTTTGTCAGCCTGTTCATCTTTTTTATGGGGCTGAACATGTTCTGCTATTGGTGGGCCCTTCTCACGGCCTACCCCGGGGAACTCAGAGAGGAACCGGTTCACTACTTCCTACTGCAGTTCCCTGTCGGGTTCTTTGGAGCGGTCTTTGATTCCCTCTCCTTCTTTGTGACGATATGGATCGCCCGGCGTGCCCTGCGGACCATCTCGACTCGGAGTTACCTCTTCCATCTGGGCATCGATCTGGTCATTGCCGTCATCGCGACAGGATGGATTCTCATGGTCTTTTCCGTCTCGGGCTGGCTGGTCAGTTACATCCAGTTCAGCCCGGAATCCCTCGCCGAACGTACGGCCGAGTATGGAGGGCGTCTGGAGGCGGCGCTCCGCAACCCTCTGAGGCACTGGCGGAACGTCTATTTTGGCATCATCATCGGCATCTCGGCAATGTTGCCGACCCTGACCCACATCGGCTTGTCGATGTACTCTGTCACGAGGTTCCTGCGTCAGAAGACTCAACCCATCCAAGAGACGGCCCTTTAGGCCCTGTGTCTGCGACGGCGTCCTGCCGCGGGTCAGTCGACGAGTACAGTTTGAAGAGCGGCTGCGTGCCCTGGATGACCCGCGCGGTCTGGCAGTCGACGAATTCGTGGCGCTGGGTTCGCAACGGCCGGTGTCGCGTCCGAAGTCACCGGGCCGAGACGGGGGCCTATGTGCTGGCCGACATCGGCGGTACCCTCTACCGTCGGCGCATCGACACCGTCCTCGATTTGTTGGACAAACCCTCTCTCAGACACTACGTTAGAGATCGATGAAGGAGATTAGGACATTCTAAGAAACGGGATGCTCAATTGTATCCGACTATCGATCCTCTTCGCCATGGTGTTCATGCCGGTCACCACGGCCTTGGGCGGCGAAGGGCCCTCGCAGGCACCGCCTGTGGACTACGTACCCACCCGTGCGGACGTCGTGCTACTGATCGTCTTTGTGCTGCTCGCACTGATCGTCTCCTTCCTATGTTCTGTGGCAGAGGCCGTTCTCTTGAGCATCACGCCCTCCTACATTGCCGGACTGAAAGAAAAACAACCGCAACAGGCGGCCCTGTTGCAGCGCCTCAAACAGGAAAAAGTCGACCAGTCCCTGGCAGCGATCCTGACTCTGAACACCATTGCCCACACCGTGGGCGCGATTGGCGCCGGGGCCAAGGCAACCCTGGTCTTCGGCAGTGCCTGGTTCGGACTCTTCTCTGCAGTCATGACGCTGCTGATCCTCTTCCTCTCCGAGATCATCCCCAAGACCCTGGGTGCTCTCCACTGGAGAAATCTCGCCGGCCCCACCAGCCTCTTCGTGCGCGGGCTCATTCGGGCGCTCTACCCCTTAATCTGGATCTCGGAAAGATTGACCAAGCTGATCGCTGGACGAAGGAATCTACCTGTCTTTAGCCGTGACGAGTTCATCGCCCTGGCCGGCATCGGCGAACAATCGGGACAGATCGACCAACACGAATCGGGGATCATTCGCAATCTGTTCCGGCTCCGATCCCTGAAGGCCAAGGATATCATGACACCGCGGACCGTCATCGTCGGCCTCCCCGAAGACATGACCGTGACTGAGGCCCTGGCCGGTGAAACGCAGTTTTCCCGGCTGCCTCTGTACAAGGTGGACATCGACGATGCGAACTGCTTCGTCCTCAAGGACGACGTGCTGCTCTTCAAGGCGCAGAATCGCGGTGAGGCCCAACTCAAGACCCTGAAGAGGGACATCATGGTGGTCCCGCGGGAGATGCCGATTTCGGCCCTCCTGGAGACTTTTCTCGACAAGCGACAGCACATCGCACTGGTGGTCGACGAATATGGCGGCACGAACGGCCTGGTCACTTTTGAAGACGTGGTAGAGACCCTTTTGGGAGAAGAGATCGTCGATGAGATGGACCAGGAAGAAGACATGCAGGCCCTGGCGCGACGGCGCTGGGAGAAACGCGCCCAGACGCTGGGTATAAAAGTGGATGAGGTGGTCAATGAGCAGACAAAGCAAGGACCCGCGACCGATCGAACGACCGAAGCGCATTGAGTTTGAGCCACGGCGAATGGCTGGAGTTCATGGCGCAGCATCCCGTGTCGGTCGAACGCCCGATTGTCACAATGGGTGAGCACGCAAGCGTCGGGCGTCCACCGGAAAATGCTTTGTCACCGATTGTCCAGGCCAAGCCTGGCTAGATCAACTTTCGGACGCCGGGAATGGCAACGGGTCTTTCCGGCAGGTCGCCAAATGCCAGAGTCGGTGGACTGAGGTCGAGCTTTGCGCTGTTCATGGCCCAATCCCATTTGAGCGCACGCCCGGTATAGCCACTCATACGGCCCAGGATGGCTGTCATGGTGGATTCAGCCACCTGACGGCCTTCGTTGATGGGTTCGTTGCTTCGGATGGTGGCGATCATATCGGCATACTGCTGGATAGCCGGTTGCACCCTCCGGCTATCATACTGGAAGGGCTGGTCTCCCGATCTTGGCGTGGCCGAAGTCTAATGTGGCCCTCCCACGGCTGCCCTGAAGGGTGATGCTGCTGCGATTCGTGCATTGATCCATCTGACGGCCGAGGTGTGTGACGCGCACGCCGCCCGGATACTCATACTCAACGCTCATATGGTCATAGCTGTCTCCTCCGTGACGAGATAGATGTCATCGACCGGTAGCTCGTGCCGCAGCAGGTTCGCCTTGATCTTCTCGGGCGCCTGGGCGACGCGTTCGGGAAAGAGATCTCCGATGGCCGTCAACTGTACGCCGCGTGAGGATGGGGCGCAGTCACCGATGCCGGCGTAGATGCCCCGGCCGCCGCAGCCGACAAGGCCCACCCGGATTCTGTCGGAACCCCCAGCCTAGGGCTCGACAGCCGCGTCGCCAGAAGCGTCGTCAAGCCGGTCGAGACCGACCCCCGTATGAAGCGACGGCGGGTGACGACCGGGCCGCGCTTTCCTCGTGCTTGGTTTGATTTCATGCCTGTCTCCTTTTCGCGCGGCAACAGCATCGCGATGCCTTACTCCTCTTCCAGCCCGAGTTGTCAGACAGAGCCTCGACCCTCCTCTCGAAGTCTGCAATATTAAACCGTTGTTCTCCTTGGCTAGGCCCGCGGTGCATCCTCCCGGCAATGTGTGACCTATTGCCATGGGCGACCACCAAGCTATCAGTGACTATATCAAGCGTGATTGGACTCTGCACCCCGTAAAATAGGCCTTGCAGTGTTTGCACGCAAACACCATAATAATATAAATGCGTTCGTTGCATGGAGTTGCAATTGAAATGGCTTGATGCGTCGCAAGTGTTCGTCGTCGTGTTCTGTCCACCCGAGACCGAACGCATGAGGTCACCCAGAGGGGGACGCCGCCTTAGACGGGCTCACTGTAGGAATATTTTAGACAACACCTGACGTCACGAGGGGCGATCTGGCCTATGGGCAATAAGGCGGATAGAAACAGGGTTGCGTCCAACTGCATAGAGCGTGCACGGCTCTGGAAGAGCGTTCTGCTCTTGAGCTGCGTGGCAGTCTTGTCCGGATGGGCCGGTTCGACTCGAGCCGCCGATATCAAGCTTTCCCGCCGGCAGTTCAGAACGGGACAGTATGAACAGTGCCTGGAATCCACCCGTGCCGTTCTCGCGGAGAGAAGGTACGGGATTGACTGGTCCATCTTGATGGTGAAGTCACTCCTGGCCTTGGGCCGATATGAAGACGCGGCCAAAGAGATTGACAACGTCGTGCCCAACTACGCCTTCCGGGCGCTCAAGCTGGCCCACACCGTCTACACGCAGACTGGGCAGAAAGAGCAGGCCGCGGAGATGCTGCAGACCATCTACCGCATCGCCTCCATCCGCCGAATCGAATCCATGGAGAGTTTAGACCTGGTCGTCGTCGGCGAGTCACTCCTGCACCTAGGGGGCGAGCCACGCCTGATACTGGATGAATTCTACTACCGCGCCCTGAAAAACGATCCGAATTGTCACAATGCCTATTTGGCCGTGGGTGCCTTGGCCCTGGCCAAGGAGGATTATGACCTCGCGTCAAAGGAATATGCGCGCGCGATCAAGCGCTTTGGCGATGCTCCGGATGCCTACTGCGGCTTGGCGCAGGCCTTCTATCAGAGTGATCGTCAGGCGATGATCCAGGCGCTGGATGCCGCGCTCTCGGTCAATCCTCGCCACGCCGCGGCGCTGGTGCTCCTGGCCGAACATCAGATCGACTGTGAGAACTATGCCGGCGCACGGGAACTCCTCGATCAAGTCACCGATGTGAATCCCCACCATCCCGATGCCTGGGCCTACCGGACGGTTCTGGCGCACCTGACCAACGAACCCAACGACGTCAAGGGCTGCCGGGCCCACGCGCTGAGGTTTTGGCCCGACAATCCCCGTGTCGACTATCTCATCGGCAGGAAACTTTCCCAACGCTATTGGTTTGCCGAAGGCGCCGCCTATCAGCGTCAGGCGCTGGCGTTCGACCGGGACTATCTGCCTGCGAAGGGACAGTTGGCCGAAGACCTCCTGCGACTGGGAGACGAGGAACGGGGTTGGGACCTAGCCAATGAGGTCTACGAGCAGGACCCATACAATGTCAAGGCCTTCAATCTGGTCAACCTCCAGGACAAGCTGGCCGAATTCAAGGTCATGTCCGGAGAGGGCATCGTACTGAAGATGGAGCGGCGCGAAGCGGAGATCTACGGAGACAGGGTCCTGAGTCTACTTCAGGAGGCCAAGTCTACGCTCTGCAAGAAGTATGGACTCCAATTGGAGCAGCCGGTCACGGTAGAACTCTTTAATCGCCAACAGGATTTTGCCATTCGCACCTTTGGCACGCTCGGGGGCGGAGAGTTCCTGGGCGTCTGTTTCGGCAACGTGATCACGGCCAACAGCCCCAAGCGGGAGACCTTGGCCAATTGGGAATCCACCTTGTGGCATGAGTTCTGTCACGTCATCACACTTAACCTGACGCGTAACAAGATGCCCCGTTGGCTCAGTGAGGGCATCTCTGTCTACGAGGAGGTTCAGCGGGATGCCACCTGTGGTCAGCACATGAACCCGGAATACCGCCGCATGATCCTCGGATCCGAACTGATCCCCATCAGTCAGCTCAGTCGTGCCTTTATCAGCCCGAGTAGTCCCGCGCAGCTACAGTTTGCCTACTACCAGTCTTCTCTGGTGGTAGAATTCCTGATCGAGAATTTCGGACTGGATACGCTCAAGGCCATCCTCGCCGACCTCGGAAAAGGACGGGAGATCAACAGTACCCTCGCGCGGCAGACCCAGCCTCTCGAACAGCTTGAAGAGCGCTTTGCAGAGTTTGCCCGCGGGAGAGCCGAGAGTCTGGCCGAAGATGCCGATTGGTATCAACCCGAGCGCGATCAAGTCGATCCCCGCGATCCCGAGTCCGTCACCCAGTGGTTGACCAAACATCCGGACAGCCTCTGGGCGCTGCGCATCCACGTCAGGCATCTGGTGCGACAGAGAGAGTGGATCGACGCCAAAGCGGCACTCGCCACCTTGATTGCCCTTTACCCGGAGGACACCGGCGCAGGCAACGCCTATGCCCTGCTCGCCGAAGTTCACCGCACCCTGGGTGAGACCCGTCAAGAGGCCCGCATTCTGAACGAATGGGCCTCCCGCTCCTCGGACGCGGCGACGGCTTACACGCGGCTGATGGAACTGGGTATGGAACAGCAAAACTGGCAGCAGGTCGTCGCGTATGGGGAGAAATACCAGGCGGTCTATCCCCTGCTCAGCACCGTGCATTGGCGCATGGGACAGGCGCATGAAGCCTTGGGGAGCCATGAACAGGCGGTTGCCCTCTACCAAGGTCTGCTGCTCCTCGACCCGGCCAATCCGGCCGAGGTCAACTTTCGTCTGGCCCGCATCCTGCAAGAGGAGGATCCCGGCGCCGCCAAACGCTATCTGCTCGAAACGCTGGCCGATGCGCCACGATTTCGCGAGGCCCATCGACTGCTGCTGAAAATGCGCGACAAGGCCAAGGAGCCCCCCCCCGCCGCTAAGCCGGACGAAGAACCTGTTTCACCGACAATTCAGGAGGATACGCTGTGAAACGACCCATCTTTCTGGGCGGTCTCTTGCTGCTCGTGATCATGGGCCTGACTTTGTCGCTGGCCCAGAACTATCGCTACGACTACCGGGCAGGTGTGCCCTATTGGGAACCCGACGCGGAATTCGCGGAGGACGTCTTCACCTTCGTCCGCATTCGCTGGTCTTCCGGGCGGGGTTGGCGCGGACGCGGTCGTTGGGGGCGTTGGGCCACAGACTATCCCGACAGCGATCTCAATTTCTCCTATCGCCTGCACCAATTGACCGCCATGGAAGTCAATCCCAACGGCCTGATTCTCGAACTGACCGATCCTGAACTCTTTAACTATCCCTTCATTTATATTGTGGAGCCGGGGAGTCTAAGGTTTACGGAGGACGAGGTGACCGCCTTACGGCAGTACCTACTCAACGGCGGGTTTCTCATGGTCGATGATTTTTGGGGGGAGCGGGAGTGGCAAAACTTCGAGTATGAGATTTCGCGGGTCTTCCCCAATCGCGTTCCGGAAGAACTTCCGCTGAGCCACCCCATCTTCCATGCCGTGTTTGATCTCAAGGAGAAACCGCAGATCCCCAACATCGGCGACGCACTTCGGGGTCGTAGCCAGGGCATCACCTGGGAACGATATGACGCCCAGGAGGTTCATTTTAAGGCCCTCTACGACGACGAGGGCCGCATGATGGCCATCATCTGTCACAACACCGATCTAGGTGACGGCTGGGAGGAGGAGGGCGTGGACAAGTGGTACTTCCACGAGTTCTCCGAGAAGAAGGCCTACCCCATGGGGATCAACATCGTGTTCTACGCCATGACCCACTGACCCATGGACCTACTGACCCACAGACCTACGGACCCACAGACCCATGGACCCACAAAAGAAAGGAATGACCCTTGACGACTGAGCAGTACGAATCCGAGCGCTTGGCGGTTGAGGAGATCAAAGAGGCCCGCGAGAAGATGCGGGCCGAACTCTCCAAGGTAATCGTTGGCCAGCACGACGTCATCGAGCAGTTGTTCATCGCGGTGTTGGCTGGGGGACACTGCCTGCTGACCGGCGCGCCAGGCCTGGCCAAGACCCTCTTGGTGAGCTCCTTGGCCCAACTCTTTGACCTGACCTTCCAACGGATTCAATTCACCCCGGACCTCATGCCTGCGGATATTACCGGTACGGAGATCCTGGAGGAGACGCAGGGACATCGCCGCATGGTCTTCGTCGAGGGTCCTATCTTCGCCAACATGATCCTGGCCGATGAAATCAACCGTACCCCCCCGAAGACGCAGGCGGCCCTGCTGGAAGCGATGCAGGAGCATCAGGTCACGGCCGTGGGGATCACACATGTGTTAAGCGAGCCCTTCTTCGTCTTTGCCACCCAAAACCCCATCGAGATGGAAGGGACCTACCCCCTTCCCGAGGCGCAATTGGATCGGTTCATGTTCAACGTGCGCATAGGCTATCTCCCGGAAGAAGAGGAGATCGCCGTGGTGTCTCAGATCACGACCACCGACCCTGAGCCCATCCAATCGGTCTTCAGCGGCGCAGACTTGATCCGCTTTCACGGCGTGGTCCGCAAGGTCCCCATCGCCCAGGACGTCGTGCGCTATGCCGTGCGCCTGGCCGCGGCCTCACGACCCGGACAGGAGAAATCGCCCGACTTCATCAACGACTGGGTGACCTGGGGTGCCGGATTGCGGGCCTCCCAGTACATGGTCTTGGGGGCCAAGGTACGTGCCCTGCTGGACGGCCGGACCCACGTCAAGTTTGCAGATATCGAGGCCCTGGCGCACCCGGTCCTGCGGCATCGCGTGCTGATCAACTACCGCGCCGAGGCGGAAAGTGTGGATATTGAAGATCTCATTGACCGCCTGCTCGAGGCGGTTCCGGCGGACCAAGGCAGGTGAGCTCGTCAGCGAGACAAACCCGCGCGCCGGGGACAGGCTCGGCCAAGACGGGCCTGATCGACCCGGCTTCGTTGATGAAGATCAAATCGATGGAGTTGCGCGCCAAGGTGATCGTGGAAGGCTTCTGGCGCGGCATTCACCGCAGCCCCTATCACGGCTTCTCCTCCGAGTTCACCGAGTACCGGGCCTACACGGCCGGTGACGACCCCCGCTACATCGACTGGCGACTCTACGCGCGGAGCGACCGCCTCTATATCAAGAAGTACGAAGACGAGACCAACCTACGTTGCCACCTGCTCGTCGATCACAGCCGTTCGATGGGCTACGGATCTCTGGCGTACAACAAGTCACAGTATGCCGGCACGCTGGCGGCGACGCTCGCCCGCTTTCTCTTCACCCAGGGCGACGCCGTCGGCTTGGCGACCTTTGATGAGCAGATTCGCCAGTACATGCCCGCCCGTAATCGACCGAGCTTCCTCCACCGCATGATGTTGGCGCTGGAAGGCGATCCCCAGGGCAGCAGCACCAACCTGGGACCGCCACTGCAACGCATTGCCCAGCTACTGAGGCGACGCGGTATCGTCGTGTTGATCTCTGACCTGCTGACTTCGATTGACCGGCTGGAACAGGATCTTGGGGCCCTCTGTGCGGAGGGGCACGATGTGGTGCTCTTCCACATCCTGGACCCGGCGGAGTTGAACTTCTCCTTCGACGTACCCGCCCTATTCGAGGATGTCGAGACCGGACAGGACATGTACGTGGATCCTCGATCGGCGCAGCAAGCCTATCGTCAGCGGCTGGACAAACACCTGGCGCAGGCGCAGTCCATCTGCCAAAAACTGGGGATTGATTACCATTTGTTTGCGACGGACCGGCCCTTCGATTTGGCCCTCATGGAATTCCTGCAGGGCCGTAGCCGGCGGCGCAAGCAAATACGACCCAACGTCCACGCCCAGGCCAGGAGTTCGGCATGAGTTTTCTTTTCCCCCTATTCCTGGCAGGCGCGGCTGCCGTCGGTGTTCCCATCTTGCTGCACTTGATCCGGCGCTCCACCCGGACTCGAGTCACCTTTAGCACGCTCATGTTTCTCCGCCCGACGCCGCCCCGCTTTCAGCGACGCAGCCGTTTGGAAAATCTGCCCTTGCTGCTGCTTCGATGTCTCGTGGTCTGCCTGCTGGCCTTCGCCTTCGCCCGCCCTTTCTTCCCAGGCTCGCTTCCGCAGCGGAGCCTGCGTCAGGGCCGACAGATCGTGCTGCTTATCGATACCAGTGGCTCCATGCGACGCGCGGACCTTTGGACGCAGGCCTTGGAGGCTGCCCAGGTCGAATTGGAACAGGCAACCCCGGAGGACCGCGTCTGCGTGATGAGCTTCGACCAAACCACGCAAACCTTGATCGGCTTCGAAGAGTGGAACCAACTGGAGGCCGACCAGCGGCTGCCCGCGGTCGCCGAACACCTGAAAGAACTGCGGCCCAGTTGGCGTGGGACCCACCTCGGCCAGGCCTTGGTCATTGCCGCCGAGACTCTGGAGGACGACGACGTCGACGATGAATCCGTGCCGAGTGGCCAGGAAATCATTCTGATCAGTGACCTGCAGGAGGGCTGCCTCTTGGAGGCCCTCCATGCCTATGAATGGCCCTCAGACACCCGACTGACCGTCAAACAACTGAAAGCAGGCGGCAAGACAAACGCGAGCCTACAGCTTGTCACAAGTCAAGACAGCGGCAGTGCGGGGACGGGCGGGCATATTCGGGTCCGCGTCGGCAACTCATCGGACGCCGTCACCGATCATTTCGGATTGAGCTGGAGCAACACCGCCGGCGACAAGATGGGTGAAGAAGTGGCCCATGTCACCGTCATGCCGGGCCAGAGCACCGTCGTGCGTGTACCACAGCCACCGGGATCATCCGGGGGACACGCTCTTGTCCTGACCGGCGACGATCATGATTTCGACAATACGCTCTATATCGCCCCCCCGCTGGAACGTTCGACGAACATCGTCTACCTCGGCCCCGATGACCCTAACGATCCCCAAGGCATGCTATACTATCTGCGGCGGGCCCTAGAGGCCGATAATGGTCTCAACATACGCGTCTTGGCTCGGCCCAGCCACCGCCCCTTCCCCACGATCGACATCGAAGACGCCCAAATGGTCGTCGTGACGGAGCCGGTGGTGGGGAATGGCCAGGCCGCTCTGCGTCGTTACCTCGATTCGGGACGGACCCTCTGGCTGGTCCTCAAGGCCCCCGCCGACATCGAGACGCTGGCCCATCTCACGGGCCGCAACGACCTCCAGGCGGAAGAGGAAGAGGCGTCTACCGGGACGGGCCACTACAGTATGCTGGGCCGGATGGATTTCTCGCATCCGCTGCTGGTCCCCTTTGCCGAACCACGTTTCGGTGACTTCACCCACATCCACTTCTGGCGGCATCGGCGCGTCACGCTACCGGAGGATCTGGGGGCGCGGGTCTTGGCCCATTTTGACACCGGTGACCCCGCCTGGTTTGAGGTAAGCGTCGGCAAGGGCAAACTGCTGGTGTGGACCGCCGCCTGGCATCCAGGGGACAGTGATCTGGCCCTCTCCTCTAAGTTTGTCTCGCTCATCTATTCCATCCTGGAGTATAGCGGCGTCATGGCCGCCCGCGAGTCACAGTACGCGATCGGGGATGCCGTCCCCCTGCCCCGCGACGTTCTCACCGGATCTCCGCGGCCGGAGGTTCGCAAGCCGGATGACTCGCGGGTCCCCATCGAGGAGGGCTGGGAGCATTTTTCCGAAACCGATCTTCCCGGCCTCTACCAACTTGGCGGAGCGTCTGGGAGTCGCGTTTTTGCGGTGAACCTGCCCACGGAAGAATCCCGGACCGCCCCCCTAGCGCTCGACGACCTCGAAAAACTGGGGGTGCGTCTCGCCGGCGCCCCTGAAGACGTCATCCGTGAAACCGAACAGACCCGACTGCTGACCGGCCGCACAGAGATCGAATCCCAGCAGCAGATTTGGCGTCGCATCGTGCTGATTCTGTTGGTGGCGCTGTTGATAGAAATTTGGCTGGCCGGCTGGCTCACACGGCCGGTGCCGCTGATTCCGGGAGAACCGACATGATCGAAAACCTCTTGCGTGAACAACTCGAACCGCTGGTGAAACGTCGCAAGGGCCTGTTTCTCGCCCGAGGTCTCGGTCTCATTTGGCTGGTGGCGGCAGTCCTGGGTCTGCTGCTCATCGGGGTCCATTGGCTATGGGCATGGAGTTCTCTCTGGGCGATGGCCGTCCTGTGCGCTGCAACACTCCTCGGCACGCTACGGGTGCTCATCCGATCAAAAGCCATGCAGCCCGATTACGCTGACGTGGCCCGACGCATTGAACAGTCTCATCCCGATCTCAAGGCCATGATCCGCGCCGCGATCGAGCAGCGCCCGCAGGCGGCGGATGGCGAATTTGGATACCTACAAAAAGGACTGATCAGAGAAGCCGTCGTCCATGCCACCTCCCATGACTGGGTAAAGAGTGTCCCCACCGGGACCCTGGTGTGGGCGAAACTGGGCCGACTCGCGGCGCTGGCGCTGCTCTTCTTCGTCCTGGCTCAGTTGCTGCCGGCCTTCTCCCTGCTGCCGCCCGTCCAGCGGGGTGTCTTGGCCAAACGAGACTATTCCGTGACCGTGAGCCCGGGTGACACCACCGTCGAACTGGGCGCCCCGGTGGTGATCGTGGCCCGCTTCGACGATCTGGTGCCCAGCGCCGCTGCGCTGGTCTACGGCGACGATGAGGAAGAGTTACTGCGCGTCAGCCTCGCAAAGAACCTGAACGATCCGGTGTTCGGCGGCATCGTTCCGGAAGTCACCTCCAACATGGTCTATCATATCGAGTTCGCCGAAGGCCGTTCACGCGACTACCGGATCAAGGTCATCGAGCATCCCGCTTTGACGCGTGCCGATGCCAAGATCGTCTATCCGGCCTACACCAAGCTGGCCGAAAAACTGATCGCCGACACGCGCCGCGTGAGCGTGGTGGAAGGTTCCGAGGTGACGCTGACTTTCATGCTGAACAAACCCGTTGCCGTAGCCCAACTCGTCCCCAAGGAGGGGCCACCGGTCGAACTGATTGTCAGCGCGGAACACCCCAACGTCTACACGACTGCCTTCACAGCCCAACGCTCCGAGCGCTACCACCTCCATCTCACCGACGCGCGGGGACTAAAGAACAAGATGCCCCCTCGCTTCGGTGTCGAAGTACACACAAATCTGCCCCCGGATCTCAAACCCCTCTTCCCCAATCGGGACATCGTGACCTCCCCCCTGGAGGAACTGACATTGGAGGCCCAGATCACAGACGACTACGGGCTGACTGACTATGGGCTCAGTTTTACGCTGGCCGGAGGCCAAACCGAGACCCTCTCTCTGGGCGCCTCGACGACCGACCTAGGGCAGCAGCAGACGCTGCGCTACCTGTTGGCGTTGGAGGATGTGAATGCCCAGCCCGATCAACTGCTCACCTACCACTTCTGGGCGGAGGACATTGGCCCCGGGGGCGTGGCGCGGCGGACGGTGAGTGACATGTACTTCGCGGAGATACGTCCCTTCGATGAGATCTTCCGCGAGAGCCCCGCCTCACAGAATGACCGCAATCAACAGGGCGGCCCAAGCGGTCAGCAACGGAACTCGCCCGGCCAAAAGCTGACGCAGTTACAAAAAGAGATCATCATCGCGACCTGGAATGTGAAGCAGCAGCTGGACCGCGCCCGTGACGCGAACGACTTCCGGGAAGACCTGGAGGTGGTGCGCGACGCTCAAGCCGACGCCTTGGCCCAGGCCGAAGCCGCCCAGGCCGAGGCGGAAGATCCTGCCGCCCTCGACGCCCTGCGGACGGCAATGGATTACATGGAAGGCTCACTGGGCCATCTAAGCCAGGCGGCGGAAGCGGGCCAGGCCTCAGAACTGGCGCCCGCCCTGAGTCAGGAACAGTCCGCCTACCAGGAACTGCTCAAACTGCGGGCACGGGAGCATCAGATCGCCCGCGCCCAGGGGGGTGGCGGCGGCGGTGGAGGCGGCTCCGCCCGCTACGAAGAACAGCTGCGGCAATTGGAGCTGACCCAAGAGGAGGACCGCTACGAGAGCCAGCGCCTCGCGCAGTCCCAAGCGCAGGCGACGCAGCGCGAGGAACTCGTAGTTCACAACCGGCTACGAACGCTGGCGCGGCGCCAACATGAGATGGCCGAGAAGCTCAAGGAGGCCGAGGCCGCCCTGCGACAGGCCCGGACCGAGGAGGAGAAAGAGGAGATTCGGCGGGAACTCAAACGCCTGCGGGAAGAGCAGATCGAGGCCCTCCGTGATGTCGACGAGTTGCAGCAGCGGATGGATCAGTCCCAGAACCGGCAGCGCATGGCCGAGGCGCGGCAACGGCTCAACGAGACCCGCGAACGGATGCAGCAGTCCACCGAGCAGTTGGAGCAGGGAAATGTCTCCGAGGCCATCAGTTCCACTACGCGGGCCCAGCGTCAACTGGAGGAACTACGGGATGACTTTCGCCGGCGCAGCTCGAGCCAGTTTGTCGAAGAGATGCGCGAGCTACGCGACCAGGTCCAAGCGCTGGACCGACGGCAACAGGAGATCTCCGAGGAAATAGCCGAAGAGATCGACCCCGACCGCAAGAGCCTTGCCGATGCCGGCAAGAACAGGGAATTGGCCAGCCGGGTGGGCGACCAGCAGCAAAAAACGAAGGACCTGCTGGAGCAGATGCGGGAGCTGAGTGACCTCTCGGAGATCTCCGAGCCTCTGCTGTCCCGAAAGCTCTACGATACCCTGCGGGAAGCAACCACCGGCAACATCGATAGCGCCCTCGAGATCACCGGAGAACTGCTGAGACGGAACTTCCTGCCACAGGCCTTCGAATCGGAACGTCCGGCCGGCGAAGGCATCGAACGGATGAGCCGGGGCGTGGAGGAGGCCGCCCGTAGCGTGCTCGGCGATGATGCCGAGGCCCTGCGACAGGCCAGAGCGGAACTTGGTGAACTGATCGACCAGGTGACGGGTCGCAGGCGAGCGGACGACCCCAATGACCCCAATCGTCCCGACGAATTCGCATCCGCTCAACGTGGGACGGGGGGTGAGAATACCCCGCGGCAGGGCCGGCAACAGGCTCAAGCCGGTGACCAAGGTAGCCAGGGACAAGAACAGGCCCAGGAACCAGGCCAAGGTGGCCAGGGGCAACAACCAGGCCAGGGCGAAGGCCAAAGGGGTCAGGGACAGCAACAGGCTCGAGGACAAGGCCAGGGAGGCCAGGGAGGCCAGGGAGGCCGGGGACAGCGGGGGCAGAGGTCACCGGCACAGGCCGGGGGGACGCCCCGCGACGCTGTCCGCGCGGGCACCTGGGCGGACGGACGCGCCATCGGTGGAGACCCTGGTGGTGGTGCGACGGGTCCAGAGATCAACCCAGCCGGTCCCTTCACCGGCGGCAACTTCCGCCAGTGGTCGGAACGACTGCGGGATGTGGAGGACATGCTGACCGAGCCCGAATTGCGAAACGAAGCGGCCAACGTCAGAGACCGAGCCCGCATGCTGCGGTCCGACTTCACACGCCATGGCAAGGAACCCCAGTGGGACCTGGTTCAAGAGCACATTACACGCCCGCTGATTGAGCTGCAAAAACTGATCGGTGACAAGCTGGCCCAGTTGCAGGGCGACGACGACCTCGTGCCCATAGATCGCGATCCCGTGCCGGAGCGCTACGCGGACAGGGTCCGCAGCTACTTCGAGGAATTGGGAGAAAAGCGATGATGGCACCGATCGCCTACATTGCGATCCCCACGAGCCGATGGTTGGGCCCCGCCGGATTGCTGTTGCTGGCGGCCCTGATTCTCCTGCTCTGGTCCTATCGCCGTGCACGCCCGCTGCGCGGCTTCCACCGGGTGTGCTTCGCTCTCAAGACGCTTGGCGTGTTGATCCTGGCGCTGTGGCTGCTCGAGCCCATGTGGATCGGTCGTCGCGCCAAGGCCGGCGCCAATAGCCTGGCCATCCTCGCGGACAACTCCAGCACCATGACCATCCGTGACGTCGGCCAGACGAAGCGGCGCGGAGACTTTCTGCGGGAGGCACTCGACACCGAAACCGCGGGCTGGCTCGCCAAGCTGGCGGAGAACTTCGAGATTCGCCGCTACTTCTTTGATTCACGGCTTCATCGGACCTTGGATTTTTCCGAGTTGGCCTTCGACGGCCAGGCCTCTGCCATCGGCACAAACCTGCGCGTTCTTGCGGATCGCTTCCAGGACAAACCCTTGGCGGGAATCCTGCTCATGACCGACGGCAACCCGACCGATCTGAGCACACCCGCGTATGATCTCAGCGGCTTGCCGCCTGTCTATCCGGTCGTCGTCGGCCACCGAGACCCTCCCAAAGACATCGCCGTGACCAATGTCTCGGTCACTCAGACGGCCTTTGAAGATGCCCCCGTCACGATCCAGGCGGATGTGGCGGTGACAGGCTTTGCCGGCCAGACGATTTCGGTCGATCTGAAAGACAGCACCGGCGCGGTCGTACAAACAAAAAAGTGGCTGCTGAAAAAACGGCACGACAAGCAGCGTTTCCGTTTTCGTCTGCGTCCGCAGCGGGCCGGCGTACTCTTCTACACCATCGCCGCCAACGCAGCGCGTCTCCCCGCGGAGTCAGCCGAGCAGGAGAACCGTTCCCAGGAAGCCACCCTGCTCAACAACCAGCGTACCGTCGTGGTCAAGCGGGACGAGGGACCCTACCGTATCCTCTACGTCACCGGCAGACCCAATTGGGAATACAAGTTTCTCCGTCGCGCCATCGAAGAAGACGAACAGATTCACCTGGTGGGACTCATCCGGGCGGCCAAGCGAGAACCCAAGTACGACTGGCGGGGCCGGGCCGGAGAACAGAGCAATCCCCTCTTTCGCGGCTATGACACGCAAAACCAGGAGCAGACAGAGGAGTATGATCAGCCGGTCTTGGTGCGTCTGAACACCCGTGACGCGGAGGAACTTCGGGATGGGTTTCCCCGCACGGCCGAAGAACTCTACGCCTACCACGCCGTCATCCTCGACGACATCGAAGCCGAGTTCTTCCTGCGCGATCAAATGGATCTGATCCGTCGTTTCGTCTCCGAGCGCGGTGGCGGCTTCCTGATGTTGGGCGGCAAGGAATCCTTTCAACAGGGCCAGTACGCTCACACCCCCATCAGCAGCATCCTGCCGGTCTATTTGGACCGCCTACCGGAGAGTCCCAGGATCAAGCGAACCCGCATGGCCTTGACGCGCGGGGGCTGGCTGCAGCCCTGGGCCCGTCTGCGCGACAACGAGCAGGCCGAACGCGAGCGACTACGGGCAATGCCCGACTTCCGCGTGCTGAATCGCCTCCGCGGCGTTAAACCGGGCGCGCAGGTGATCGCCACGGTGGACGATGAGCGTGACGCCCGCTACCCCGCCCTGATAGTCCAGCGCTTCGGCAACGGTCGGTCCGCGGCGCTACCCATCGGTGATGTCTGGCGTTGGGGATTGCAGTCGCCCGAGATGCGTGAAGACATGGAAAAGTTCTGGCGTCAGACTCTTCGCTGGTTGGTCGCCAATGTGCCCCAGCGGATATCCGTCGAGGTGGTGCAAGGGGCAGACCTCGCTCAGCAGGCAGTCCGTCTGCGCGTTTACGCCCGGGACAAAGACTTTCAGCCCCTGGACAACGTCTTCGCCGAGATTGAAATTCAACGCCCCGCAGGAGACAGCATCCGACTGAACGCTCAACCCGTTGCCCATCAAAGCGGGGTCTTCGAAACCACCCTGGTGTCACGCGCCAGTGGCGGCTATAGTGTCCACGCCGTGATCACGGATGCCGAGGGGAACCGAATTGGCGCCGCAGAAACCGGATGGACCGTCGATCTGCTGGCCCAAGAGTTTGCCTCCCTCCAGGTCAATCGCGCCCTCCTGGAGGACATCGCCCGACAGACGGGCGGGCGCGTGGTAGAGCTGGATGAATTGGATCGCTTCGCCCGCATGCTGCCCCACTTGCAGGTGCCCATCACCACCACCTGGAGCAAGCCACTCTTTGACCTGCCCGGCCTTGGGCCTGCGGCCTTTCTGCTCGTGCTCATCTGTTTCGGCAGCGAATGGGCGCTGCGCCGTTGGAAGGGCATGCCGTGAGGCGTCTCGCTTGCCTGATCGTCGCCGCGTGGGCCTTGGGTCTGCCGGCATTGGCCCTCGAACCGAACGCCGTGTCAGAAGAACCCACGCAGGTCGTCATCGTCGTCGTTGGCGCACCGGGAACAGACATTTACCAAGCGCAATTCACACAGGCCGCCCAGCGCTGGAAAGAGGGCTGTGCCCGAGGCAAGGCAAAATTCATCTCGTTGGGACTGGAAGAGGATCCCGACGAAACCGATCGCGCCCGCCTGAAGCAGATCCTGGCCTCCCAAGCGAAGCGATCCGACACCCACACCCTTTGGCTCGTCCTCATCGGCCACGGCACTTTTGACGGTAGACACGCCAAATTCAATCTGCGGGGCCCCGATGTCACGGCCACCGAACTGGCCCACTGGCTGGCCCCCATCCGAGTGCCCATGGCGCTGATCAACTGCGCCTCCTCCAGTTCCCCCTTCCTCAAGAAGCTATCGGCGGCCAACCGCGTGGTCATCACCGCCACCAAGAGCGGCTTCGAACGCAATGTCACACGCTTCGCCGGTGACCTGGCCAAAGCGATTCTGGAGCCCGAGGCCGATCTCGACAAAGATGGTCAGACCTCCCTGCTGGAGGCCTACCTCAGCGCCGCCCACCACGTGGTGGAATTCTACCGCACGGAGGGGCGCCTCGTCACGGAGCACGCCCTGCTGGACGACACCGGCGACGGCCTAGGCACCCCCGCCGACTGGTTTCGCGGCATTCACCCCAAAAAAAAGGCGGCGGACAACGCCTCGCTGGACGGCTACCGAGCCCATCAGTTCCACCTGATCCCCAGTCAAAGCGAAGCCGGCTTCAGCATGGACCTCCGCGCCGATCGCAACCGACTGGAACTGGAGATCATGCAGCTCCGTGAACAAAAAGCAGAGATCCCCGCTGAGATCTACTACGAAAGGCTAGAACCCCTTCTCTACCAGATCGCCGAGATCTACGAGCAGGTAGATGAGCCGAATGACGAGGCTGATGAATGATTGCGGATTTCGGAGTTGGGATTGCGGGTTGGAAGCTGTGGCAAGGGGGCAGCGTCTAGAATTAAAAACCACGTGCTTGTTGACCCTTCCTTCGTCAGTGGTCTTGTTCGACATTGGTTATTCAGTCTTTTGCAAGAGTGAAGCTTCCCAGAATGGGTCCAGACCCTAAAAGACGAATATCCAATATCGAATGTCCAAGGTATTGAGCTGGCAGATTGCCGCGTACTGGTCCGAGCCGCTGGAGAGAGACAAGTCTCGCTCTGCCTAGGCCCGTCCTCTATTGGTCTCTTGCCCTTTCTGTTACAATGGTATCGTTGGGGGTCGGTCTGGGGTCCCCGGGATCTCTGTTGATGTCTTACTGGTCGCCGGTGACGCAAGGTGGTTGCCCAGGGACGGTGAAAGTTCCGGCCTGATCTGTTCCAGCGTGTGAAGGGCTGGTGAATCGAGGTGCAGACAGAAGGGGATAGAATGCTGGCTCGAATTGGCACCGTGTTGGTAATCCTGAGTAGCGCGCATGTCTGCTCGTGGGGACAGGAGGCGGCCATGTCTCTCGTCCTAAACGAATTGATGGCTTCCAACGGCGGGTGCTGTCCGGATCCACAGGGAGAATTCGACGATTGGATCGAGATCTACAATCCCGATCGACGCACGGTGGATCTGGCCGGATTCTATCTGACGGACGACCTGGATGAGCCCACCAAGTGGCAATTCCCCCTCGGAATGCCCCACTTGACTCGCATCTCTTCCAGGCAATACCTGATTGTCTGGGCGGACGGTGACACGGCCGAGGGACTACACGCCGGGTTTAAACTGAATGCCGAAGGTGAGGAACTTGGTCTCTATGCCCCGAACGGCCTGACGTTGATCGATGCGATTCCGTTTCCTGCCCAAGCGGGTGACTCTTCCTATGGTCGGGCGGGGGATCGGCCGGAGGAGTGGCGCTTTATGATCGCGCCCACTCCCGGACTCCCCAACGATGAAGGATATCTCGGAACGGTGTCCACGCCTCGGGTCAGCCCCGAACGCGGTTTCTATGGTCGACGCTTCACGGCCAAGATCACCTGTGACACGGTGGGCGCCTCCATCTACTATACGACGGACGGCACGGACCCATTGGTCTCGGGGGACTCGGTCGCCGCCGGTGCGAGCCTCTACATGGGTCCCTTTTCAATCAAGAGTACCACCTGCCTACGCGTCGCCGCGATCCTGCCCGGATATCGACCTGCGGCCCGGGTGACGCATACCTATCTACTTCATGTCAGTGAGACGATCAAATCCCTGCCGGTGATATCTCTGGTAGGAGACGAGAGGGAGACCTTCTACGAACCGCAGGGCGTGATGGCCATCGTGGGCGGTCAATATGTCAACGGTGTCTGGACACCCACGGGCGCCAACAGCTACAACAATGCGCTGGTGAGGGGCTATGAACGACCCGTTTCTTTCGAATGGCTGGATCCGAACGGCGGCACGAACTTGCAGGCGGATTGCGGTCTCCGCGTACACGGTAGTGGATGGATGCGTCCCCGTTATCGGCGTAGTAACGGGATCTGGACCGGGAACAACAAGTTCAGCTTGCGGCTCTATTTTCGAGATGAATACGGTCCGGATTGGCTGGAATACCCTCTTTTTCCAGGGGGCAGCGATCGGTACAAGAGCATTGTGTTGCGGGGGGGCCACAACGATCGCACCAATCCTTTCATTAAGGACGAATTGATACGCCGGCTGCACCAGGACATGGGACACGCGGCCAGTGTGGGGACATTCGCCTCTCTCTTCATCAATGGTCAGTACAAAGGCTATTTCAATCCCTGCGAACATATCAATGAGGCCTTTTGCCGGGACCGTTTCGATTCGCGCGGACAGTTTGATATTGTCGAGATGTTCGGTGGGACCCGAGAGGGAGATCGCATCCGCTGGAATGCGTTGATGTCCATGGCGGGCCGGGACTTGAGCAATCCAGACAACTATGATGCGGTGGTTGAGCGTCTGGACCTGGTGGAATTCATCGATACGCTGATCCTGCGCCTGTGGTCCGGCGATTGGGATTGGCCCCACAACAACTGGTCCGCAGCCGCCGAACGATCGGACAGCGGCCAATGGCGCTTCTTCGTCTGGGATGCGGAAGGGTCCATGTTCGGCGATCGCCTGAATCAGGTAGTCTTCGATCAGCTGCACATCAATCTCAATGCGACCTACGGCCATAGCATGTTGTATCACGCACTGTCCCAGAATCCGGAGTTTGTGCGGCTCTTCGGAGATCGTGTCTTCAAGCATCTCTTTCACGAGGGTGTCATCACGGCGGGCCATATCGAGCCGCGGTTCCTGGACATGCGGGAACAGTTGCGCAGGTTTATCCCCAACATGGATCTCTATGCCCTGAACACCTGGGTACCGAACCGACATGATGTCTTCCTGGAAGCCTGCCGCCGGGAAGGGGTATTCACCTTTGCCGGACCGACCTTGCGGGTGGATGGCATGATGACCCTCGGTGGTGCGGTCCCGGCCGGGGCACGCCTGTCCATGACCAGTGAGACGAGCGGGGGACGCCTAGTCTACACCTTGGATGAATCGGATCCCGCCTTGGATGTGCCCCTGGATGCCTTTGATTTCCAGAGCCTGTTTACGGCAGGGGCAGAAAAGCGCGTCTTGTTGCCGACAGCGCCCGCAGCCAGAGGCTGGTCGGAACGAATCGACTACCCCGATTCACGTTGGCGGCGGGTCAGTGGACTGCCTGGAGGTGTGGGGTACGACCAGCGGGGATTCTACGCGAGTGCGATCAGCCTGGATGTAGAAGCCGACATGCTCAACCGCACACCCAGTTGCCTGGTCCGTATCCCCTTCAACGTAACCACAGATCCCCAATCGTTTCAGTTGTTGCTCCTACGGATGCGCTATGATGACGGCTTCGTCGCCTATCTGAACGGTGCGGAAATCGCCCGGCGACGCGTAGAGGGGTTTCCTCAATGGAATTCCCTTGCGGAAGAGGGAAGCAGGAGTCGATCCCGCTCGGGCCTCGAGACGATCGATGTCTCGGCCTATTTGAGTTCATTGGACCGGGGAGACAACCTGTTGGCGATCCACGCATTGAATGCCAGCCTGGATAGTTCCGATTTCCTGATCAACGCCACCCTGGAGGCCGGCACCCTGCGTTCCGACGGCCCGAAACACCCTGTTCAGATATACACCGGGCCCATCACGCTCACGCAGAGCGTGCACATCAAGGCCCGCATCAAACTCCGAGACCAGTGGAGTGCCCTGACGGAGAGCTTTTTCTCAGTCGGGCCAATCCTCGCATCCCTGCGGATCTCCGAACTGATGTACCATCCGCCGGATGCGAAGGCCGAGTTCATCGAGCTGATGAACGTGGGCACCTATCCCATCGATCTCAACCGGGTGCATTTTACGGACGGGATTCGATTCACCTTCGGGACCCTGGAACTGCAGCCGGGAGAGCGCACCCTGGTCGTCAAGGATCGCGTCGCCTTCGAGAGTCAGTATGGCAGCGATGCACCCATCGCCGGCGAGTACGAGGGGAGTCTAAACAACGGGGGTGAGACAATCGAGCTGAACGATCCAGCCGGGCAAACCATTCAGATCTTCAGCTATAGCGACGCTTGGTATCCCGAGACCGACGGTGATGGATTCTCCCTGGTTGTTGTGGAGCCCCGGCGGGTAGACGGCAATCTATCCGACAGGACCTCCTGGCGGCCCAGCAGGGAACTCATGGGGTCACCCGGCTGGCGCAATTAGACTAGGGGACCGGCTATATAGGCCAAGACACGGCGAAGCTGTCTAAGCGCTGGACTGCACCGACGTGCCCGTCGACAAAAGCACAGTTCCCCTTGCCGGCGACGACATTGCCAGAGGGGGCGTTGTGGAAGCCGGCGATAATGTCGGTAAACTCGCCGTATGCCCCATCGGGGCCGGTGGTGATGTTGTACTTGCTTTTGAACTGTCTCATCGCATTCTGGGCATCGACGGTTCCAAAGATGACATAGAGTCGGGTGTCGTTGAGCCCCACTCGGTTGTATCCGGTTTGCGTAAAGGGGCCCTCGTCGGCGAACACAAAGAGGTTGGCCGGATCCTTGACCTGCATGGTCTTCTGGACGACACCAGACCTGTTGGCGTCCCTCCCATTGCCCTTGGGGCCTACGTAACCGTTTTGGGTATAGTTGTGCCAGGGTTCATAGAAGCTCACGTCAGTGGAATTGCCACTATCGGTCTGGACGTCGTTGCTGATTCTCACATCCCTGTTCTTTGCCAGGCCCTTGAACGTGGGGCAGATCAGGCTCTTGGCATCCGCAAGGTACTTGAAAAACTCCCCGGCAAACTCCGGATGGCGTCTGAGATTGACTTCTCCGTTGCACCAGCGCCGATGAATATAGTTCCCCGGTGTCTCTCCGGGCAGGCGCTGGTCGGTGCGGAAATAGCACGCGAAGGAGTCGCTGAACTCGTCGTCGTTGTCCCCGGCGTACATGGCCACGGCCAGGGTAAAGCCCCTGAGGTTTCCCATGCAAACGGAGCTTTGCGCCTGCTCCTTGACCTTGTTGAGGGCCGGCATGAGTATGCCCATCAGGACGGCAATGATGGCAATGACAACGAGAAGTTCGATCAGGGTGAAAGCACGCTGTTTCATTTTAAAGTCTCCATTCATCATATAGTGTCAAGGGGAAGCATCTGAGAGCTCACAAAGCAGTTGCCCAGCCTTCACCCTCCCAATCATACCGGCCCCGCGGTTATTTTGGCCAACTAAATCTTGTCGATATCAGCGATTATATCCGTAAAGTTGACCGGGATTCAAGGGATTCTAAGAGCCTGGCGCTCAACTTTTATCCTGGATGCAGAACAGGTGGCCTGCGGTGCGGACAAAGATTTGACCGTCAGAGATCGCCGGTGTGGCGTTCGTGGACTCACCCAGCTTGTTTTCCGCCACCTGTTCATACGCGCGCGGATTCGGTTTGAACACGAGCGTTGTCCCCTTTTGATTGGTGGCGTAGAGCAATCCACCCGCCCCGACAATCGAAGCCCAGTAGTCCCCGCCGGCGCCACGGTCTTCCCACAGAATCTCGCCGGTTCTGGGGTCTAGGCAATCGATGGTGCCTGGCCCGGCATTGGGCCGGTACACGTAGCCGTCGATGCAGACTCCGGAGCCGATATTCTGGGGATTCTTCTCATTTCGCCACAGCCGGTTGGTTTTCGTGACGTTTCCGTCACCACCGATACGAAATGCCATGGCCGGGCCCTGAAAGCCACCGGTGACGAAACAGATATCGCCCGCAATCACTGGCGATGAATAAGCCAAATCACCCTGATCATGGCGCAGGCCGTCGACGGTCCAAATCAGTTCCCCGGAATTCGGGTCGTAGCCATTCACCCGACTCGACATCATCAGAATGAGTTGGTCTCTACCGCTCACATGGGCGAGAACCGGCGTGCTCCAGGAACCCCTATACTTGCCATCCGCGCGTTTTTCTCCATTGCCGCCTTCCGCCGATTCTTCGGTTTCCCAGATCTGTTGACCCGTCTCCAGATCAAAGGCGGAGATGAATTCGCGTTTTCCCGGACCGGTATGCAGGATGACGGTTCCCTGGTGAATAATGGGAGACGTCCCGTAGCCCCACATATGTCTGAACTCACCCAGGTCCTGCGACCACAGTTCTTTTCCGTTCATGTCATAGCAGTAGAGTCCGGCGGAACCATGCCACACCACCACGCGCTGACCGTCGGAAACGGGCGTTGATCCACCATACGGATTCGTCTTGTGTGTGGGCATTCTCTTGCCGAAATGGACCGTCTTGACCCAGAGTTTAGTGCCGGAATGTCGGCCGAAGCAGTACAAACTGCGTTGTCTCCCCGCCTCGTCTTCGGCACTGGTGACAAACACCTTGCCGTTGGAAACAATCGGACTTCCATTGGCAGGACGAGGTAGGGGCGCCTTCCAGGCAATGTTATGATCAGGACCCCAATGGGTAGGAGCGGAGGGGTCGATCGATAGGCCGGTGCCCTGAGGACCCCGAAAGGCCGGCCAATCGGCACCATCCACCGAACCGGGCGCAAACACGAGGGTTGCCACCGTCAACGCATATACGAACTTCATTGCAGAACCTCCCGATTGAAGAGTGTTTGGAATAAGTCCTAGTTGTATGTATCATAAAGATCCAGTGGAATTATTCCGGGTTTCTCTTTTTTTTTGACAAACGGACCTCCGATGCGCGCCATCGTCCAGAAGTCGACCTCACAGGGCTTACTCATCCTGGTGGGTGTGTTTTTCTCTGTCTCACACTTGTCCAGCCCTCAGTCCGGCCTCGGCGCGATCTCGACCGGTGCCTCGGGAAAGGAGGACAAATGGACGCGCCCAATACCACATCGCGGTCTGTCGGAGCTTAAGCCAAAACGGCCTCATTGGTCCTACGAAAACCCCATTCGACCCACAGTGCCCACAGATTCACAAGCGACGCATCCGATTGACGCTTTCATGTGGGCGATGCTGGCAAAGAACGATCTTGAACCGTCAGAACGGGCCGCGCCCGAAATCCTCCTGCGGCGATTGAGCCTCAGCCTAATCGGCCTTCCACCGACCCTGGCCGAACTGGATGGGTTTCTCTGGGCCTTTGAAGCGGATCCTGCCAAGGCCGTGGCGGTGGCAGTGGATCGACTGTTGGCCTCGCCTCACTTCGGCGAGCGCTGGGCCCGCCCCTGGCTGGATGCCGCCCGCTATGCCGACTCGCATGGATTCCAACGCGACGATCTGCGCGATCTCTGGCCCTTTCGCGACTGGGTCATTCAGGCCTTGAATGACAACATGCCCTTTGACCGATTCACGATCGAACAGCTCGCCGGTGATTTATTGGTCAACAAACCCCCAGAGACCGAACTCTCGCAAGAGGAGATCGCCTCCTTGATCGCGACCGGTTTTCATCGTTGCGCGCCGACCAATGTCGAAGCCGGCACCGACCAGGAGGAAGGACGCGTCAACCAGATCTTCGATCGCGTCAATACCACGGCGACGGTCTGGCTCGGTGTCACGCTCGAATGCGCCCAGTGTCACGACCACAAGCATGACCCCTTCACGATGCAGGACTACTACGGCCTCTTCGCCTTCTTCAACAACACGCCCCGGGAGACGGACTTTCTAAACGAAAAGGCCCAGGCGGCCCTGCGCTTTACCGGCCCCTATTTCACCTTGCCCGGCGAGACCGTGGCCGTCGCTGACGAACAGACCGTGGACCCCAATGATCCGAACGCCGAACAACAGGAAAAGGGCAAGATCCGACACTATCGTCGCACCCTGGTCATGCGGGAATGCGATGAACCGCGCGCCACCCACATTCTCGAGCGGGGCAGTTTCCTCGCACCGGGTGCACCGGTACCAACGGCGACACCCCGCCTGTTTGCGAGACTCCAGGATGCCCCGAAGAACCGTCTCGGGCTCGCGCAATGGCTGGTGAGCGACAAAAACCCCTTGATCGCCCGGGTCACCGTGAACCGTCTTTGGGCCGAGCTGTTGGGTCGCGGGATCGTCTCTACCCAGGAAGACCTCGGCGTCAGGGGTGAACCGCCTACGCACCCCAAACTGCTCGACTGGCTGGCGGTGGAGTTTGTCGAGAGTGGTTGGGATGTGAAGCACATGCTCCGCTTGATCGTGACCAGCCAGACCTTCCTCCAGGCCGCCGCGATGGACCGTGACTCGAGGGCCGCACGCGTGGATCCGGCCAATAGCCTGCTCTGGCACTTTCCCCGCCTGCGTCTCGACGCCGAGGGTGTACGGGACAATGCATTGGCGATTTCGGGCCTGCTGAGCCGCAAACAGTTCGGCCCGCCGGTCCGCCCGCCGCAACCCGACGGCCTCTGGCGCAAAGTGGGTGGCGAGGCCTACAACTACCAACCCAGTCGAGGCGTGGATCGCTATCGCCGCGGCATCTACTGCATCCGCCGACGCAGCGCCCGCAATCCCTCCTTCGCAGCCTTCGACGCGCCCACCCGTACGGCATGCACCGTGCAACGTCGCATCTCGAACACGCCACTGCAGGCGCTCACGCTCTTGAACGGGCCCGTTTACGTGGATGCGGCGCAGGCATTAGGCAAGTCGATGGAAAGCGCCGCAGGTGGAGACATTGGCCGCCTCAAACTCGGGTTTCGCAAATGCACGAGTCGGCTGCCTGAGACGGCTGAGTTGAACCTGCTGCTGGCGCTGCTCGGCGAATCCCGCCAGATCTATCGTGAGCGCGGTGTGGAGCAGCCCGACCCCATGGCGTGGTTCGATGTGGCCTCGACCCTGTTGAATCTCGACGAAACGATCACTATTCCTTGAGCACCGAACAAAATGACTCTGCATTCAAATGGCTTATTTTGATAGGCACTCTCGTAGCATGATGAACGATCCACCCTCTCAACTTACCGACTTGCTAAACCGCCGAGCTTTCTTGCGTGGTAGCGGGATTGGATTCGGTGCAGCCATGCTGGATACGCTGCTGTCGGAGCGCAGTCATGCCTCGCTCGCCAACGACTCACTGGGAGCACAGCCACCCCACTTCGTCCCACGGGCGAAATCGGTGATCTATCTGCACATGGTCGGCGCCCCCTCACAGCTTGATTTATTCGAACACAAGCCCGAACTCGAGAAATGGGATGGCGAACTCTGTCCCGACAGATTTATCGAGGGGAAACGATTTGCCTTTCTGCGGGGCCATCCCCGTCTGGCCTCATCGCGCTATGCCTTTGCGCGTCACGGCCAAAGCGGCGCCAGTCTTTCGGAACTGCTGCCCCATTTGTCGCAGGTTGCGGATGAGTTGTGCATCGTGCGTTCACTCCATACGGACGAGATCAACCACGCCCCCGCACAGCTCTTCCTCCACACGGGATTCGGTCGCTTGGGGCGGCCGGGCTTCGGCTCTTGGGTGACCTACGGGCTCGGCACCGCGAATCGTGATCTACCCGCCTACATCGTCCTGCAAAGCGGACGCCTGGCCGGCGCGGGTGCGAACCTGTGGGCCGCCGGTTTCCTGCCCCCGCTCTATCAGGGCGTCCAGTTCCGCAGCGGCGAGGAACCGGTCTTCTATCTGAAGAATCCCACCGATCTCGACAAGCGCGACCGTCGTCGTGTGCTCGACACGATTCGTCGGCTTAACCAGCAGCGGCTCGACGTGCTCGGTGATCCCGAGATCGCCACCCGCATCGCCCAGTACGAAATGGCCTTTCGCATGCAAACGAGCATTCCGGAGTTGGCCGATGTGACGACCGAAGGCCGACGGACGCTTGACCTCTACGGCATCCAAGCGGACAAAGCGTCCTTTGCCACGAACTGTCTGTTGGCCCGTCGCCTGGTCGAACGCGGCGTCCGTGTGGTCGAACTCTACGATGCCGATTGGGACCATCATTCCAACCTTGCCCAACGGCTCCCGGCAAAGTGTCGCCAGGTCGACCGGGCCATGGCGGCCCTGATCACCGACCTCAAGCAACGGGGACTCCTCGACGACACCTTGGTGATCTGGGGCAGCGAGTTCGGCCGCACGCCCATGCAACAGACCGATTCCGGCGCCGGGAAGAAGACCAAGCCGGGACGGGACCATCACAAGGAGGCCTTTACCGTCTGGTTGGCCGGCGGCGGGGTCAAACGGGGCATCAGCTTCGGAGCGACGGATGAATTTGGCTACAGCATCACAGAAAACCCAGTCCATGTTCACGATCTCAACGCCACCGTGCTCCATCTGCTCGGCCTAGATCATGAACGCCTGACCCATCGCTTCCAGGGACGAGACTTTCGCTTGACCGATGTCCACGGCCGCGTGGTGAAGGAGATCATCGCATGAACAGCAGACACTATGGGACCGGTGCGGCTTCGGCTGCTGATACGAGGATCCTTAAACCATAAACACCCTCCATTTGACCGCTGACTCGCTTGGCAACGCCATCTCTCGGACGAACCGCGATCCCATGGCGAAGGGATGATCGCCATGGGGCAAGCCGACCTTGGCCTTGTCCCAATGCCGCGTCCTTTCGACCGGTGGGAGCCGGCGAATCTCCGCGATTGCGCCCGTCTCGATGTCGCCCACTGCAAATCCAACGAGGTAGGCGATGTTCGCATATCGGATTCTGGATTGCCGATTGAGGGCTACCGCCTCCCCACTCCACATGACCGTCGGCTTGGAGCGTTCCCAAAATCCAAAATCCCCAAGTTGTGTTTCAAAGAGATTTCTGGTATCTCAGGAGACACGATGATGACAGAGACAAGTGTACAGGTCGATTTTGCCGGTCTGCGGCTGAAGAACCCCGTGATGACGGCCTCTGGGACCTCGGGCTACAGCGATGAGTTGGGTGACTTCATGGATGTGAATGCCCTGGGCGGGTTTGTCACCAAGAGCATCAGCATCCGGCCGAGAAGGGGCAATCCGACTCCACGGGTGGTGGAGACCGATGCGGGCATGCTCAATACCATCGGCCTGGCCAATGTGGGATTGGATCGCTTTGTCGCGGAAAAAATCCCGACCCTGGAGGCGATGGCCGAGGCGGGGGTGGCTATTTTTGTGAATATCGCGGGGACGACCATTGAGGACTATGTGGCCGTGACGGAGCGTTTGGCCAGGGAGCGAGCCATCGCTGGTTTTGAACTAAATATTAGCTGCCCCAATGTCAAAAAGGGAGGAATCAGCTTCGGCACCGATCCCGTGCAAGTCGAGGAAATCACCTCGGCCGTCAAGGAGGTGACGCACGGCAAGGTGCTCATCGTCAAACTGACCCCTACGGTGACGGATATCCGTGTCACGGCACAGGCCGCGGTCGAGGGAGGGGCCGATGCCCTGAGCCTGGTCAACACCTTCACCGCTATGGTCATCGATATCGAGACGCGACGGCCGCTCCTGGCCGACCGCACCGGCGGCCTGTCGGGGCCGGCCATTAAACCGATTGCCGTCTATCTGGTGAATCGCGTCTACAACGGCGTGACCAAGGGGACCGATGTCCCGATCTTGGGCATGGGGGGCATACGCACGGCCTCGGACGCCATTGAATTCATGATGGCAGGCGCCTCCGCGGTGGCCGTGGGGACGGCCAGCTTCGTCGATCCGGCCTGCGCGGCGGCAGTCATCGAGGGGATCCGCGTTTTCTGCGACCGTCAGCACATCACGGATGTGACCGAACTCATTGGCTCGCTTGAGTGAGACGATAGGATGGAACTCCTCAGGGCACTTCGAGAATACTTTCCCACCGCGGTGTTCACCGGCCGCTGCATGGTTTTCATTAGCGAGGACTGGCGCGTGGAGCTGACCGAGCATCACGACAATGACTTCACTCGGACGGCAGTCGATGCGCCAATCATCCGGGTGAAGATCTTCAAGAAGGCCCTGGATGGTGAGTTTTTCTCCGGCCATTACGAGGACTTTCAGCTGCCGGTGATTGGGGAATTGGCGGATCAGATCGAAAAGTACGTACAACTGGCCGTCGGCTCCAACCTGCGGGAAGAAGTGGATTAAATGCAGTGCCAGTTGAACCCGTGGCCCCGCTAGCCATCCATCACACGGCCCAAGGCCTTGTCTTCTCCGTCAAGATCGTCCCGGGCAGTCGTCGGACCGCGTTCGCGGGGCTCTTGGATGAAGCGCTCAAGGTCAAGGTCGCTGCCCCCCCTGAAAAGGGCAAGGCCAATCGGTGCCTGATTGATTTTTTGGCAGAGCAACTGAACATCAAGTCGAAGACCATCGCCATCGTGTCCGGCCAGACGAATCCGGTAAAACGGCTGGAGATCTCGGGCCTGACGGAACCGGAACTGTTGCAACGCCTCGGTCTGGCCGATTCCGGTAAGTAGAGAATGAGGGCTCTGTGCGGCATGAGGAGGACTCGGGAACTGCGCATAATTAAATGATCGAGTTTTTAGACCGAGCCCGGGGTCCCATAGAATTCGTGCCCAGACCGCTCCCATCAAAATGGGTTTCCGCGCTACACCGGCCGTCTTCGCGATTCACTGAGAGCACAACCCCATCCCCCTGCCGAACGTTGCAAACCCTAATGACCGGCGGGAGAGAACATAAGCGTCTATTTTTAAAAGCCTTACAGTCTCCCTGCCGGGGCTTAACAGAGTTGGTGTTGTCCTTTCCAAGCTAGAAGTATAGACTGTGATACCAGGAGCGCGGGACGGTACACCGCCCCGTTTGCAAGAATCTCATGGACCATGACAAACCGAAAGACGATGATGGACGTAAAGTCTAGAAAATCCTCGAGATGAGGAAGCAGCAAGAAATAAGTTGAGCCCGTGATGAAGAGAGATCAAGCAGCGCGTCTGTTCGCCTTTTGTGTCGCCCTAGCGACCTGCCTCTTCTCTACTCTGCCGGCCGAAAGTGCGCACCTGGCCAATGCGAACAAACGGGGCCTGCATGCTCGCTCCTTCGAGGACATCCTCCGCTATCGAGACGATCAGATCGATATCGGAACGGCGGCGCTGATCATCTCCGAGGAGTGGAGCGACGGCGTGAGTGGGCTGCACTATCGCGCCCAGTTGGATGAAATGGCGCAGGAGATCCTGAGACGCCTCAAAGAGAAAAACCTGCGCCCCAACTTCAAGGCCATTCCCATCATCAACCACTACCTGTTTGAAGAACTGGGCTTTTCAGCCGTGCCCAACGCCGACAACCCGGACGACCTCTTTCTGCATTCGGTCTTGGACAAGCGCAAGGGCTACTGTCTGAGCCTCTCGATTCTCTACCTGGCACTCGCCGAACGGGTGGGCTTGCCGGTATGCGGCGTGGTTGTTCCGGGTCACTTCTTCGTGCGCTATGATAGCAGGGCCGTGCGACTCAATATCGAGACCACGGCCAAGGGGGGGAAGGCCTCGGACCAACACTACATCACGACGCGCAATGTGCCTGCCGACGAGTACCATAGTCTCTACATGAAAAACTTGACCGAAATGGAAACCCTGGGGTGCCTCCTCAATAACCTCGGTGTGGTTTACATGGATGCGGGACAACATAGAAAGGCGCTTACTGCCCTGGATCGAGCCGTGCAAATCAATCCCATGCTCTCTGAGTCGAGAGCTAATATGGGCACCATCTATCTGCGCCGCGGCGAGGTTCGAGAGGCCATCATTCAGTTCAAGGGCGCCTTGGAAATCAATCCCAATGATCACATCGTTCACTATAATCTGGGATATTCCTACGCCCAGTTAGACCAACTGGCCCCGGCTCAGTCCCACTTGGCCAGAAGCCTCGAATTGGACAGTTCCTACGCCAATGCGTATTCCCAATTGGCACAGGTTCTCAGCCGTCGCGGTCTCCACCAAAAGGCAAAGCTGCTGCTCGAGGAGGCCACGGACCTATTCCCGGATAATGCCGATTTTTACTTCGATATGGCCGGCATTTACCAGGCCTGTGGAAACTCTGACCGGGCTCTGCGACTCTTCCGCAAGACGCTGTCTATGGATGGAAGCCACATTCCCGCCCTCTATGCCCAGGGGACCTGTTATGAGGAATTGGGCAACACTCGCGAGGCTATGAAATCATACCAGCGGATGCTCGCCCTGGACCCCGACAACCAGCAAGCCTCCTTTGCACTGGCGCTATGCTACAACAAACTGGGGGACCATCACGCAGAGATCAAGGCCTACCGCAGAATCCTGACAACGGACCCAAGCCTGTATGCCGCCCTGATCAACCTGGCATCTGCCTATACGGTGATCGAGGACTACGCCAGCGCCGTTCATGTATACTCCCAGGCACTCGCCGTCGATGATGGCGATCCGCGGCTGTCTTACTATCTGGGAGCGGCCTATATCGAACTAGACGAAGTCGACACCGCCATCGATCACTTCAAGAAGGCCCTAGCGCAGGATGCCTCCCTCGGTGACGCCCATTTTGCCCTGGCCGTGACCTATTACAACCGAGGCGACTACCGAATCGCCTGGACGCACCTCAAGAGGGCAAAGCAACTCGGCGTCGAAGTGAAACAAGACCTGTATAGCACCATCGCCTCCGCTGCGGGGCAGTAAAGCCAGTGATCAGCAATCGGTGCGAGTTCTCGACTGACTACTGTTTACTGAGCACTGATCACTGATTACTATCTTCGCTTGGCCGACTCGACCGTGTTGTGCAGTAACATGGTGATCGTCATGGGACCGACGCCGCCGGGGACCGGCGTAATGAGCGAAGCCTTCTCTTTGACCCCTTCGAAGTCCACGTCACCCACTAGGCGGTAACCGCGTTTTTTGCTGGCATCCTCCACGCGGTTGACCCCTACGTCGATCACCACCACGCCCTCTTTGACCATGTCTGCTCCGATGGTGCTGGGCCGTCCAACCGCGACAATTAGGATATCTGCCCTGCGGGTGTAGGAAGTCATGTCCTTCGTGTGCGTGTGGCAGACCGTGACGGTGGCGTTGCCCGTCTTGCTCTTTTGCATCAGCATATTGGCCAAGGGCTTTCCTACGATATTGCTACGACCCACGATGACGACGTCGGCACCCTGCAGGGTGACATTGCTACGAACCAACAACTGTACCACCCCATGGGGTGTGCAGGGCAAAAAGGCCTCCTGGCCCACGACCATGCGCCCCACGTTCATCGGATGGAAACCATCGACATCTTTGTCTGGATTCACCGCCAGCAGGACCTCGGCTTCGTCGATGTGTGGAGGCAGGGGCAATTGCACCAGAATGCCGTTGATCTTCGGATCTTCGTTCATCTGTTGGACCAGCGCTACCAAGGCCTCCTGAGTGGTATCCGCAGACAAACGGTGGTCATCCGAGAAAATGCCGATTTCGTCGCAGGCGCGTTCTTTCGCGGTCACATAGGATCTCGAGGCCGGATCGTCCCCAACCAGAACCACACCCAAACCGGGGACAATGCCCCTGTCCTTCAGGTTACTCACCTCCTGCTTAAGTTCGTCCCGCATGTCGGCGGCCACCTGCCGACCATCGATGATCCCTGCTGCCATTCACATCTCCCAGTGACGGCCCTTTTCCTTAGTCATCAGTGATCCAGTAAGCAGTCGTTACGTAAAACTGATTACTGCCTACCGACTACTGAATGGCCCCCTGCTATATCTGGTAGTTCTCGGCGCCGTCGCCTGCCTGCTCCAAGAGATCCTGCAGCGTGACACTCTCTAAGACCTTGTTCACCGCCGTTTCAACCTGGGCCCACAACTGCTGGGCCACATGATCACCCGAGCGACCGGCATGGGCCTCGGGGTCGATGGCATTGCTAGCCACCACGGTACCTTCCAAACAGCGAAATATGTCGCTCATGCGAACTTGGTCAGGAGCCTTTGCCAGCAGATACCCGCCCTTAGCCCCACGGAGACTCCGTACGATGCCTCCTGATCTCAGCACTGCGACCAACTGCTCTAGGTATTTCACGGAAATCTGTTGCCTCTCCGCAATGATTCTCAGTTGCAATGGGCCTTGATTGTAGTGCAGAGCCAATTCGATCGCCGCTCTAATGCCATACCGTGTCCTGGTCGATACTTTCATTGCATTCTCCAGTATTGCCGGTTGAACTAGGCTCTGTCTGAAAACTCCGTCGGCGGCGCGAGAGCGAACAATTTTTTCGCCTGGCAAAGACGGCGAAGCAGGCGATGTTTGTTCTATCGTCGATGGAGCGGGTGCAGCCGGGCGGGCAACCCTGCTGGCTTCGTGCAGCCCTTGCTGCGATAGCAGCGTCGAACAGCTAAGAGAAAGGGCCGCACGTCTTCGACGCTAAGGCTCAGACCCGATGGGAAACCAGATCGAGTTCGCAGACAGAGCCCGACCATGAATCGTACCGCCCAGCCTAGCCTTTGCCTAGGGCAATCTCTTTGACTGCACCATAAAAATACCTGTTATTAGGCCTTTAGAGCTCTCTGACTCGGCGGTAAAATGGTTGACATTCTCCAGGACACCTCCTACACTTGATCCCAGTAATGACACGTTCTTCTCCTGAAAATAGAGTGGCATGGATGGCTGCGAGACAAAAGAAGAAAGTCGCCTTTATTGCATCCTATCTCCCCCGTAAATGTGGCATCGCCACCTTTACCTCGGACCTGATTGACAACACCGCAATGGCGGCGACAGATCTCTTTGAGCCGCTCGTGGTTGCGATGCGCTCGAACACTGATCCGGATTATGCCGACCCCGTTAAATTCGAGATCCGTCAAAACGTCCGTAGTGACTATGGCTGCGCGGCCGACTACATCAATTTCAGCCATGTGGACATCGTGTCGCTGCAGCACGAGTTCGGGTTGTTCGGAGGGGAAGCGGGTGCCTATTTGACCCTGCTGCTGGAACGTCTCAAGGCGCCCATCGTGACCACCCTGCATACCGTCTTGAAAGACCCCTCGCCGGCCTACGAGAAGTCGATGTTGGACGTCTGTCGCTATTCAAGCCGAATCGTCACCATGAACGAAAAAGGCGTGGAGTTGCTTGAGCAGGTGTACGGCGTCCCCGCTGAAAAGATTCAACTGATCCCTCACGGCATTCCGGATCTTCCCTTTGTGGACAGTAGTTACTATAAGCATGAGTTTGGTCTCGAAGACCGCCGTACGATCCTGACCTTTGGCTTGCTCAGCAAGAACAAAGGGATCGAAACCATGCTTAAGGCCATGCCGGCCATTATCCAGGCAGATCCCTCTGTCATGTACATCGTTCTGGGGATGACCCATCCCAGCGTCCTGAAGCACGACGGCGAAGCCTATCGGTTCCACCTGCAACAGCTCGTCAAAGACCTGGGGCTCAAGAAACACGTCGTGTTCTACAATCGCTTCGTCGGCGACGATGAGTTGGCCAATTTCCTCTGTGCGGCCGATATCTATGTCACGCCTTATTTGAGCAAAGAACAACTCACCAGTGGGACCCTCTCCTTTGCGGTGGGGACCGGCAAGGCGGTGGTGTCGACGCCCTACTGGGCCGCTTCCGAGTTGCTGGCGGAAGAACGGGGTGTGCTGGTTCCCTTTGGGAATTCCGAGAAAATGGCGGAGAGCATCATCAGGCTCCTGCAGGATGATTCGACCTTCTATGCCCTGCGCCGCCGTGCCTACGACTACGGACGGTCCAGGACGTGGCCGGAAATCGGCAAGGTCTATTGGAAACTCTTCGATTCCATTGCCGAGCGGAGAGGCCCGCTCTCCAAGAGCCGGAGCATGACGCCCATCGAATTGCCGGGGCCCTCACTGGATCACCTGCGTCGACTCACCGACGACACCGGGCTCTATCAGCACGCCCGCTTTACGCTTCCCAACCGCGAGCACGGGTACTGCACGGACGACAACGCCCGTGCGGTGATCGTGATGACGAAATACCAGGCCCAGTACGCGGATCCTCAGGCATTGAAGCTGCTGGACATCTATCTGTCCTTCATCCTGGATGCCAAGGACAACAGCGGACGCATCCGCAACCTCATGAACTTTAACCGGACCTGGGTGGAGCCGGAACCGATCAGTGACGCGTTGGGTCGAGTCCTGTGGGCCTTGGGCGCCGTCATGGCGACCCCCCCGGCCCCTGCCTATGTCTCCATTGCCAAGCAGTGCTTTGATGGCTGTATCGAGCACGTCCAGCGACAATTCCCACGCGGCATGGCCTACGCCATCATCGGCATGTGCGACTATCTGCAGCAGTTCCCCGGAGCGAGTGACATCAAACGCCAACTCGAGTTGGCGGCGGAGGGACTCGTTTGTCAGTACCAGGAGAACAACCATCCCGACTGGCAGTGGTTTGAGGACAGCCTGACCTACGACAATGGCGTCATGCCCCACGCACTCTTCCTGGCGGGCCGCACGCTGGCGAAGGACCGCTATGTGGATACGGCCCGAACGACCTGCGAGTTCTTACTCGCCCAGACCCTGAAGGCCAAGCACTTCAGCTTCATTGGCTGCAAGGGCTGGTATGAGCGGGGGCAGGAGCGGGCCTATTTCGATCAGCAACCCATTGAGTCCGCCAGCACGGTCCTGATGCTGGGAGCGGCCTACCATGCCACCGGCATCCAAAACTACCTAAGGCTGCAACGTAAGGCATTTGACTGGTTCCTCGGCTCGAATGACATGCAGATCCCTCTCTACGACGCCCGTACGCAGGGGAGCTATGACGGTCTGCTCCCCGGCGGTGTGAACATCAACCAAGGCGCCGAGAGCACGCTCAGTTTCTTGCTCAGTCTCCTGGAAGTGATTGACGGTTCCGCCCTGCTGGAAAAGCACCGTGCCGAGCAAGAGGAGCCATCCCCCGTGGAAAAAACTAAACCTGCCAGCGAAACACCGAAGGCCCCGACACCCGTCGCCTGATCCCCCCGCCCCCCCGCCCCGACTAAGAGGTCACAAAAGAAAGCACGCACCGAAGAGTTGGGGCAGCGAAGCCCGATCCAAAACACGCTCCTCGGAGAAGCGCCTCAACGATTAACTGCTCCTCGTTTCGCTACCTGGCGGCGTGCCCCCCCACTGGGTCAGCGGGTCTTCCAGCGGAGGGGATCTCTCTTTCGCTGAGAGAGCCAGCGTCGGACCCACGCTTCCGCTTCCGCAACGGTGGTCAGTGTCCCTTCCAACTGGGCCAGATACATTTCTTGACCCAACTGCCCCACCATGGGACCCGGGACCGCTCCGAGGCGAATCAGGTCGTGACCGTTGAGCAGAGGATCGGGACGCAGGTCCGTTTCGCCCAAGGCGCGAATACGCTGCCGCAATGTCACCAGGGCATGAATGCTCCGGCCGTTGGCACGCTGAGTGGCCCGCTGGAACTCATACAGATCCCAGAAATAAGGCTCTCCGGTCATTAGCTTGAGATCGGCCAGGGACATGTCATCACAGAGCAGCCTGCCTCGATGGCGGAGGAGAAACTTGATCTGCTTGACCTGCTTGCGACTCAACTTGAGAAACTGCAACCCATCCAGGGCCTCGGCGGTCTCGCATCCGACACAGAAACTCGCCAAGGTCAGGGCAAAATCGACGTTTTTTCTCAGCCGGCTCAGGACGGCGACGGCGGCCTGATGCTGTTCCGGCAACATGTCGGGAAAGAGCGCCGGCGTCAGGCCGGTTTCCACCAACAGACGGACGCCTTCGCCACGGCGAGGATGGGTGAATATGCCTTCAAGCTCGAGGCATACCCGTTCGCCACTGATACGAACGATCTGATGGGCGGAGGCGCACATGGCCTGCCGGGTCTGCGCCTCGATGCGGAAGCCCAGACGGGTGGAAAAACGCACGGCGCGGAGCATGCGGAGAAAGTCTTCCCCAAAACGCTCGGCGGGCCGCCCGATCGTGCGTAGGACGCGACGCTTGATGTCCCTTCGTCCCCCCACATAGTCGATGACTTCCTTCTTGCGAGGATCGTAAAACATGCCATTAATGGTAAAGTCTCGCCTGGCCGCATCCTCTTCGGCGCCGGCAAATTGAATCTTGCTGGGCCGGCGTCCGTCGTGGTAGTCCCCATCGGTGCGAAAGGTCGCGACTTCGACCTGTTGACCCTCCAACAGGACGACTATCACCCCAAACTGCGCCCCCACCCGCAGGGTGCGGGGAAAGAGCGAGATCACGTCCGCCGGCTCCGCATTGGTCGCTACATCGTAGTCTTTGGCCCGCACACCCAGCAGCATGTCACGCACGCAGCCGCCCGCCAGCAAGGCGTCAAACTCGTGAGCCCTCAGCCTCTTGATGATTCGAATGGCGGCATCGTGGTTCGTCATGTCTCTCGTTGATCCAGATCGATCTCATCCAGAAAGACGGGCTCACCGACGGCATCCCCTGCTCCCGTGTGTCCGGTGTGGCGCAGTCGCAAGAGGCAAACGGCCATACTGCCCCAGACCCGTCGATCCAAGAGTTCAAAGCGGCCATACTGTTGCAGCAGGCCGGTTTTCTTGTCGGTCCGCACGGAGACGAGCGCTTGATCGGTGACCTGCGTTTCTAGGAGATTCATCAAGCGGGCCAACTGGGAAGCGAGCCCAACGTCTCGGGTGAGTGGGTAAGGTGGATCCACGAACACCAGATCGTACTTCGCTTGGCCCGGCACCGTTGCCGCCCCCACCTGAAAGGCATTGGTGGTGATGACCCTTGTCTCCTTGACAAAGCCGGCCTTGGCAATGTTTTTCTCGAGCACCGCACTGATCTTGGTGTCTCGCTCAACGAAGGTGACAAACTCGGCCCCACGACTGAGGGCCTCGAGGCCGAGAGAGCCAACTCCGCAAAAGAGATCCGCCACCATCGCTTCGGCAGGCAAGGCATACTGGTAGAGGACACTGTACAGCGATTCCTTGACCCGGTCGAGGATAGGACGCGACAGGTCACTGCCCGGGCTCTGCAGTTTCATGCCCCTCTTCTTGCCTGCAATGATTCTCACCGCTCGCTCCGGTTACGCCTGCAGTCCGGCGAAAAACTGATCGACCGCGACGACTCTCTGCTCGCCACTGGCCAGAGCCTTTACGGCGACCCGTTGGGACTCGATCTCGGCGCCGACGATGACCACCTCCGTGGCGTTTTGCTCAGAGGCCTGCTTCAACTGCTTGCCCAGGCCGGTCTGCCGATAACTCAGATTGGCACGGCGGCCGGCTCGGCGGAGGCGAGCAACGATCTCGACGGCCTGCGGAAAGTACCGTTTGTCCACGCAGGCCACATAGTAGTCGAGCGAGCGAGTCGGGACCCTGCCGGCCAAGAGTCCCTTTTCCTCCAAAAGGATGGCTAGGACGCAATCGCCCATGCCCAAGCCCGTTGCGGTCACTTGGGGTCCGCCGAATTGCTTTAGCAAATTGTCGTAGCGACCGCCTCCTCCCAAGGCCCGCAACTCGCAGTCGCGATCGTAGATCTCGAACACCACGCCGGTGTAGTAGGCCAAGCCCCGGACGATGGAAATGTCAAAGCGGCAGAAATCGGCCACCCCCATCCGGTCCAGCAGATCGAACAGGCTGGACAGTTCCTCCACGGAGGCCTGGGCCGGTCCCGTCATCGTCACGCCCTCGGAGACTTGCTCCAGGCGCTCGGCCTTCATGAGATCCAGAATCTTGTTCATCGGATCTGCGGCCGGGACCAGATCGCCGAGTGCCGCTTCGAAGGCGTCGGGGGCCATTCTTCCCTTTTTGTCCAGCAGCGGGTAGAGAGACTCTAACTGATCCTCGGCCACACCAATCGCCTTAAGCATCTCCGCCAACATCCTGCGACTCGAAATCCGCACGACCACATCGTCCGCCGTCAAGCCGGTGCTCTGCAAGTAGTCCAAGGCACAACAGATCACCTCGGCATCTGCGAGTAGATCCTCCGCGCCAATGACATCAATATTCCATTGAAAGAACTCTCGCAGGCGCCCCTTCTGCGGACGCTCCGCCCGGCAGAGTCTGGGGACAGAGAACCATTTGATAGGACGGGGCAGGGCATTAATCTGCTGATTGACCATACGGGCCAGCGTGGGCGTGATCTCGGGGCGAATCGCCAAGTCCCGGCCGCCCCGGTCCTGAAGAGAAAAGAGCTGATCGACGATCTCATCACCGCTTTTGATCTGATACATCTTGAGGTACTCCAAGATCGGCCCATCGTACTCCTCGAAGCCGTTCCGGTTAGCGGCTGCCTTCCACCCATCGACAAGGTAGTTACGTCGGGCCATCAACGGTGGATAAAAGTCGCGCGTTCCCTTGACGGCAGGTACTTTCATTTCGTGGTCTGACTCCTACACTGACGGTTCACTTTTTGCACGACCGGGGTCCCCGACTTTGTCGCCCGGTGGGGAGGCGAGTCAATATACGTAATGCTCGTGCCAGGGTCAAGGGCAGCGTGACGCTCACAGTGACTGGCGAGAAGTCAGCAGAGGAGACAGGTTCCCGGGAAACCCCCTATCTTCTCAGGACTCCACCTGCCCCATTTTTCACTGAATCTCGGCTAGGCAAGGCCGGTTTCAGAATGTATACTGCGATGTTTGTGTCTCGGTGGATAGCTAACTCTTGCTTGAGTTGCGGGGAAGGTCTCGATGGTGAAACAGCTATTCGGTTTTAGCGCACTGGTTCTATTCGTTCTTGTGGGGACGTCTTGCGCCCTGCTGCCCAAGAAGAATAAGCCCGATCTGATGCCGCCTCACCGAACGCTGTCCGAGAAGGAAGTGAAAGAGCTTCATGCCCATGTCGCGGCCTTTCAGTACCATCTGGATCATAAGCGCTACAAGGACGCCGAGCAGGTCCTCTCTGCAATTCGACTGGAGTATCCCCAGATGCTGGCGCTGGACCTGGCCCCATTGCTGGAAGCGGAGGACTATCTCACCAGAAACAAGTGGTTAAAATCCGCCAAGGTCTACGAGGGACTCCTGGAAGACTACCCGGACAGCCCCCTGAAGGATCCGGCTCTGAAACGTCTATACAAAATAGGCACCGCATACTTAAACGGAAGAAAGAAGTCAGTTTTGGGTGTCTTCAGTTTGCGGGGCTACTCCGAGGGCGCCGCGATCCTCGAAGTGGTCACCGACGAGGTTGGGCTGGAGGATCCAAACGGCATGGGTGTGCGGGCTGCCCGGGCCGTTGCCCAGAGCCATGAAAAACGAGAGCAACATGAAGAGGCCTATCTCAAGTGGCTGGAGATATCAACGGTGTGGCAAAGTGGCGATCTCGGACAGCAGGCGCTGCTCGGCATGGCCAGAAACAAACGAGCAGTGTATAATTCCCACCCCCCCGAGAGGCGGGCTCTTTTCGACGGGACGAGCCTGAAGACGTCACGGTCATACTACGACAAGTTCAGCGTTCTCTTTCCGGAGGAGGCCGGAGAACTCGGGATTGCCGAGGTGATCGCGGAGATTGATGAGCAGATTGCCCACAAGGAACTATCGATTGGCCAGTACTACCGGAGAACGGGAAAAGAACAGGCTGCCAATATCTATTTTGATATGATCATTACCAACTGGCCGGACACCGAGGCCGCACAGGAAGCGCGTACACGTGTTCCAACAGACGACTCATACTAGTAAGTTCGGGTCGCGTCCCTTGGTGACTCCGCAATATTCCCGAGCGGTGCTCCGTACGACGTCGGCTCCACCCTCTGTGGGATTCTGGACGGGCATCTGTCTATTTGTCTGTCTGTGTGGCTGTGTGCCCTGGGCCGGCTACTCGCAGCAGTCTCTCTTCCCTCAAGATGTCGACACGATCTATTTGCACATGTTCGACAATCGGACCTTTTGGCGCAATATGGAGTATGATCTGACAGACGCCCTCGCAAAACGTATCGAGGCACGGACACCCTACAAGATCGTATCGGACCCAGACCTCGCCGACACGGTCATGACCGGACAGATCACCTCTGTTTCGCAAGGCGTCCTCATGACCGACCGAGACACAGGAAACAGCGTCGAACAGGAACTCATTCTGAGAGCCGTGGTGAGCTGGAAAAACTACAAGACAGGCGCCCTGCTGGCCGACAATGAAACGGTGGTCGCCTCGGCAAGCTTTAGCACAGCCCTGCAACAGCACCAGGCGTATGGGTCCAAGCTGGCGACCAATCGATTGGCGGTCAAGATTGTCGAGTTGATGGAAACCAGATGGTGATGGTCACCCCCGTTAGATAGAGACTTCTTTGACGATAACATCATGAGTGATCAGAAAAATACACAAGATACCTCCAAAAAACGCGGGCAACTGTTTGGCAAGAAACCCAAGTTGGGATCTAAGAAGGGTAGGCCCTTCAACTACATCTTTTTGATTGCCCTGGTCCTCCTTGCCATGAGCTTGCTGAATACCGGTATGTCCGGATCCAAGATCACTTGGACTGATTTTGAAGACTACGTTAACGCGAACAGCGTCGACAGCGTCAAAATCGGCGATCTCGAGATCAAAGGCAAATTTAAGGAACCGCAGGAGCTGTCCGGCGGCAAGGAGACGGACCGGTTTAGGGTCAGTTATCGCCCCGAACTGCACGGGGACGGGCTGCGAGACATGCTCAGGGACCACCGTGTGGAGTTTGAATATGTGGAGCGTAAGTTGATGCTCGAGTTCTTCATGAGCTACATCTTCCCGCTACTCTTGATTGTCGGTGTATTCTATTTCCTCTTTGCCCGCAACATGCGAGGGGGGGCCGGTGGCATGTTAATGTCTTTCGGCCGCAGCAAGCACCGCATGCAGGGGAAGGACAATAATAACAAGGTGACCTTCAACGACGTCGCGGGCATAGAAGAGGCCAAGGATGAGGTGACTGAAATCATCGAGTTCCTCAAGAACCCCAAGCGCTTTCAGCGGCTGGGGGGTCGCATCCCCCGGGGTGTGCTCCTCGTGGGGCCACCCGGATGCGGTAAGACACTCCTGGCCAAGGCCATTGCGGGAGAGGCGAATGTCCCCTTTTTCAGTATCTCCGGAAGCGATTTTGTGGAGATGTTTGTGGGTGTGGGAGCATCCCGCGTACGAGACCTCTTCAAGCAGGCCAAAGAAAATGCTCCCTGCATCATCTTTTTGGACGAGGTCGATGCCATCGGACGTAAACGCGGGGGGAGTTTCGCGGGGGGCGGCCATGATGAACGCGAACAGACCCTCAATGCGATCCTGGTGGAGATGGATGGCTTCGATACCAATGATCAGGTCATTGTGGTGGCAGCCACCAACCGCGGCGATATCCTGGACCACGCCCTGACTCGCCCGGGCCGGTTTGACCGTCAGGTTGTCGTGCCCCTACCCGACCTGCGGGGACGACTGGAAATCTTGCAAGTCCATGCCAAGAAGGTCAAACTGGATCCGGAAGTCGCCATGGAACGGATCGCGCGCGGGACACCCATGTTCAGCGGCGCCGACCTGGAGGCGACGATCAATGAGGCGGCGCTCGCGGCCACCCTGGGCAACAAGGATCAAGTCGAGTTGGAGGACCTGGAGGAAGCCCGTGATAAGGTTCGCTGGGGTCGAGCGAAGAAGAGCCGCGTGATCGATGAACAGGAACGCATCATCACCGCTTACCATGAAGCAGGTCACACGGTTATCCAGTGCCTACTGGAAGACGCGGATCCGCTGCACAAGGTCAGTATCATTCCCCGAGGACCGATGGGGGGGGCGACGTTCGCTCTCCCCGAGAAGGACCGCACCATGTATACGCGAAGGTACTGCATGGCCCTGATGCAGGTCTGCTACGGCGGTCGTGTCGGTGAAGAACTCTTCTGCGACGACATCTCCAGTGGCGCGCAGGGGGACATCGAACAAGCCACCAACATTGCCAAGCAGATGGTCTCCACTTGGGGTATGAGCGACGTGCTGGGGCTGGTAAGCTATAGTATGGAGAGTCCACTCATGGAGTCCTACGGCTTGCCTGCCGAAAAAGAGTATTCCGACAAAACGGCACGGGAGATCGACCAGGAGATCAAGGCCCTGACGGGGGAGGCCTACAAAAAGGCCCGAATACTCCTCGAGGAAAAGCGTGACAACCTCCACGACGTCGCCCAGGCGCTCCTGAAGTATGAAACGCTCGATGCAGATGAGGTCATGACTATCATCAAGGGTGAGCAACTGGATAAGCCCACCGTCGGTGACTTGCTGGCTGCGGAGCAGGCCAAGACGCCGGCGAAGGACACCGAAGGGTCGAAGGAATCTGAACGTAGCGAGAGCGACGACCGTAGTAACCAGGACGACAGTGAGGTAGCCTAGGCCATGTCTCGGCCGTCCACGACAAGGACGACCCAGCGGTCCTTGGGCGAATTGTGTCGAGTTGTAAAAGGGGAACCTTCTGTCCGCATCGGTCGTTTTTGCCTGCGCTGGCTGGGACGAGTAGGGCTCGAACAGGGCTTGGGACGTACTCGCCGCCGAACGAAGGGAGCCCTGCCCATCTAAGCTCGTTTGTGGAAAGATCGCTGTGAATAATCTAAAACGACCATTCATCGTCGGCTCTGTCGTCCTTTTGTGTTTCGGCCTCTGCGCTGCCCAGGATCCTGCGCCGCAAGGGTTCACCAGAATTTTGGGGATCGACGCGGACATCTCATCAGTCCGGCTGCTGCCTGCGAAGCTGGACGGGTTGGAGGGCATTGTTGCCCAATTCAGAGGCAGCGAGGACTTGCATTACTACGCCACAATGGACTCCGCCCCCGTCCCGGGATTCGAGCTCACGGTCATAGCGAGCAGCGATCAGGTGGCCTTTGGAGAGCCGCTCTTTCCGCAGCCTGCGGACTTCCGCGATCCTCTGAGTGGCGAACGGCTCGACGTGTTCGAGGGCAACTTCGATGTCTTCATTCCCTTCAAGGGTCAACCCGACCCGACAAAACCACTCGACGTGAAGGTGACCGTCTCTGGACAGGCCTGCACGAACGAGGCCTGTACACCCCCGACAAAAAAGGGCCTGGTTTTGTCGTTTACGCCCGGGCCCGCTGCGCCGTGGACCACGATCACAGCTGACTTGACTCCTCGAACCGGGGGTACGACGGGACCCGTCGCGCAAGTCTCGGATCCGAACAACAATGGCCCAACCTACGCCTTGGCCAAGTATCTCTTCCTCGCCGTGATCGCGGGCATCTCCATCAATCTGATGCCCTGTGTCTTGCCCATCATCCCGATCGTCATCATGCGTCTGTTGGAACACTCGAAAGCGTCTTCTGCCAAGCGGGTGCGTCAAGGGATTGCCTTTTGCCTGGGTATCATCCTCTTCTTCGTCGCGTTCGCTGCTCTGGCGGGCATCCTGCAAGCCACGACCGGGGCAGTGCTCGATCTGAATGGACTCTTTCGGTATCCCCCTGTCACCATCGGCCTCTTTTTGGCGATCACCCTCTTTGGTTTGGTGATGTTGGATGTCGTTCCTCTGACACTGCCCTCAGGTGTGGCGAACCGGCAGAGTTCCGGCGTAGGTGTGGCCGGATCACTGGGCACCGGTTTCTTCGCCGCAGTGCTGAGCATTCCCTGCAGCGGTGCCCTACTGGCCTTTGTGCTCGTGTGGGCACAGACGCAGCCCATTCTGGTCAGCAGTGTGACAATTGTCCTGATGGGCATTGGGATGGCCTTGCCCTACGCCGTGATCATTTTGGTCCCCGGCTTACTCGACAGGATGCCAAAACCTGGCGCGTGGATGGAATTATTCAAAAAATCTTGCGGCTTCCTACTTATTTTTATTGCCGTCAAGCTCGGCTTGGCCGCTCTACCCAAGGAGAGATTGCTGAATTGTCTCATGTATGGTGTCCTCTTCAGCTTTTGTGTGTGGATGTGGGGACAATGGGTCAACTTTGCCACGCCAACCGGCAAACGATGGACGGTTCGGGGCGTCGCCGCAACCCTCGCTGTACTCGGAGCATTCTGGCTACTGCCGGCCGCGGCACCCACTCAACTTCAGTGGCAACCCTATGATGCATCTGTGATCGCCGCAGCTCAGACCCAGGGTCAGTCTGTGCTGCTCAAGTTCACGGCCGATTGGTGCACCAACTGCAAAGTCGTGGAAAAGCGGGTATTTCACGATGACGAAATCGTCGAACTCATGGAAGCTAAGAACGTGCTGGCCATCAAGGCTGACACCACGACGCACGACCTGGCCGCAACCGCTGCCTTGAAAGACACCTATGGCGAAGCGGGCAATGTTCCCGTCACGATTCTCTTGATACCCGCCAAAGAGCCGATCAAACTGCGGGGCATATATCGTGCGAATGAACTAGCCGAACTGCTAGGAACAATCAGGCAAGCCAGGAGCTGGATAAAACCCTTGGGTCAACACCCGGACTCTGCTCGGTGATCCCATATATATAAGGTTTGACGAACTGACCACCGTCGGGTCTGCCAAAACCCCAACAAATACCAAAACTTGGAATTGCACTTCCGCTTTCCAGACAGAGGTTAGGGATGCTTTGTCGCCGCAATCGCTTCTTTCAAATCCAGCGTTCCCTCATAGAGACTACGACCGGCGATCACGGCATCGATGATCTCAACGGCGTCCAGCTGGCGTACATCGTCGAGGTTCGAGACACCCCCGGAGGCGATGACGGGGATATGCACGGCTTCTGCGATCGTCCTGGTGCGCTCGATATTGGGGCCACACAACATGCCGTCCCTGGCAATATCGGTGTAAATGATGGCGGCCAAGGGCAACACTGCCGCCTCTTGGGCAAACTCGACCAGAGTCCGTTGGCTGTCCTTCTGCCACCCATGCGTGGCCACGGTAGAGCCCCGGGCATCCAAGCCTAGGACAAGTCTATCCCGAAAAATCTCCGCCATCCGAGAAAACCAGCCGAAGTCATGCACGGCCTGGGTCCCAATGATCACCCGTTGCACGCCTAGTTTCAGCATTTCGCGAATCGCCTCTTCGTCGCGGAGACCCCCTCCCACCTCCACCCTCAATTCGGTCTTGGAGGTGATGGCCTCAATGTGTCTGGTGTTGACCGGTCTGCCCAGTTTTGCCCCGTCCAGATCGACCACGTGAAGCCAGGTCGCGCCGGCATCATGAAATGACTTCGCCTGCGCCACAGGGTCATCTTGGTAGGTTATCTGACGATCGTACCGGCCTTGAATCAGCCTGACGCATTTGCCTTCCCTTAGATCAATGGCCGGGATAATCTCCATAGTTCAATTCCTAAATTCAGATTCTCATCAGTCCTTCAGATATCGCCTACCTTCATGCGCCGGATTCTAGAGAATTAGTGCAGGCCCTGCAACTCCAAGCGCTGTGATCGCCGATCCAGACCCTCGTGGGAGGCTTGACAGTCATCGACTCATTTGGGATAATCCACCTACAGATTTGTGAAATGCATCTGTGGAGGTACTGACCCATGCGTCTAAAGGTATGTGGAAGGGATGGACAGGCCCAAGAGTACACATTTCATGAGGATCCAATTCACATCGGGCGAGGCGACGCCAGTCAGGTTGTGTTGGCCGACAGAACGGTTTCCAAACAGCATGCCGTCATTTTCAGCACCGAGGAGGGTGGATGGATCATCGAAGATCTGGGCTCGGCGAATAAGACCTATCTCAACGGCAAGGCCGTGAATAAGTCCCCGTTGAAAACGGGTGATTCTCTGAAGATCACGGAATTCGAGATTGAGGTCATGCTGGAAGACCCCGTGCCAGCCGATAGCCAAATCCAAGGGGAAGATACCTTGCATCTGGAGGCGTCTCTTTCTACGCCCCGCCATGAAACCGTCGTGCGAAAGGCGGATGCCAGTCACGCACCGGCGATGCGGCTGCCCGCAAAGCGCCTTACCGATTTTTCCCAGGCAGCCGACTCGATTTCCAGTGCGAGTGACGTGGAAGAACTGCTGATTGGGCTGGTGGACACACTCACCAAGCAGTTCAGTGCTTTTCATGTGTGGTGTGCCCTCAGAGAGCAGTCCAATGGGCCCATGACCTACCACATGGGAAAGCGACGCGACGGTCAGGCCATTGCACTTGACGACCTCGCACTGGCCGACAAAGTCAATGCCGCCGTCGAACGGGGACAATCCCTGGTCCTGCCCCGCGTATCCGCCCAGATGGAAGGTGCCGCACGCATCCGGTCGGCACTCATCGCTGCGATCGTCGGGCCGCAGGGCTGCTATGGTGTCATCTACATAGACAACGCCATGGTCCATGAGCACTACAGTCTCAGCGACCTGGACTATTTGATGTTTGTGGCCATCCACACATCGGCCACCCTGAAAAAACTGCTGTGAGGCCGGCGACCGATTGAGGACACACATGCGGCTTTTTTGCACCATGCACCCCTTTGAACTCTGCCGACAAAAGCAAGGCCTTGCCCGAATGCCGGTGACCCGCTACGCTGGGAGCTTGAAGTAGGAACCGCAACTTCTGCCGAGTAACCTAACGACATGCCGAAACAATCCACTACTCGAAAAACCAAAGCAACCTGTAGTTTCTGTGGACAGGCGGGCAATCGGACGGAGACTCTCATCGAAGGCCCCGACAATGTGTATATCTGCCCCGACTGCGTGGAACTGTGCCACAACATCATTCGCCAGAACAAGAAGCAACAGGGCAGCGGCAGTGGCAGCCTTAAGAAGGGCTCGCGACCGCGCGAGATCAAGGAATACCTGGATCGCTATGTCATCGGCCAGGTCCACGCCAAGAAGTGTCTCTCGGTCGCCGTCTACAATCACTACAAACGCCTGCTGCACGGTGAGGGCGGTGGCAGCGACATCGAACTGGACAAATCGAATGTGCTGTTGATCGGTCCCACCGGCTGTGGAAAGACCCTGTTGGCAAAAACACTGGCCAGGAAACTCGAAGTGCCCTTTGCAATCTGCGATGCGACTACGGTGACAGAGGCAGGCTACGTAGGCGAAGATGTAGAGAATTTCTTGCTAAAATTGGTGCAGGCCGCGGACTACGATGTGGAGGCAGCCCAACGAGGTATCGTCTATATAGACGAAATAGATAAAATAGGTAAAACTTCTCAGAATGTATCTATCACGCGTGACGTGTCCGGCGAAGGCGTCCAACAGGCCCTGCTCAAAATGCTCGAGGGTACCACGGCCAACATCCCTCCTCAGGGTGGACGCAAGCACCCGGAGCAATCCTATATCCAAATTGACACAACACAGATCCTCTTCATCTGTGGCGGGACTTTTGTGGGCATCGAGAACATCGTCAAAAAACGTCTGGGAAAGCAGATGATCGGGTTCAGTTCAGAACTGGTGCAACAGGAGGACAGCCCGCATGACGCCAATGTTCTGGAACAGATTATTCCCGAAGATGTCATCGAATACGGCATGATTCCAGAGATGGTGGGTCGCCTTCCGGTGATTACGACACTTGCACCTCTGGACGAGCAATCCTTGATCGACATCTTGACCAAGCCGCGGAACGCACTCTGCCGGCAGTATGAGTGTTTCTTCGAGATGGAAAAAGCCCACCTGGAGTTCACGGAGGCCGCCCTAAAGGTCATCGCGGTCAAGGCCCTCAAGCGAGACACCGGCGCCCGAGCCCTAAGGGCCATCACCGAAGAGTTGATGATTGACTTGATGTACGATCTGCCCGAAGAGCCAGAGGGCTCCAAGTATGTGATCACGAAGGACATCGTCAATGGTGACGTCGACATCTCGGCGGCCCGGCAGCTTCCCAAGAAAGAATCCGCCTAGCCGTTAGCGCAATCCTAGGTATGGTAGTCTGCATTGATAGCCACGTATTCCTCGCTCAGGTCGACACCGTAGCAAAAATCCCGGTGGGATCCGACGCCCAACTCTATAAAAATGGTGTGCTCCTTCCGGGAGATGATGCGGCGTGCCTCCTTGATGTCGAACTTGCAGGGACCGCCTCGGCGAAACACCGTCAGCTTGTCGAGTTTGCAGGTTAAGCGGTCGAGCCGCAACTGCACGCCGGCAGAACCAATCGCACAGAGGATGCGACCCCAGTTTGGGTCGGCGCCATGTACAGCGCACTTGACCAGATCGTAGCCAGCGACCGCGCGGGCCCCCCGGGCCGCCTCCCTCTGGCTAGCCGCCCCCGTGACGACGACCTTAAACATGCGCGTCGCCCCTTCGGCATCCAACGCCATCTGTCTGGTCAGATCGTCACACAGAGAGACCAGGGCAGCGACAAAGCACCGGTAGGCCGGCTGCTGGGCGGTGCTCGCTCTATTGCCTGCCAGCCCCGACGCCAGCAGAATGGCGGTGTCGTTGGTGCTTTGGTGACCATCCACGGTCAGCTTGTTGAGGGACGCGCCGACAGCCGTTCGCAGGGCCCTGCCCAGCAACGATTGATGCATGGCCAGGTCTGTGGTCAAGAAACAAAGCGTCGTGGCCATGTTGGGCCCAATCATGCCGGCCCCTTTGATCGTCCCCGCCACGGTAATGTCACGACCCGACACCGTGAATCGCCGGACGGCCTGTTTCGGTCGGGTATCCGTTGTCATGATGGCTCGTGCAAACTGCAAGCCGGCCTTGGCCGATGGTGACAGCGTGCGAGCGGCCACCCCGATACCTTGCCGAACCTTCGACATAGGCAGGGGTTTGCCGATAATGCCGGTGGATGCCGGCAGGACCTCTTCGGTCTGCCCATCCAGGTGTAAGGCGGTCTCGCGACACATCGCCAGGGCGTCCTTACGTCCTGAACGACCGGTGCAGGCATTGGCGTTGCCCGAATTAGCGATCACGGCCTTGACGCGACCAGACCCGCCGGCGTGATCCCGACAGACGTCCACGGCCGGTGAGGTGATCCGGTTGGTCGTGAACACCGCCGCTGCCATTGCGCCTGTGGGACAGGAGATGAGTCCTAGGTCCAAGTGACCCGATTGCTTGATGCCACAGCTGATGCCTGCCGCCTCAAATCCCTGGGCCGCGGTGATTGAACTGTTTGCCATCGTTTGTCCTAATTAGAATGGTTGTCTCTCGCGCGTGGTATGGACAGACGCCGTTGTCCCTAGCATAGGCCCTAGAGCAGGCCTAGGGTCTCGTCCAAGCCAAATAGGATGTTCATGTTCTGGACGGCCTGCCCCGCCGCGCCCTTGACCATATTGTCGATCGCCGCGAAAACGACCACCTTCCCCTTGGCCACGGTGGGAAAGAGTTGGCAGTAATTTGTCTTCGTGACGTCCTTCAGATTGGGACTGGCCCGACAGATCTGTACGAATGGCTCATCGCGATAAAATGATTCAAATAGTTCGAACAGTTGTTCGGACGTGACCTCTCCCCGCGGTTCCAGATAAAGGGTCGAGAATATGCCCCGGTCGAAGGGACCGGCGTGAGGCTGGAAGAGGACGTCCACCTTCTGCCCGGCCACATCGGAGACGATTTGCTCGATCTCCGGTGTGTGTCGATGGTTTCCCACGCCATAGGCAAAGAGATTCTCGTTCATGTTAGGGAAGTGAAAGGCCGCAGTGGGTTTCTTTCCCGCACCCGAGATCCCGGTCACTGCGTTCACGATCAGGGTATCCGTCCGGACCCGGCGATGCTTTAGCAGCGGTGCCACCGCCAGTATGGCCGCCGTCGGGAAACAGCCCGGGTTGGCGACGAGGTCCGTCTGCCGAATCTGATCGCGGTACAGTTCCGGCAAGCCATAGACGGCTTTGGGCAGATTGGCAGGGTCCGCATGCTTCACGTCGTAGGTTTGCTCGTAAACCGCCGCGTCCCGGAGGCGATAGTCAGCGCTAAAATCGATGACTTTGCAGCCCGCCGCCAGCAACTGCGGCACACACGCCATGGAGGTCGTGTGCGGTAGGCAGCAGAATACCACATCAGCCCTATCGGCCAGCATGCTCAAGTCCAGAGGCTCTACATCTATAGGGACACGCCCCTTGAACCGCCCGAACAGGTCACTGAGAGGGCCGCAGTGCTGCCGGCCCGTGAGATAGGTCAGCTCCGCCTGAGGATGACCCAGCAGGATTTCAACGGATTCTGCGCCGGTGTAACCACTCGCACCAACAATTGCCACTCGCACCATAACGCTCACTGCACTCCAAGAGAACCTACGCAAAATGACTCTGCATTCAAACGGCTTATTTTGAGTCTGGACGGCGTCAGGCTGCATCGACTATCCTCGGATAGGCTGCTTCGCCTTCCTTGCCAGACTCAAAAACGCTCGTTTTCGGTGCGACGATTCATTTTGATAGGCACTCTAAAAAAAAAGCCGCCAGTTTTGAATCCGGCGGCTGTAAGGATGTCCTAAATCTGTGTAGACGCTACCGCTTCGAAAACTGGAATCGTCGACGTGCACCGCGTTGCCCGGGTTTCTTCCGTTCGACCATACGCGGATCGCGTGTCAGACAATTGGCATCCCTCAGGGCCTGGGCGTAGTTGTCGTCGTAGTTCTTCAGGGCCCGCGCGATGCCCAACAACGACGCCCCTGCCTGACCCGTCGTGCCGCCACCCCTGACGTTGATAAATATGTCAAAGGCCTTCTCGGCGTCCACAACCTTCAATGGGGCCACCACGGCATTTTGATCCTGGACCCGCCGGAAGTATTCATCGAGTTCTCTCTTGTTCACCAGCAGCTTCCCGCTGCCCGGCTTAATCCGAACGCGGGCCACAGAACTCTTGCGTCTGCCCGTGCCCCAGTAGAACCCACCGAGGTCGGGCTTTTTCCTTTTGGGTGTCTCCGGCACCACCTGGGGAACCACGGGTGTCGGAGCAATGTTTAGATGGTCACCTGGCACATCAGTCATATGGTTTCTTCTCTCAATTGCCAGCCGCAAACAGATCTACTTTTCGGGGCGTCTGCGCCTGATGCTCGTGGCTAGGGCCCCGGTACACCTTCAGTTTCCTTAGCATTTGTCGGCCCAATCGCGTCTTGGGCAGCATACGACGTACGGCCAACTCCACCACTTTTTCGGGCTTCCTTTCCATCATGTCAGCAAAGCTAACAACCTTGCGGCCGCTAGGAAAGTGGGTATAGTGGTCGTACTGCTTTTGTTCCGCCTTCTTGCCCGTCACTTTCACCTTTTCCGCATTCACCACGATGACGTAGTCCCCGGTGTCGACATGAGGGGTGTAGCAGGGCTTGGTCTTGCCCATGAGAATGGGCGCTATCTCGGCTGCCATGCGACCCAGGACAGCCCCGTCTGCATCCACCAACACCCACTCCTGCACCACTTGACCTTTCTTGGCCATGTAACTTTTCATAGTCCGGGTCTCTTTCGTCACATAAATCGATTTATCCTACTGTGCACCGCCTCTTTGTCAACGCTTTTTGAGTGACTTTTCGATTTTCTGAGCGGCCGAAAGCGAAACCAGTCATCAGTCCAAGCCGATCACCGATTACTGTTTGCGTGAACGGGTGGAATCCTCCATGGATGGCGTTTTGCCGTGAAGCGGACGAACTTTGCAACAAGATGTGGCCGCCCTGCCCGATGGACACGTTGCCATCTCGGATCAGCTCGGTACAATACCCGCTGCCAAATCCAGCTCTGTTTGAGTTAAACCGGGAACCCCGCATGGCCGTGATTTCAGTCCGGAATGTACACAAGCACTATAAACGCGTCCTCGCCGTGAAGGGGGTCGGTTTCGACGTCGAGCAAGGGACCTGCCTGGGGTTCCTGGGGCCTAATGGGGCGGGAAAAAGCACTTTGATGAAGATGCTCTACGGCCGATGCCGGCCTGATTCGACGCCCGAGTACTCGATCAACCTCTTTGGTCATGAACCAAACCGAGATGAACTGGCGATCAAGCATTTCTCCGGGGTGGTACCGCAGGACAACAACCTGGACGAAGAGCTGAACGTGAGGCAGAATCTAATGGTCTATGCTCGGTTCTATGGCATGTCCCGGCACAGGGCCCAGGCTCGGATAGACGAGCTGTTAGCATTCATGGAACTGCCCGAGAAGGCCAGCGAGAAGATCAAACAGCTCTCGGGCGGCATGAACCGACGCCTGGTCATCGCGCGTGCCCTGCTCAATTCACCGCGTCTCTTGATCCTGGATGAACCCACGACAGGCTTGGATCCCCAAGTCCGTCACCTGATCTGGGATCGTCTTCGGCGCCTAAAAAAACAAGGCACCACCATCCTGCTGACGACCCACTACATGGAAGAGGCCTTTCGGCTCTGCGACAATCTCCTCATCATGCATGAGGGTCAAAAGATCATGGAGGGTGCACCCCGGGCTCTGATCAAGGCCAACATCGAGGCCTTTGTCTTCGAGCCCATGGGCAATGAGACCGTGTTTTCTAGTCCGGATAGGCCGCTGCCACCCTCTGTTCGCCGGGAAGAGTGCTTGGGTGTCACGCGCTACTTTTCGGACACTCTGGAAGACCTGAAATCGCTCTGCGACCACGTGGAGGACGGACAGTATCACCTGCGACACTCCAATCTGGAGGATGTCTTCTTGAAGACCACGGGAAGGGTGTTGAGTGACAAACAGTAAAAGTGACTACCCTGCCCTGAGGGCGCGGCTCTACGGCGTGTGGCTGCGACACTGCCGCGTCTATGCCAAGAACCTCTTCAGCAACTGCCTACCCCCCTTCCTCGAGCCGCTCTTGTTTCTGGCCGGCGTGGGCCTGGGACTCGGCAAGTATATCGCGGGAAGCATGGACGGACTACGCTATCTCGAATTCGTCGGCACGGGTCTGCTCGTCACCGCCTCGATGTTTACGGCAACCTTCGAATGTACCTTCGGCACCTTCATTCGGCTGGAATTCGGCAAGGTCTACGATGGCATGTTGGCGGCACCGCTCACGGTGACGAACCTGATTGTGGGTGAAATACTGTGGGCCGGCACCAAGGGATTCTTCTTCTCCTTGGCGGTTGCCTGCGTGTTGATGCTCTGCGGGGTGGTTCCCTTTCCGCAGGCACTGGCCGCTCCCCTGGTCGGTTTTCTCACGGGCACCCTATTTGCCACCCTCGCGCTGCTGGTAACCGCCTATGTGAAGACGATTCATCATTTCAACTTTTTTCTGACCGGCGTGATTTCTCCTATGTTCTTCTTCTCGGGTGTCGTTTTTCCTCTGAGTGACCTGAATCGACCCCTCCGCATGGTTGCGGAACTTGTGCCTCTGACCCACTGCGTACGCCTCGTCCGCGCCGTCTGCGCCTGGAACTACCCATCGCAATTGTGGTGGGATCTGCTCTATGTCTTGCTGTTCATTGCGATCGTGGGCGCCTGCGCCGTGAGGCGTCTGGGTAAGCGGTTGATCGACTAGCAGGGATTCCGCCGAGGGGCGTGACTCAGACTAGTAGACATGACTTGGGGCAATGCGCTGCTGAACAAAGACCTTGCCGCTCAACATGTCGGTGAATTGCATCTTGACGGTCAGCGGTGATGCCACGGCGACGGCTGCAGAGGGCAACTCGAATTCGAGGCGGTAGTTGGTAGTCAAGAGCGAAGCGTACCACAACTCCCGCAGCGCGGGCGGGTCAACCCGCCACTGACCGAGCATGGCGCCCTGTGGCGAGCCCTCCAGATTCCAGAGTTGCACGTCCACAAGGCCCGCTGCCTTGACAATGTCCCCATCTTGATCGACGGGCTTTAGGTAGACCCGCAGGGTATCCGCCACGTTGTCGCCGCTTCGATCGTAGAGCCCGGTGTACTTGCTAAGCTTGACCTGCTTCAGGTGATAGAGATAGCTCTTTTCAACTGCCTCGGGGAGTCCGGCCAAGGTATCTACCTGTCCCTGCAAACGCACTGTAAGCTGTTCGAGTCTCTCGATCTGTCCCTGTAGTTCCAGTCGCTCCTTCTGAAGCTGAGCAATCCGTTCACTCGACCCGTCGCCAGGTGGGGGGGACCCGCAGCCCAACAGCGGTAAAACGCTCAGCAAAACCAGAAAGCGACCGAGTTTGCGTTGGGGATGAGGGCTAGCCACGGCGGATCAGTCTTCCTGGTCTTGCGCTTTTACAATTTCCGGGGCCTTCTTCAGGATCTTGTCGGCCAGACCATATTCGATCGCCTCCTCGGCACCTAACCAGAGATTGCGATCACAGTCTTTCTCTATCTTGTCCGTACCCTGACCGGTATGCACGGCCAGAATCTTGTACAGCCGCTCACGCAGCCGCAATATCTCTTCGGCTTCAATCTCGAGATCGGTGGCCGGCCCCTCTAAGACCCCCGACAGCATAGGCTGATGCAGCAAGATACGGTTGTTTTGCAGGAGGAAACGCTTGCCGTGCGCCCCCCCGGCGAGCAACACTGCGCCCATGCTGGCGGCCTGTCCCACGCAATAGGTCGCCACGTCACAACGGACAAACTGCATGGTGTCATAGACCGCAAGGCCCGCGGTAATGGAGCCACCCGGGGAGTTGACATAGAGATGAATTGGGCTCTTGGTGTCTTCGTTGCTCAGAAAGAGCATCTGAGCCACAATCAAATTGGCAGCCGTGTCGTCAACAGGGCCCCCTAAGAAAATGATCCTGTCCTTGAGCAGTCTAGAATAGATGTCATAGGCTCGCTCGGTTCGTCCGCTCTTTTCAATGACAATCGGCACCAAAGTCTGATTCGCGTTCATGGCTTACCCTCTGTATGGCATAATGCCTTGGCCTTATGGTATGGGCTCGTCTAGCTGTCGCTTTTGGAACTCTCGGCTTTCTTTTCATCCTCTTCTGTCAGGACCTCATCAATGAGGCCATACTCTTTGGCCTCGGCCGCCGTCATATAGCAGTCTCGCTCGGTTTCCGCCCGGATTTTCTCTTCATCTTGGCCTGTATGCTTGGAAAGGATCTTGTTGATCACCGCTTTGGCCTTGACGATTTCTTCTGCCTGAATCTTGATATCCGCCGCCTGACCCGTGATGCCGCCCCAGGGCTGATGCAGCATGATCTTGGCGTGAGGCAGTGCGAAGCGTTTGCCTTTTTCACCGGCGGCCAGAATGACGGCCCCCCCCGATTGGGCCCGGCCGATACAGTAGGTTGCCACTTTGGAGGCAATGAAAAGCATGGTATCGTAGATGGCCATGGTATCGTCCACGCTCCCCCCCGGAGAATTGATGTAGAGACTGATGTCACCGGCCTTCAGGTTGTCCAGGTAGAGCATTTTCATGATCACCTCAGCAGAGCGGGCATAGTTGATTTCGCCGATCAGAAACACAATGCGGTTCTCCAGAAGCATGTCATCCAGACTCATCTGGCGATAGCGCTGATACTCGCCGTATTGATTGTAGGGTCCAATGTCGTGGACACGCCGTCGCTCGAACTGCTCACTATTCATCGAATATTCCCCAATAACCATATGGTGCACTATCAACCGGTTGCCATGCCCGTGAGGAGCGGATCTCGTAGGTTTGTCGAATTCCTACTGTGTGGAAGCATCGGCCGCCGATTTTTCCGCGGACTTCTCTGCAGTTTTCTTCTTTTTTAGGGTTTTATCCGCTTTTTTTGCAGAGCTGTCCTCGGTTATATCAGCGGACTCCAGCAGCTTCGAGATACATTTGTTCTGACGAATCTCCAGCTTGAATTGGGTCAATGATCCGTCACGTTCCATCTGCTCTTTCATACGTTCCGGACGTTGACCGCGCTGAATCGCCAATTGCGCAATGTTGCCGTTGACCTCTTCATCGCTCACTTCAATGTCCAGGGCGTCGCATACCTTGTCTATCACAAAGAAGGTCTTGAGTTGCTCCTTGGCCTGATCGGCACTGCTGGCCTGAAGGGATTCCATTTGCGATTGAATCTTCTCCGGGCTTAGGCCTTGATTCAGCAGCCGCATATGCAGCCGCTGCAGGACCGTCGAGGCCTGCTGAGCCACTACATCCAGGGGAAGATCAAAGTCGGCCTGCTCGAGCAGATAGCGGTAGACTTGCTGGGCCATCTCCGTACGAACCTGATTCTCCAGACGACCCTCCAGCGTATCATGAATCTTTGCACGAAGATCGTTCTCACTCTCGGCATCGAAACGGTCCAGAAAGGCCTTGTCGAGTTCCGCCAGCTTCAGTTGCTTCACTTCCTTCACTTGGATCCTGATATCGACCTTCTTGCCGCGATACGCCTCACGAAAATAGGTCTCGGGGACCTCAACGCTGATCTCCCGACTGTCCCCCGATTTAGTGCCGACCAGGACTTTGTCGAGCGTCTCCACCGGGATGGCCCCCACGAACCCGCTCTTGCGGCAATAGACTTCCGTGTTATCCAGTTTCTCCTCTTCCTCGATATCCTCAACCTTCATGACCACATCGGCCAGTATACGGTCCTCTTCCACACAGGCCTCATCTTCCTTCGGGGCCCACACGCCTGACACGCGTCTCAAGTGCTCCAGCTCGCCATCGACCTCTGCCTCGGTGACGCTCAGCTTTGACTTGGTCACGGGGATCCCCTCAAGCGGAGGCAATTCGAACTCCGGCCAGACTTCGACCTCGAATTCGATACGCATGTCTCCTTCCGCCGGCAGCTCAACCCCTTCGGGATCGATGTCCGGCTCACCAAAAAGGTGCAGGTCGTTGTCCTTGATCGCCCCATCGCAGGCCTCAGCCAGCAGTTTAAGCTTGACCTGCTCCGATGTCTCCTTCCCGAATCTTTTTTCCAGCAGGCGTCGGGGAGCCCTGCCCCTGCGGAAGCCCGGGACGACCGCATCCTTCTGCAGGGTCCTGTATTGCTCATCCCTGGCGGTCTGAATGCTCCTCTGCGGAATCTGAACAATCACTTTTTTCTTACAAGGCCCGATGTCCTCAATCGAAACTTCCCGTTGAGGTGTCGTGTCGTCTTTCTCTCGGCCCATTTCTGCGCTCCTCTGTTAAGACAAGTGGTAACGAGTTGGTCCATGTGGCTGCACGGCTTCGGCGACACAGCCCATCATCGCTAGCCCAAAAAAAAAGCCCTAAGGTTTAGTCCCTTTGGCCAGGTCGTCTGAATATATTGCCCCCGCACCCATTTCCGGTGCAGATTCAACCATATCGGCGACCAACGCCAGAACTACAAGCTAGCCGGTACCTCACCGATACTATTAAGCCTCTCGCAACGCGACTCCCGCGTGGAGGGCCCATCCTTGGCACACTCAAGACACTCAAACAAAACCCTGCAGGCTTCGGGCGACACGCCAGTTTCGTTGGAATGCTCAAAGCGGGTGATGAGATTCGAACCCACGACATTCACGTTGGCAACGTGACGCTCTACCACTGAGCTACACCCGCAGAAGTCGACAGAGTATAGGGACTGCAGGGTATCTTGCAAGCGTTTTTAGTAAAAAAATGCTTTCCCAGAGGATCGCGTCAGACCGGTGTCTTCTTGACTTTTGCGCAAGAGTGCAGGATACTGCCGGTTTATTGTGAAACAGGGACTGGACGTCCCTCGCTTGCGTAACTGCTGTCCCGGAGAAGACATGAGAGCATCTGAAATGAAGAAGGGCCAGACCATCTCCATTGATGGTAAACTGTATGCAATCGTCGACTATCAGCATGTAAAACTAGGGAAAGGCGGTGCCGTCTACCAGACCAAACTAAAGGCCCTTATCGACGGATCGACACAGAACGTGCGTCTGCGCGCAGAGGAAATGGTGGAAGAAGCATACCTAGACAAGCGCACCTACGAATACCTCTATTCCTCGGGGGATGAACACGTGCTCATGGACTGCGACACCTTTGACCAGATCTCTTTAGGGGACGATGCCTTCGGAGATGGCCCCAAGTACTTGAAGCCCAATACGCAGCTTCAGGTCAGTCTCTATGAGGGAAAGCCGGTGGTCATCACACTCCCCAACACGGTGGATCTGGAAGTGACGGACACGGCACCTGAGATCAAGGGTGCCACGGCCACCAACCAATACAAGCCCGCCACGCTGGAAACTGGACTCACCGTGCAAGTACCCCCCTTCATCAAACTCGGCGAACTCATCCGGATCGACACCCGAACGGGCGAATACGTCACACGGGTCAAGGAATAGCCCCGCGGGGCCGGCCGAAACCCAGCCTGGGAGCGAGCGGAGGTCACTAGCGGGTCCTTATTGAAGACAGGATGTCAATGCTCAAACAGATAAGCAAGGCCTTGGTCAAGGTCTTCGGCTCCCGCAACGAACGGGTCATCAAGGGCTACATGGCGACCGCCCTCGAAGCCGGCGCATTCGAGGAGAGGATGATGGCGCTCGACGACGACGCGCTGAAGCACAAGACCCTTGAATTCCAAGAGAGAATCTCCTCGGGAACGAAGCCGGAGCAGATGCTGGCCGAGGTCTTTGCAGTGGTTCGAGAGGCCGCCCGCCGTAATGTGGAGATGCGCCATTTCGACGTACAGCTCATCGGTGGACATGTTCTCTTCCAGGGGAATATCGCCGAGATGGCCACCGGGGAGGGCAAGACCCTGATGGCCACCCTGGCGGCCTATCTCGTGTACCTCACCAAAAAAAAAGTCCACGTGGTCACCGTCAATGATTACCTGGCCAGCCGCGATGCCGAGTGGATGTCTCCAGTCTACGAATCCCTGGGACTGACCGTCGGGGCCATCCAGGCGGACATGGACAGCGCGGGGGACGAGCGTAAGGCGCAGTACGCCTGTGACATCACCTACGGCACGAACAACGAGTTCGGCTTCGACTACCTGCGCGACAACATGAAGATCTCGTTCGATCAGATGGCCCAGGGCCCGCTGGACTATGCGATCATCGACGAGGTCGACTCCATCCTGATCGACGAGGCCCGGACCCCCCTGATTATTTCAGGACCGGCCGTCGACGATGTCTCGCGCTACAAACGCGCCGATCAGATCGGCCGCAAGTTGATGTCCATGCAGTCCAAGCACACTCAACTCAAACAACAGATCGACACGGCACAA
>JADFMM010000042.1 GCA_022563885.1 Planctomycetota bacterium | reverse complement strand
GAGCGTAACTTGTGCTCCGCTACGCCGTAGCTCTATATTGTTCTTGAACTAAGTCTCTGTAAGGATACATGTTGCGGACTCTTTCATTGATACGATAGTCGTGAAAATCCTGCCAATCTTCATTAAGATACACACAACGTAGGTCTAACATGGACTGCGCACCTGGGACACTCCAACGCATACCACTGCCTTCCATGCGATCCTTGACCAAATGACCACAGGCGCCTTCCACCACGCCACTACCAATCGGATAACCTTTAGCAAGATACTCATCATAACGCATGAACTGTTTCTTACGATCAAGATAGTTGATTACTTTGTTCAGAGTCTGACGCTGGGTGGAACTGAATTTTCGTTTAGCTTTTTTTCTCTCTTTGTCTTTCGCTAACATCTGCCTTAGACCGCCGATGACACGGCCGACATCACCATTCAATATCCGACGAAGACGATCCGTTACGAAGGCCTCTGCGGCATGATCATCGGAGCCATGCACGCAGCGAGCCGCGTCCCACAAATAGTCCATCACATGAAACAAGTCAAGGATACAGACAATCGTCACACTCAACGTCTTCATCAACCGCTTCAGTTTTTTCCATAACGTCGGCGCTCCATCCATAACGCAGACGATTTCCTGAGACGGGGATGTTCGACGAGCTTCTATTTGTTCGCCAAACCACTCGAAGATGACATCTTTTCCATTGATTTCTACACCGTTGACCTCATAGGTCAATTCTGCACGCAAGACTTTGTTTTGAGGAATCGGTCGGTCCTGAGCCCGTTGCTTACGAACCACGTCGTCGACCACATCCTCTGTATTTCGAACAAAGCGATCTATCGAATACACGCTGCCGACGCAAGCTTCACGTTTCGTCCCAGGTCGCGGACCACGTTTACGCGCATGGCTACTCACATCTTCTGCCTCTGGTGGCTTATCACCACGAATCCGAACACCTTTGCAATCACCGGTAACAACCAAAACCTCACCCTCCCCATCATGGGATGGCGCAGGTTGAGAAGAGCGAAATCCGTCCACATCTTTGGACATGGAGGCGTTCGTGTCTTCCAGCACACGGACTGATGGACGCAACCGAAGGATCTGCTCAAGGTCCGTCTGAGCGTCTTTATACGAACCCTTCACACAAAAAGACTGAGACCATTGCTGTAGCAAATAAGAATAGTCGCTTTCAGGGAGACCCAGCCTGGCATCCAGGGGTATCACTCGGTGTTTCTGTGTCTCACGGGTTCCATAGACGGTCCGTTCAATGGCCGGCAAAGAACCAAACACAGATACATAGGGTTTGTCGTGAAGCTGATCAAGTCGATTCAAGGTGCGACCCTCGCACTGAAGCGTAGGGCCAAGATCGCCGGTTCCTTGACCGGCTACGAAACTGGTCAACATCAAACGGCCTAAACTCAACATTTGATCCCACAGGTTTTCTTCGACCACATCGATTCGCTCGCCCTGAACTGTCGCTTGACGCATGGTTTCTTCGATCTTCTGAAATTCCTCTTTGGCCTTGAGCAAGGCAGCCTCTTGTGCCATAATCATGATTGGGTCTCCTAAATAAGGTTAAACATCCTTTTTGACTGTGAATGTTTTAACCTTTGAGACCCATAATATCAACTCTAGTGCACGTAAGTACTTTGAATATAACGCCTTGAAAGCGCGCTCCGCAAGTTACGCTCACAACAAACGCAATGGGTGCAATAATACCATGTCATAGCCCTGCCCAAAAACCAGCGGGACAGGCATCTGGCACTTTATATTTTGATTTAGGCCCAGCAACAGAAAGTGGATTAGCCATGACATTTCTCTAAAATACAATTCACACAACGCAAAAGCCAGCGATGGTGTTGGATTCCTTAGCTCTTATTCTGGGTTTTCTTCACCACGTATAGCGGAACCGTTGATTCGGTGCGACCATCTATTGCTAACCGGATCTGATAGTCCCCAAACGTCTTTAATTCTAGATTGCGTATATTCATCACAAAGTTTGAAATAGCAGATTTCCCAGAATCCTGAGAGTTAACGCTGATATCACCCTCTATTTTGGGCAAAACAGGTTTGCCATCAGCGTCTATGAAATCCAATCGAATTTTATGTGTTCCAGATTCAATGGAATCAAAGCGAACTCTTGCAGCAATGCAGCAGCCCGCGAATTTAATAGGCTCATGAACGCCCCATATAGTATCAAACGCACCGAGAATATTTAATTTCCCAGCGTGTTGCGTTGCAGCGTCACAGAGTGAGAATATTTCTACATTCATGGTATTTTTATTTACCTAACGTTAAAGCTCACAGGAATTCATGGACCGTTAGCTGAATGAAATTCCTGTGCAGCGCCTGGTTCGGGGTTTCCAAGAACAAGTTCCCAGTAACCAACGTCTATCCATCGGTCAAACTTCCAGCCGACCTCTTTGAAATGTGCAACTTTTTTAAATCCCATTTTCTCATGAAGTGCGACACTAGCAGGGTTTGGCAGAGCCACTCCTCCGATCACAGTGTGCAGAGAGCGTGAACGAACGTCCAAAATCAGCGCTTCGTACAGCGGTCTGCCTTTTCCTTGCCCTGTCAGACCGGCAGAAAGATAGACAGTGCTTTCAACGGAAAACTTATAGGCACAACGACTGTTCCATTTGCTCGCATAGGCAAAACCAAAAACGTTTCCTTGTTCTTCAGAGACCAACCAAGGAAGCGAATCAGTTATATCTATGATTCGGCTCTTCATTTCCTCGATGGATACGGGCTGCTCTTCAAAAGTGACTATCGTGTTCCGAATGTAATGGTTGTAGATGTCACAGATCGCATTCGCGTCATCAGTTGTTGCGCTGCGAATCATTTTTTCCTTTCTGCCGAACATTTGATTCTATGGTTCTCGATGACACCCCCGATCAGATAGCCTCTCCAGGGATTTCTCGCTATTATAGTGGTGTTTTCTAAACAGACAACACCATGTAGAGTTATCGAGAAAACTGGCTTCTCGCAGAACGCTCCACCAGCAGTCGGGAAGACGCGACTTTTATTTAGCGTGTCTTCGGGCTCAGGCCTAAAACAACTTGGGCACAAACTGGGCCAGGTAGCGGCGCCATACGGGCCAACTGTGGTTGCCCTCGGTGAGGCGCCATTCGTGGTGGATGCCCTTTTTCTTTAAGAGTGCGATGAATACCTCGTTGCGCTGAAGCAGGAAGTCCTCCTTGCCGCAGGCGATCCAGAGCAACTTGAGCCGCTGATTGGTGATGTCAGGATGGTCGAGTGCATCGGCCACCCTCTCAGCCTGCGGCACGCTGGAACTGAAGCCGCCGACCCAGGCGAAGAGGTCGGTTCGATTCAGGCCGATGGTCAGGGATTGACCGCCCCCCATGCTCAGGCCCACGATGCCGCGCTGGGCGGCGTCTCTGTGGACACGATAGTTGGCTTCCACCAAGGGCAAGACATCTTCGATGAGATCGCGTTCGAAGAGCACGGTGTTGTTGCCGCGGTCCGGGTCGGCGTGGCCATCCATCATGACGACCACCATGGGCTTGGCCCGACCCTCGGCGATGAGATTGTCGATGATCCAGTGGGTCTTGCCATGGACGGTCCAGGTGGCCTCGGTGTCACCGGAGCCGTGCTGCAGGTAGAGCGTTGGGTAAAGGGTGTCGGACCGGCTATCATAGCCGGGTGGGGTGTAGACGGCCAGGGCACGCACACGGCCCAGGGACTTTGAGTGATAATCGTGTTGATGGACCGCGCCGTGGGGAACGGCCTGAAAATCGTGTACGAGGGGCGGCTTTCCCGGCAGGTGGAGGATGCTCGTGCGGGGATTCCGCATGGGCTTGATGGCCCGGTTGCCTGGGTCAATCATCCGTAGGCCGTCGACTTGGAAACTGTACTCCCATACGCCGGGCGCGATGTCCGCCACGGTCACGCTCCAGAGGCCGGCGTCGTCTTTGTTCATCGACACCCGCCCTGCGGGCCATTGTCCATTGACCGCGACGGCGGCGGCCTTGGATGCTCGCAGGCGGAAGGTGACCTTGCCACCGGCGCCTATTTCCGGTGAGATCACCGGGGGAGTCCTGCGAGGACGTCGCGTCGGCGGCGCCTCGCGCACTCGCTGGGCGACCAGTTTCATGGTCGCGAAGTCCCCCACCTTTCGCGTGAATTGGATCCGATCATCCACAAGCTTGCCCGTGTATTCGATCCTGAGGTCCCGATCCTGAAACTTGCGGACTTCGACGAAGCTAAGGGTGTCGCCGTTGAACTTGCCTTCGATCAGCTCGATTTCATCCGTCTGGCCGTCGAGTTGTCTGACGGCAAGTCCCGTCAACTTGGCACCGTCAAGCTTCAGATCGTAGGTATAGTTCAGCCGGCCGATCGGCGAGTCAAACTCCACTGTCCATTTTCCCGTGACATCTGCAGCCAATAGAGAGCTCAAGGGAAGGGATGCCAAGGTCACAAATAGGATGATCGTTCGGTAGATTTTCATGTGCGTCACCTGTTCCAATTAGACTCTTGATCGTATGACGGTTGGGACAATTCACGCGATTGTTGCGTCTCGCCCCGCGCTGAGCAGTTCACGGGTTCGCGATTGGGCTTCATAGAGGACATACCCCACTCCCGCACCGAATCCGGCGCCATAGCAGAATCCCCAGACCAGGATTCCTGGCGCGCCCGGATACCAGGTGCGGAAGGGTTCGCCCACATAGTAGCCCAGAGTCGCGAGTAAAAAGAAAACGCCCCAGCAGGGAAGAAAAAACTGCCGGGCGTCGAACGCGCCGAGTAGCAGGAGACAGAGGACAGCGAGGCCTGCTGCCGATCCAAAGATCTCCCCCAATTTGCCTCCGAGTCTTCCCGGAAGCTGGCCGGGTAGGGTAAAGTAAATGGCACACCAGACGATAGAGTAGAGGACAAAGCCCAATGTAAAAAGCCCATAGAATCTGGCCAAGGCGCCCGGGCCAATCACGAGACGGCCCAGGGCTAACCCTGCGAGGCCGATGAATGCCACGGCAACCTCGCCGTAAAATCCATACTTGCCGACATACGACATGAGCCAGCGGCCACCCCATGCCCACACCGCAAAGGCCAGAAGGCCCACCAGGCCGAAACCGAGAGCACCTTGCAGGACAGTGGCCCAGAGACTTCGTATCCGAGGCGATTCGCCTCGAGCGGTGACACGCTGCGACACACTATCTGGATCTAGTTTAAAGATGGACATTGGCGTAATCCGTTCTATTCATTCACTACTCGGCCTCGGCTTGTTTGAGGCAACTGCGGCGGTCTAAGGAACCGCGCATGACGTCATTCGCCATGGAACGCCACGGACGTCAGGCCATGGTTTGGGGTCGCGACGCTCAACCCGGTTCAGGCGGCCCACCACGCCACGGCCTGGACTCCGTCCCCGTCGGTCCCCTACCGCGAGATGATGCCGGACACGGTATTAGAGACCGACTCGACAGTGAGTTGGGCCGCTGCCCCCGCGCAATTGCCCCAACTCTTTAGAGTACCTATCAAAATGAATCGTAGCACCGAAAACGAGCGTTTCTGCGACTGGCAAGGAAGGCGAAGCAGGCCGTCTGAGGACGGTCGATGGAGCCTGACGCCGTCCAGACGCAGAATAAGCCGTTTGAATGCAGAGTCATTTTGCGTAGGTGCTCTTAGTTCAGTAGGTGTAGTTCACAGGGCTCCTCACCCTTGCCTGAGGGACGCTGATCGTGACGACGGGTGGGTGAGCGTAGCTGTTCCAGAGTCGTTCGGTGCGGGTTACGTCCACCTTGCCCTCGTGGATAATCATGCGATAGCGGAAAACGTAGTCCTGCCCTGGATCGAGACTCAGATCATCCAGTTGAATCGGAGCCCAGTTGAAGAAGACCTGTTGCTCGACGCCGGGCCAGATCCGCATGGCCTCCGGATGACGGATGTTCTGGGGATGGCTGAAATGGGTAATGCCCTTCCACTGCCCGTCGGAGACACCGGCCGTGTCGCACCAGCGGGCGCGGGTGGCATGGCCATCTACGCGGGTCTTGCCCTCACTCGTCAGGTAGGCGGCCTTGTCGCCTTTCCACTCGGCAGCACCGCGAAATCCGAATCCGCCGTAGCGGTATTTCTCCAGGAGCAGCGGCGTTTCCGCGACGCAGCGCTGCGTGGAGACGAAGTCACAGATCCAGTCGCCCTTATCGGGGCCGCCGACGTTGTACACGCGGACGTCCCAGACCTCTTTGAGCACGAGCTTTTCGCCGCTGGCCGTCTGGAGCGCCACATGGTCATGCTCGACCTGGAAGCCACCGAAGACGGGGCCGCTGGTCTGGGACAGCACACGATTGAAACGAACCGTGCCCTGGCCCCTATCGAGGTTCCAGAAGTCGACCTCCTTGCCCTCGAACCTGGTCTTGGTCCAGGGCATCCAGAGGCCCATGTGATGATAGTGATCCTTGGGGTGGATGTTGGTCAAGACAGAACCGGAGGGAGACCAGATGGGGTGGATGAAGGCGCTGCGTTCGTAGAGCTTGCTCTCTCCAGCCGGCGGCGGCATGATGGCGTGGTGGTAACTGAGCACCGAGGCATCCCCCTGCTTGATCAGCAAGGTCTTATCGTCCTTTACCACTTCGACACTCGACTCTGAGCGAGCCCAGCCGGAATGGAGTTCGAATTCTCGCGTGGTGCCGGCCTGGGTCTCTCCCGGGAGGATGAACCAGAGGCGGGTGGGCGCGCCCCTCTCGATCTGCACGGGGAGGACCGAGCGTTCAGATCCGCTTGACTCCACGAGGTGGAAACCATCTCCCGATAGGTCAATTGTGCCGTCCGTCAAGGTAATGGAGACAGGCGTATTGCTCCGGTGATGATCTCCGGCTTCAACGACCAGCCTGGCCAAGGGAGCCCCGGTCCCAACGCAACCCGAGGCGAGTACCATGGTCGAAAAGAGGCAAGCGATGCCGGCAACGACTCGGGGGGACTTCGCCAGTTTCATGCTGTCCATTCTCTTCCTTTCGCGAAGCGTAAGGGGCCTAGCCATGATAGGGATGGACCCAAAGGCTGCGATAGGGGATCGGCAAGAAATCAATTGGACAATCTGGGGTCCAAGTGTGCCCCATATTGGGTCGCGATCGATTGAGCGAAACCACAGGCGTAGCTGTTCTACTGCGCGGAATTCGCGACTGAGACGCGATCAAAGATGGGGTGCAATTGGGCATTCAAAAGTCCAAGTTATTTTTTGTTGCCGGTCCCTAAGGCCGCATCAGCCACTACTCACCGGGCGGATAGGCCTGATCGGGAAATCCTGCGGGAACGGGAAGGGTCACCTTGCCCGTAGCGGCCCACTCGGCGCCACGCAGGAATGTGGTGACAAAGCTGCCGCGTTTGATCTGCGCGAGATAGTGCCCGATGACGGTGTGGAAAACTCGTCCCTTGCCATAGGTGATGGTCATCAGCATGGGCTCCTCGTGACCGGTCCCCCCGTTGGACTTGTCCGAATGAGCCGTGGCCAGGATCTGAACATTGAGCGCTGGGCCCCGCAAGAAGGAATAGAGCTCATCGGGACCATGCATGAAGGTCTTCGGCAGGCCCCGCGTGATGGGGTGTTCCGTGTCACGGACGGTAATCTCAAACTCGGTCTGGGCGCCATGGCCGCCGCCTTTGCCCGGAGACCTGTCGCGGAACACATTGCCGTGCTTGTCCGTATAGAGGTAGGGGCCGCTCTTCTCATTGCGGCCGCCCCAGCCGCCGATGGCGATCATCTCGTTCCAGGCCTTCCACTGGGGCCAGGCGTTATCAGCCGCATGGTAGCTGACGACCCCCCCGCCGTTCTTGACGAAACGCTCAAAGGCCTGCATGGCCTTTTCCGACCAGGAGTCCGCACGCCAGCCGTTGTTGACCACTACCAGGTCATACTTTTCAAACTCGGGGAGGTAGTCGCTCATGTCCTTGCCCTTGGGCGGACAGGTCGACACATCCACGGTGAAGCGGCCACTCTTTTCCATCATCTCCTGGAGCACCGGTGTCGTTTCAGCCCATTTGTGGTTGTTTTGCCCATCGACAATCAGGGCCTTGATCGGTGCAGTGGGCTCGGCCGCCGAGCCGGAGGAGACCAGGCAGGCAAAGACACATGAACCTAAGAGGGCAAGGATCATTCTCGTTCTCATCATAACTCCTTATTTCAATGTTAGGCTCTCGCCGTATACTACCGAAAACGGCGTTGAGTTCAAGACTCAAAATCTCAGAGTCAGGAAGGAGAGCCTTTTGAAAACAGTGGTGCCTCGGGGACATATGTAGTCTAACTGGCCCGATGGTCCATTGTTGGCGTATCGTGAGATCCTTCTCCCCGTGCCACCAACACATGAGACTACCCAACTCAAAGGAGGCCTCATGAAGCGGAGCCTATTTATCCTTGTCACTCTCCTTGGACTCAATCTCGGTCTCCCCCTGAGCGCAGCGGAAAAACCAAATATCTTGTTCATCGCGATTGACGACCAGAACGACTGGATCGGCGCGTTGAGGGGCCACCCCCAGGCGCGGACGCCCAATATCGATCGCCTGGCCCAACGGGGTACGCTCTTCACCAACGCCCACTGCCAGTCACCCCTGTGCAACCCCAGCCGTACCAGCCTGATGACGGGACTGCGGCCTTCCACCACCGGCGTCTACGGCCTTGCACCCTGGTTTCGGTCGCTTGACGAATACAGGGATCTGGTGAGTCTGCCCCAGTACCTCAAGCGGCACGGCTATCGAACCTACTCCACCGGCAAGATCTATCACGGTGGATATGGACGTAAGAAGACGGATCGGGAGTTTCAGGTCCTGGGACCGCCGGCCGGCGTAGGCGTACGCCCCAAGGCCAAGCTGGTCAACACGCCTTCAAATCATCCATTGATGGATTGGGGTGTCTTTCCCCATCGCGACGAGGACAAGGGAGACTGGAAGGTAGCGGCCTGGGGCATCGAACAGCTCAAGGCGAAACCTAAAGAACCTTTCTTTCTCTCGGTAGGTTTCTTCCTGCCCCATGTCCCCTGCTACGCGACCCAAAAATGGTTCGACCTGCATCCGGAAGAATCGCTAATCCTTCCACCCATCCTGCGCAACGATCGGGAGGACACACCGCGTTTCTCCTGGTACCTTCACTGGAAACTCCCCGAACCGCGCCTCAAATTCATGGAAGAGGCCGGGGAGCTGAAAAACCTGGTGAGATCTTACCTGGCCTGCACCAGCTTCATCGACAGCCTCATCGGCGATCTCATCGAGGCACTGGAGGCAAGTGGTCGGGCAGACAATACCCTCATCGTGCTCTGGTCTGACCACGGCTACCATCTAGGTGAAAAGGAGATCACCGGCAAGAACACCCTCTGGGATCGTTCGACCCGAGTGCCCCTGCTCTTCGCCGGACCCGGGGTCACTCCTAACGGCCGTTGTCACCAACCCGTGGAGTTGCTCGACATCTATCCCACGTTGCTCGAACTCTGCGGCCTCCCGACCAACGAGCATCTGGAGGGACGTAGCCTGGTGCCGCAACTTCAAGATGCCCGGGCGCAACGTCCCTGGCCCGCGATCACCACCCACAATCAAAACAATCACGGCATCCGCACGGAACACTGGCGATACATACGCTACGCCGACGGCTCAGAAGAACTTTACGACATGCGCAAGGACCCCCAGGAGTGGCGTAACCTGGCGGACGATCCTCAATTCACCGAGATCCTGCGCGACCACCGCCAGTGGCTGCCAAAGAAGAACGCCCCGCCGGCGCCGGGCAGTCGTCATCGCATCCTCACCTACAACGAGGGTGTCGCCAACTGGCAAGAGAAGGACATCGATCCGAAAGAACCCATTCCCGAGATTTGATGCGTAGGCCTCTAGAGCATTGCACCGGGTGTCCCCTGTACAGCCTCTTTGCGTGGTTCCGTAGGCCCAGGCTCTTGGATGGGAGGATCTGAATGACATCCTGCAAACGCATTGAACTTCTTGCAGCCCTGTTATCGATGGTGTCTCTTGGTATATGTGAGGCAGGCTCCAGCCAAATCGGGACCAGTCTCAATGTCGTCCTCATCATGTCGGATGACATGGGATTCGGCGATATCGGCGAGCTACGGCAACTTGGAAAAATCAATCTCAGGTTGCTTGCCGGTCGCTCGTCTCGTGTAAAAGGCGCCTATCTCAGATCGTTCGTCGAAGAAGCCGCAGTTCTCCATGAAGAATCTGTCCCCTTCCACACCGCCGGCATAGTCGAGCCGGTACTCCTTTCGGGCGGTGGCGTCGGCTGTGAATCGGGCCGTGACCAGTTCGGTCCAGTGTCCGTTCGTATCACAGATCCACTGGTTGCCATAGAGACCCTTGCGGCGGTACTGTCCGGTGGCGGGGATGAAGTTTTCCAGGAAGGAGTGCAATCGTTTCAGGGTCGTATGGGTCTTGGGACGCCGAAAACTGGCCATCAATTCCCACTTCCCGATCTCGGGGGCGAAAAAATAGGCCGTAAAATCAGTCGCGTTGTTTTCGACGGGTTCACCCTTGAGCAGAAATCGATAGGTTGTAGCGGCCTTCCACATGTATTTGCGGTAACTCTGTCCCCCCGACCCTTCGCCTCCGAATTTTCCGGCATGGACCTGCTCGCCTTTCTTTAGCAGTCTGATTCTCTGATCCTCAGGGATTTCCCGGGGATTGTTGGTCTTGTAGGGGCTCCAGACGGAAAAGAGGATTCTACGTTCGCTGGATGAATTGACTTGGATGCCGAAGTAGCCTTCGGCAAAACCGTTGGCCATGAAATAGGAGCCGACGACGTCCTCGCCTTCCGGAATAGTTATTTCATTATAGAAATACACGATCTCGTTGACTGCATCAGGCATTTGAAAGCTCAAATGAACGGAAGGACCGCGTCGACCGAAATAGAAGTCATCTTTCACAAAATACGCTTTACCCTGGGTGGCTTCACCTCCGATGAGAACATCTGTGATATGCGCGAAGGTGGATGCTGACTTTTCGAGTCCCTGTATGTCAAGAGAGTGGTAGCCGGTGTGAGGAATCGTAAATGTGCCCACCACAACCGTGTCGTATTCTGTGTTGGCCAGGGTGACATTGTGAGTGGTGTCTCCCACCCTACATCTTAATTGAGATTCCCCGGACGTGACTTTGGCACGAAGGGCGATCTCGATGGCCCCGGGTTTCTCTATCCAGAAAAACGTGCGAATGATGACCTCAGGACGGGTCCAATTCTCAATGCCTTTACGGGTGATGATCCTCTCTCGGGCGTCTACCGTTTCGGTGACCCAACTGTTGCCACTGACCGGAACAGAGTATCTGAATGGAGGCTTGCTGACACTAGGCTCTGTCTGAAAACTCGATCTGGCTTCCCCTCGGGTCTGAGCCTCGGGGTCGAAGACGAGTGGCCCTTTCTCCGCCTGGCTGAATCCGGCTGCATCGACGATGGAACCAACATCGCCTGCTTCGCCGTCTTTGCCAGGCGAAAAAATGGCGCGCTCTCGGGCCGACGCCGGAGTTATCAGACAGAGCCTAGCAGTACAGCACGAGGCGGCAAGTAGGAGAAACAGATAACAGGATTTCACGAAACACGTGTTCATAGCATGGACTCCCAAGGGTCTAGACCACTGGATACCATGATACCGCTACGTACTACCTCAGCAACCCTCAATCCCGGAACGCGGTCCCGGGACTTGGGAACCCCAACAAGATGGGCCTGGAAATGGAAAATGACATGTGATAACCTACACCTCTATTACGGTGTTATTCATGACTGGATTATTCAGGAGATTGAAGTCAAGACAGAATCCAGGGTGGGACACGGCGACAGTAGGCATTTTATCTTAGGGACCGGCGGGAAGAAAGGGCAGATTCGATGGACACCAAACTGACACGAAGAGGATTCATCAACAGAAGCGCGGGCCTGGCGGCCACCACCTCGGTAGGTGCGAATTTATGGGGGACCAGCAAGGCCTGGGCCGGCGCCAATGACCGAGTAAACGTCGCCGTCATTGGTGTAAACGGCATGGGTAAAAGCCACATCGGCAGCTACCACCAACTAAAGAATGTAGAGGTCGCGGCGATTTGTGACGTCGATGAAAACCTCTTTGGCCCGCGAATCAAGGGCCTCTTTACCGACAAAGACAGGCGGACGCCCAAGACCTACACCGACCTCCGCAAACTGTTCGAAGACAGTGATGTGGATGCGGTCTCCATTGTCACGCCCAATCACTGGCATGCCCTGGCGGCCGTCTGGGCCATACAGGCGGGTAAGCACGTGTCCGTGGAGAAGCCCTGCTGTCACAACTTCTTCGAGGGCCAGCAGCTCGTCAAGGCCTCCAAGAAATACAATGTCATTGTTCAGGACGGTGCCGAACAGCGCAGCAATCCCTGTTCCCAGTCGGCGGCGAAGTTCATTGAGAGTGGAGGCCTGGGGGAAGTCTATCTATCCAAGGGCCTGTGCTATAAATGGAGGGAGTCCATCGGAAATAAGGCCGATACGGCCGTGCCCCCGGGCGTGCACTACGATCTGTGGCTGGGACCAGCTCCCAAACGACCCTTTAATCCCAACCGCTTTCACTACAACTGGCATTGGAATTGGGACTATGGCAATGGCGACATGGGCAATCAAGGCATACATGAGATGGACATCGCCCGTTGGATGCTCGGCGTCACACTGCCGACTCGAGTCTGCGCCATGGGTGGTCACTTCATGTTCGACGATCAGCAGAACACACCCAACACCTTGATGGCCGTATTCGAATTCGACCATCCTGCGGGTGGAGGAGACAAGAAGAAGATCCTTCAGTTTGAGACGCGGCACTGGATCTCGAACCGTGAGGATCCTATGTGGCTAAAACCAAAGAAGGATGTTCCGGGCGGATACATGATCAGTTCTGCCAACACGGTGGGCAATCTGGTCTATGGCTCCAAGGGCTATATGGCCAAGACGGTCGACGAGTGGCGCACCTATATGGGAAAGGATCGCGAGCCCGGTGAATCCGGCCGTGGGAAAGGCAACCACTATCAGGATTTCGTCGATGCCATCCGCACGGGGGATGCAAAGACCCACAACAGGAGTATTGAGGAAGGCTTTTACACCTGTGCCCTGGTGCATCTGGCCAACATTTCTTACCGCCTGGGAAGGTCGCTGGATTTTGATCCGGACCGGCAGCGCTTCGTCCACGACAGTGAAGCGAACGCCATGCTCCGACGCACCTACAGAAAACCCTTTGAGATGCCGGAAAAGGTCTAGACTCTCACAGGGACGTCGTCGAGTCGTTGACAGCCACGCGTCTATGAAACAGTTTCGTGGGGCCTATGTCTTGGTGTACAATTGCCTCCGCGCTGACTCTAAACGGAAATCGAGGTCCCTCCCATCGAGATTGAGCAGGGGTCGGAGGAATCAGGGGTCGGAGGAGTGGATGAATTGTACCCACAAAATGCGAGTTTTTCGAAAAGGAGAGTGGGAGATGAGCCAACGAAGCGCGGTAGTGGGAATCTTCCTGGGAGGGGTGCTAGGATCAGTGTGCGTCGCCGGCCCAGTCGTGATCAACGAGTTCATGGCGTCGAACAGTAGCGTTGCCAAGGATCCGCAGGGCCAATACGACGACTGGATTTAGGGTGTATAGCGGTCCGATTGCCATAAACGGAATGACAACGCTAAGGGCTAGGGCCGTGGGCCCCAGCGAGGAATGGACGTCGTCCGATATCGTGACACATACTTATCTCTATCTTAGATGACGTCATTCGCCAACCGAGCCGCCCCGCGGGTTTTCCCCACAACTGGGGGCATGCCGGGGCTGACTACGAGATGGACCCGGAGATTGTCAATGCCCCCAATTATCGCGATTCAATGGTGGAGAGCCTGAAAGCCATACCGAGTCTGTCCTTGGTCATGGCCCGTGACGATTGGTTCGGGGAGAATGGCCGCGGCATCTACATCCAGGGGCAGAACAACGAACGGGCCGTGTCCGCGGAACTCCTGCTCGCCGAGGCAGCCCCGGGTTTCAGATCGACTGCACCGTCATGATCGTCGGCGGCAGCAGCAGCAGCAGCAGCAGCAGCGCCCAATAGATGGAAGATGGACAAGCTGTCGATGCGATTGAAGTTTAGAGGCGAGTACGGACCCAGCAAACTGCGCTACCCCGTGTTTGGTGACAGGGCAACCGACGAGTTCGATACGCTGGTCGGGATGCCCGCATGAACAACAGCTGGGCCTATGGCGGGGGCGTAAGGCCGTCCAGCCAGCGTGAGGCGGGCCAGTACACCCGTGACCAATTCGCCGCCGACATTCAAACACCATGGGCGGCTTCGCCCCAGAGGGTAGAAACTACCTCAATGGGCTCTACTGGGGACTCTACTGGCTCCATGAGCGTCCCGATGAACACTTTGCCGCCGCCTATTTGGGCGGTCGCGATGAAGATTATGATGTGCTCAAACACAACGCAAGTCGGGTCGTTTCCGGCTCGTCAGCCAGTTACCAGGCCATGCTCAACCGTGCCAATGCCGACCTGAGGATTCCGGAGAACTACCAACTCATGCAGGAGATCCTGGATGTGCCTGACCTGATCGACTACCTGATCATGAACTACTACGTCGGCAACAGCGATTGGGCTCATCACAACTGGTATGCGTCACGGAACCGCGTGGATCCGAACGGACGCTGGCGCTACCACAGTTGGGACGCAGAGCACATCATGGAGGGACTGTTTGAGGACGTAACGGGTAGGATCAGCGGCGGCAGCCCAACCGACCTGCATCGGCGTCTCCTGGCAAACGACGAATACAGTCTGCGTTTCGCCGACCACGTACACCGCCATTTCTTCAATCACGGCATCCTCACGCCCGACGCTATCACAGGCCTCTATCGAGTGCGCTTGGATGAGGTCGTTGAGGCAGTGCTGGGAGAATCGGCTCGCTGGGGGGACAATCACCGAACGACGCCCTACAGGCGGGACATCGACTGGATCGGTCACCGTGACTGGCTGCTGAACGACTATTTCCCCCAGCGTACGGACATCGTGCTCAATCAATTCTCCGCCCGTGACTGGTACCCCGACATCGATGCGCCCATCTTCTTTATCGATGAAGCCTATCAGCATGGCGGATATGTGGCATCGGGAGCGACGCTAAGCATGGTGAATCCCCAAGAGACAGGGGACATCTACTACAGCCTGGACGGATCTGATCCCGGTCCCAAGTTTCTTATCGGCGCCGCTCCGGTCATCGGCCTGTACTCGGGGCCAGTGACGCTGACAAAAAGCGCTTGGGCCAAGGCCCGTCTGTTCCAGGACCAGGAGTCCAGCGCACTCAACGAGGCCCTCTATGCGGTGGGGCCGGTCAAGGAGTCTCTGCGCATTAGCGAACTGATGTATCATCCGCCGGATCCCAACCAGGAGTTCATCGAACTAACCAATATCGGCGTGGAGACGATTAAGTTGACTCTCGTACGGTTTACCAACGGCATCGCCTACCGCTTTGGGGACACCGACCTTGAGCCCGGAGCGCGCCTGCTGCTGGTGAGAGACATCGATCGGTTCGCGGCGTCCGCTGGCCCTAGCATTCCGATTCTCGGTCCATACACGGGCAATCTCAGCAACAGGAGCGAACGCATCAAACTCGTGGATGCCCTGGGAGTAACCATCCTGGATTTTCGCTATGATGATGGCTGGTATGGCGGAACAGACGGCGATGGATTGTCCCTGGAGGTCGTTGACGTGGCACATGCCGATCCCAGTCGCTTTTCTGAGAAACAGACCTGGCGGCCCAGCCTCGATCTTGGTGAATCACCGGGTCGGTGAACCGAGGCAGTTCCCGTCGATGTTCACGCAACGCATCGTCCCTGGAACACTCCGGATCTTCCTCGCCCAGACGGCGCAAGCACATGTTGATCTTGGCCATCTCCGTCTGCAGTCTGGCACGTTCGACGGTCAACTGCTCTGTGCGGATGGATCGTTTCCCGCCCTCGCGCTCCCTCTGTGCCGCTGCGGCGTTCCCAATGCCGCCCGCACGAATTATCGTCGCCACCAGCACCAACCAACACCATTCCGTGTGACCGCTGTCGCCGTCACGGTTCTCGGTCTCATGCATCTGCGGATTCATGATGTTGCCCGTTCAAACTTGGTTGACACCTTCATCGGCTGGAAAGGGGTCGGTCTTGAATGGCACTGACGGAATGCTAACTCATTACTGCATAATAAGTTAACAAAATGAACTCCCTTTGTCGATAAAGATGGATGCCAATCTACCTTTATTGAAAAGGAGTTCATTATGTGTAGAGATGGCATCGACAAGAATCGGAAAAACATCCAGGAGAAATTAGCGGATCATCTTGCCGGGCCTTTCGAGGAGGTCTTACCACGATCATGGATCGAGCAGATCCTAACTGAACTTGAATACCACTTCCGTGAATCAGTCTTTTCGCCTCTAATTGTACTGTGGACCTTTGTTGGTCAAGTCCTTGATCCAGATCAGTCGTGCAATCAGGCCTTGGCAAGGATACAGGCTCATCGAGTACAAGCGGGCCTGCAACCAATCTCAACAGACACTGGTGCTTATTGCAAAGCACGCATACGATTGCCGGAATTGTTTTTTAAAAAACTCTTCATGCGAACCGGCCAAGCATTGTCACAAAAAGCAACCGAAGAATCTCTGTGGCATGGGCGCCGGGTCAAGGTTGTCGATGGCTCTAGCTCTTCCATGCCGGATACTGCCAAGAATCAAAGAGCCTATCCACAACCGTCAGACCAAAAAGCAGGCTGTGGTTTCCCGGTCGTGGCTTTTGTGGGTGTGTTCTGTTTGGCAACAGGGACAGCGATTGACTTGGCTCTGGGCAAATGGTACCTGCATGACTTGTCGTTGTTTTGTCTGGTACGCACGGCCTTCGATGAGGGCGATATACTCCTCGCTGATCGCGGCTTCTGCAGTTATGTCGAAATGGCTTTAATGCAACAAAGAGGCGTTGATACAGTTGTTCGACTCCATCAAAGACGGATAACAGATTTCCGACGTGGGCGTCTTTTGGGCTATAAGGATCATCTTGTAATATGGACCAAACCACCCAAGCCACCTAAACGTGTCCGAAAAAAGGACTTTCGGTCCATCCCGGAAACGCTCCCTGTTCGTGAAATACGCTATCGTGTAGAGGTCAAAGGCTTTCGTACTCAAGAAGTCACCTTGGCAAGCACTCTTTTGGATGCCGACGAGTATCCGGCAGAGGCATTGGCTGACTTATACTTCCAAAGGTGGGATGTAGAGCTTGATTTTAGACACCTAAAAACGACGATGCAAATGGATGTTCTGCGGTGCAAAACACCTGAGATGGTTCGCAAAGAACTCTGGTGCCATCTCTTGGCTTATAATCTAATTCGTCACATTATGTGGGACGCCGGGCAACGCTATCTGGTGAGTCTCCGCAGGATTAGTTTCAAGGGTACGATTCAACATATCGTCCCTTTCCGAGATACCCTTTCAGGCCGCTCTAAAGAGAACATAAAAGAAGCAACCCTGATATTTCAGAGGCTTATTGCGCATCAGAAAGTTCCCTGTCGACCGGGCCGCATTGAACCGAGAGTTAAAAAGCGAAGACCCAAACCATACAAGCTGATGACCAAACCACGGGCAGAATTAAAGGTTGCGCTAATAGGACCTTAGCGTTATGTCAGTGCCATTCCAGTCAGACTCCATAAGAAACTCGGGCATACCGCGTCAATGGTCTGGAGAGACTTGGAGAAGTCTGAACGGCAATCAAGCGGTCAGAGTCAATCGAATGGAGGGAAGAAGGGAATCCCTGCGGAAGAAGTGAACATCGAGGTGCGCAGGATTCTCAGGGGGAACCCAAGTTGGGACTGGACGGTGAAAAAGCTCACAGAGAAGGTGAAGAAGAATCGGGGGGGCGGTTCCCATGGCGCGGTCGGAAGTTGCCCTGCATGGACAGCCTACCACGAGAGAAGAAAACGGTTACGGGATGACAAGACAATCAACACCGTGTCCATAAGCAAGGAACTCGAAGCTGTGTTGGGGACAGGAGAGAAGGACGAGGTTCTTCACCAGTTGATTGTCGAGCAGGGGAAAGAGAAGCAGGAAGACGCGAGACAGGCCAAGCTCTTTCTGAGCCACCACAAGAAGCCTCAAGGTCGCGAACCCTGAACTATCTGAACAGCTCGGAGTGGGAGCCGGTTCGTTCGAGAATCAAGTCGTCCCCCTTGATGCGATAGATGAGCAACCAATCAGGGGCAATGTGGCACTCGCGGTGCTTTTTCAAACGGCCGGAAAGGGTGTGGTCCCGGTACTCCGGCGGCAACGGTTTGCCTTCAACCAACATCTTGATAACAGAACGCAGATCCTCAAGATCTTCCCCCTGTTTCTTTATTCGCTTGTAGTCTTTCTTGAACTGACCGGTTCGGACAAGGTTCAAGAATCAAGCTCCTCGAAGAGGTCGTCGACGCCGGAAGCCCGGTGCAGGTCTATCCCTTTCTCGGAAGCCGCGAGTGTCTTGGCGGTCAACTCGTTTGGGATCTTCACGTCGAAGGGAATACCTCTCTGTAGAACGACTTGGCGAAGGAACAGGCAGATGGCCTCGGACATCGACATATCAAGCGCCGTGAGCACCGCCCTGGCATCAGCCTTGGTTTGCTGATTGACTCTAACCTGGACTGTTGCAGTACCGCTCATATCGACCTCCCGTCTCGGGGATATCATGACATATCCAATACATCACCCATACATTGTATATACAAACTATACTGGCTACATCGACTAGGGTCAAGGAGGAATCCAGGGAATTCCGTTCATGAACACCTCGTGAACGCCCTTTAGCCAATAATACGGCATTTTCGATAGCGCCAGGGCCATTTTTTCGGCGTTCATGCCTCTTTTTTCGTGAACGGCTTTGTTCAGGGGGGGACAGGATTTTCGGAGTACAGCATGAAGACAGCCGTTTTGACTGTGGGCCAAATGGCCGACCAGCTTGGGCAGCCACCCAGCCGGATCAATTACGCGATATCCAAGCTGCGCATCAGACCCGTGGCACGGGTGGCGAACATCCGTCTCTTCGATGCTGCAACGGTGGAACGAATGCGCAAGGCGCTCAAAGCGGAGGCAACCAGCGATGGGTCGTAAGGGCCGAGGACAGTCTGCCAGCGAAAAGAAGAAAGCCGACGCCCAGTTCTTCAGAGATCCCGACAGAATCGCAGCAGGTCTGCTCGGGAGTAAGTTTCTTCATGATCCGAAGGGATCCGACAAAGACTCGATCACCAAGGAGGAGCGAGACGCGGCCGCGTTTACCCTGGCCTACTGGCAAGACGACTTCTATTGCTGGCGTGATGGGTGTTACTACAAAATCCCTGATTCAGACACGAAAGCTATTGTGACTCAGCATATGCAACGACTCAAGATAATGGCCCAGGATGAAGAACAGGACGTCAGGATCACAACCGCCAACGTGAACAATGTCATCCTGTGTCTCAAGGGACTCGTACACATTCCCTCAGAGCGTTGCTTGAACTCATGGCCGGACCAACGGGATAGGCAGGGTATCCATTCTGTGGCCTTCGCGAACGGCATCCTTATGTACTATCCTAGCAAGAGTGATCCGAGCCCGGTCCTGGCTAAATCGACACCTCACTTCTTCAACGTGGTCAAGCTACCTTACGACTACGACCCGGCGGCGACATGTAAACCGTGGGTGGCTTTTCTTGATGGCATCATGCTTGGAGACCAAGAGTACATCACCCTGCTGCAACGGTGGCTCGCCTATCTCCTGCGGCCCGACTTGTGGGAACACAAGTTCCTCCTAACTGTCGGCGAGGGGGCAAATGGAAAAGGCGTGTTCGCTGAGGTTGTTGAAGCCTTCATCGGCAGAGAGAACTGTAGCCATGTCGCCTTGAACCGCTTCTCCAGTGCTTTTGCCCCTTATCGCACTTACGGCAAACTGGCCAACATTACCAACGAATCATCCTCGATGATCGACGACGAAGCGGAATCGGTGTTGAAGGCTTTCGTCGCCGGCGACCGATTCACGTTTGAACGCAAGCACAAGGACTCAATAGAGGCGGTTCCTACGGCGAAAATAATGATCCGCACGAACGCCCTTCCCCGCTTCAACGACAAGACCCAAGGTATCTGGCGTCGAATCCTACTGGTGCCGTTCAAGAAGGTTGTACCCCCGGAAGAGCAGATAAAGGGGTTGGCTTCGGAAATCATCAAGACCGACCTTCCGGGGATCTTCAATTGGGCCTTGGAAGGATTGCCGACTCTGAACCGAGACGGCTTTCTCGTTCCCCAGGCAAACGCGGAGTTGATGGAAGAGTATCGTAAGGACAGTGACCCTGCTCGTGCGTTCTTGACTGACCATTTCACGTCTTCGCCCAATGGGCAGTCAATGCCCTGCTCTGAGGCATACCAGTCCTATCGCCAGTGGTGCGAAGACAGCGGCTACAGACGGATGGGCGACCGAGCCTTCGGTCATGAGGTCAGACGGGTCTTTCCCGACGTCGAACGGGTGCGCGTCGGGTCAAGAGCAAACCGGCAATACGAGTACAGGGGTACATTGGGGCTGGGGACGTGGGGGACCCGACGCTGTTTTCGGTCTCGCCCGAGGAAGGCCCGGCAGACGGCCGCGGCGATGAGGTGGCGGATCGGCGCGAGGAAGGCCGGCACCGAGTCCGGGTGCTGACTTGGGTCCGAGACTTCATGACCAACGGGAACCGGAGAAAACGCTGATGGACACCAAAGAAACGCCCAAGAGGCCAACTGAACCGACCGACCAGGAGAAGTCGCTGATGCACACCGGAAGCACCAGTAAGGATTTTGAAATAGTCCGAGCGTTGGGAGATTTGCCCCCTGATGCGGTCATCACCGAGGACGGCCTGGCGAAGATGTTCGACCGCCACGGCGTGAGTGTTCGGCGGGCCGTTGAACGCCATGAACTCCCTCCGAGCGTGCGACTGTTTGGCAAGCCTTGCTGGACAATTCAGGCAATCCGAGACCACATGGCCAAGCGTCTTGAGCAAGCCCAGAGAGAAGCGGATCGGCTAAATCAAAAAGTTAATCAACTAAGTGCTTGACTTTACCGACTACGTATAATAGATTTATGGAATGGCAAAGAAAATGGGACGACCACCACTGAAGGCAAAAGACCAACGAAGCTGTGTAGTACCGGTACGTTTCAGACCCGGGGAGCACAGAGAACTCCTAAGAGACGCAAAGGCCGCTGGGACGACGGTATCCAGCTACCTGGTTGACTGTTGGCTAAAAGCGAGGAAGTAGAGCATGGCAGGCGCAAGACAAAAACCGAGCACAAGCGGTCGTTTTCAGGGCTTCTATACCGACGAACACGGCAAGAAAAAATACTTCACTGGGTCGAAGAAGCGTAAGGATACGGTCCGTATGGCCCAAGGACTCGAAGAGAATGCTCGAAAGGTTCGAGAAGGCTATCGGAAACCAAAGCCGACCCATATGAAGCATAGGGACCGTCCGTACGGCGATGTTGTGTCGGAGCATATCGAATGGGGGAAACTCCAGGGACGACGAGATGGAAAACCGTGGTCTGAGTATCATACGTCCCGCAAGAAACGGTATCTTGATTCGTGGGGAGAGACACTAGAGTTGAAGACTCTGGCGGACCTCGACAACCTTTTACCGCGAGTTCGGGCAACACTTCAAGAATTATCGAGCAGGGGAAAGGCCCCCAAGACCCTGGCAAACGTAGCTGAAGCAATCACGAGTTTTTGCCGCTGGTGCGTTATCAATCAGTATCTATGTGAAAACCCGCTGGAAAAACTGGGAAAGATCGATGGCACTCCTCAATCCGTCTACAGAGCCATGACCACTGATGAGATTCGACAATTGCTTGAAGTCGTCCCGGAGTATTTGCAGATTCTCTACGTCACAGCTATGACAACCGGTTTGCGAGCGGGAGAACTGCGGTCCTTAACTCGCGACCACCTGGACCTTGAAAACAATGGGTTGTCGCTAAAGGCAGGTTGGACCAAGAACCGCAAGGCGGCGTTCCAACCGTTACCGGCGAGGCTCGTTGAGCGGCTCGACGCCTTCTCTGCCAGTGGAATTGTCCCCGGACTCTACCAACAGTATTTCAGGAAGTTCACGTGCCCTGCCGACGCCCTGCTCTACGTCCCCAGCCACCCGGCACGCACACTCGATGAGGACCTTAAACGCGCGGGCATTCCCAAGACGACGCCAAAAGGGAAACTTTCGTTCCACGCGCTCCGAACGTGTTACGTAACTCTGGTCTATGAAGCTGGTGCAACTGTCAAGGAAGCGCAGAGCCTGGCCCGCCATTCCAAACCAGAATTGACGGCAAACATTTACGGAAGAACGCGAGACGAGCGATTGGCCGAGGTCACCGAAAGGGTGGCCGATCGGGTGCTTTTGGAGGAAATGGGTGCGAATATGGTGCACGAGGACGAGGCTGTTGTTACTGACTCGGAACATAAACTCTTTCCGAATCTACCACTTACACAACAGCCCCAGGAATGGAGGCGGGGGGAATCGAACCCCCGTCCCGTGATGTTTCAAGGCAAGCGTCTACATGTTTAGTCGATCATTTGAAATTCGCCTTGTTCGTCGCCGAACGACAGGCTCCGAACGCGGCTAGTCTGGAAAAATCTCGTCAAACAGTCCCAAACAATCTGTTCGACCAGCCTGCTTTTTGGCGTCCTGTCTCGGCTCGCAGACAAAGCCAAGGAGAACGGGCCAACCAATTTAGGCAGCCATGCGCAACTGTGAGTTGCCAATTAGAATTAAGGTACCGGATGATTAACCAGGCCAACCGGTGTCCTGGACATGCAACTTGGCTCTCCGTCATCCGGTCGATGCCAGTCGCCCCCTATGAACTTTTCAAATTGCAGCCCACTCCGGCCGTCCCATATCGGTCTGCGTGTTCTCGCTAGTATAGCGACTGCACCTGGAATCGCCATCGCTTTTTCGGGCATGGTTCAGAATCGTTCTCGCATTGGTGCCAGTCCGTGTACCACTCCTCGTTGTCGTAATCAGCGTAGCGGTTGTCGTTGTCGTAATCGATACCCCTAATTGCCCCAATTCACTGTTTCGATTACGAATTGCCCCAATTCACTGTTTCGATTACGATTACGATCACGACAACGACAACGACCGGGAATGTGACCCAGAAATGAACCAGGCCCTTTTTCGGCGGATGCTTTCGGCAGCATGAGAAAACACCTTCGGCCTCCGAACTTTTGGTTGAAGGATGCGTAACAAGCCATACGATAAGAAGATCGGGTGCCCCATGAAAAACCGAGAAATGTTTCTCTGAGTCAAGGACTAAATATTAGGAGACAGGAAAATGGACTTGATCTATAGGAATCTGAGATCGCGAGCCATCTCAATCGCAGTGGTTTTGGTCGCCGCCACATTCGTAGTGCCTATCGGGGCGGCAGAGACCGAAAGTTTAAAGGCTCTGCGGTCGATGGGCAAGGCCTTCGCCTCGATTGTGGAAAAAGCCTCCCCCGCCGTGGTGAGCGTGGTGTGTGAAAAGGTGGGTGGACGCGAGGGTGGGCGTTTCAACATGCCCTATGATCATCCTTTCTTCGATGAGTTTGAACGATTCTGGAGGTCGCCGCGTGACCGCAGGCGAGCGCCTCGGACACAACGCGTCCAAGGTACCGGCTTCATCATTTCACCCGATGGGTACATGTTGACCAACGATCACCTCGTCAGCGATGCCAAAGATGGCACGATCGAAGTGACACTGTCCAACGGCAAGAAATTGAAGGCGAAAGTGATTGGCACCGATCCTGGCTCGGATGTGGCCGTAGCGAAGATCGATCGCGATGAAGCGTTTCCCTTTATCAGACTGGCCGACTCGGACGCACTGCGGGTCGGCGAGTTTGTCTTGGCCATCGGCAATTCCTTCGGCCTCAGCCATACCGTCACGTTCGGCATCGTCAGCGCCAAGGGACGCGACCGTCTGGGTCTCGGCCGGGATCTCAACTTCCAAGATTTTATACAGACCGATGCGGCCATCAACCCTGGCAACTCGGGCGGCCCTCTACTAAATCTCGATGGCGAGGCCGTGGGCATCAACACGGCCCTCGCAGGACCGAGTGGCGTCAGTGCCGGCATCGGTTTCGCCATCCCAAGCAATATGGCTCAGGGGATCTCGGATCAACTCATTGCGACGGGAACCGTGAGGCGAGGGTTTCTGGGCATTCAGATGGGGAACCTGACCAACAAACGGGCAGAAGCACTGAAACTGAAAAACACTCTCGGCGCTTTGGTGGAATCCGTGCTTGAAGGAACCGCAGCGGCGAAAGCAGGACTGGAGCCCAACGATGTCATCGTCGAGGTCAATGGCAGGCCCATTGTTTCTAATCAAAAGCTACTAAACAACATCGCCATGCTGGCGCCTGAGACGAGTGTCAGACTGACCGTAATGCGGAACGGTCGCCGAAAATCCATGACGGCTATTCTCGGTGAGCGTTCGGAGCGCGCGCTTGCCAGAATGGACGATCCAAATGTCACCTTACGAGAAATGGGTTTGGACGTAGCTGATATTACACCGGACATCCGAGACGCGTTGGGCGAGGAGGACCTGCAGGGTGTCATGATCCGCATGGTCGCGCCTCAATCCAGTGCGGCGGAAAAGGGTCTGCGGGCCGGCACGGTGATCACCAAAGTGAACCGTACACCCGTCGACAGCACAAAGAAACTCATCGAACTCGTCGAGCGTGCCTTGGAGCGGGGCAAGAAGACGATCTTGTTCATCGTCACGGATGACTCGGGGGAACGAATGGTTCACCTGAAACTACCCGAAAAGTAATCCCTGCTACCTACATATTCCTTATGATCATTGCCAAGCAACACTGAGCCCCGCCAGAAACGGCGGGGCTCAGCTATTTCCATCTCGCCTTTTGGCGACTATAATCATTCCCGTGATACAGTTCCTATCTCAACTCGTGCAAGCCCAGTCCACCTTGGACAAGGGGGAAGTCGCGGCATCCCAAGTGATTTCCGACTACTTCGGGCGTCACGGTGTTCCCTGTTCGATTGACACTTGGGACACCACTCGCGCCAACTGTGTCGTCCACGTGCGTTCCTCGGGCCGGAAAAAGGCCCTGCTGTTCGCCTGCCACCACGATGTGGTCCCGCCGGGCGACAGCGACTGGCGCTATCCTCCCTTTTCAGGCTTGATTGACGCAGGCAAGGTGCATGGACGGGGCTCCACAGACATGAAAGGGGGCACCGCGGCGGCCGCCACGGCCATCTGTGAGATTGTCGCAGAGGGCGTCCCTTTAGAGGGAGACGTCGTCTTCGCCGCGACGGCCGGCGAAGAGACGGATAGCTGCGGCGTCCGGCGCTTCGTGGAGGCCAAGGCGGATCTACCCCATTTTGCCGGTGTCATCGTACCGGAACCTACCGGCTTTGAGATCGTTTCGGCGCACCGAGGCCTCCTATGGCTCAACATCGTCACCAAGGGAAAGACCGCCCATGGCTCGACGCCTCATTTGGGCATCAATGCCATCAGCTCCATGAAGCAGGTCCTGGACCTGCTGGCCGAGTTCTCGATAGAGGCCGAGCCCCATCCCCGTCTGGGGTCCTGTTCCATGAGCATCAATACCATCGAGGCCGGCAAGGCCCTCAACGTCATTCCCGACCGGTGTACGCTGGGCATTGACATCCGCACCCTGCCGGGCCAGGCTCACCAAGCAATCATCGACCGTCTGGAGGCGATGTTGGTGAAACTAGACGAGAGGCATGCCGAGTTTGAGGCGTCGATCTCGATCATCCGTTCGGTAGGCGGCATTGAGACCGACACCGAGCACGAGTTCGTCAGGGCCTTTTGTGCCGCGGTCGACATCAAGGAGACAAGGGCCGTCGGTTATACGACCGATGCCCCCTTTCTCACACCGCTGGGTGCCCCGATTCTGATCTTCGGGCCCGGGGAGGGCTCGATGTGCCACCAGCCCGACGAATCAATCGCAATCAGCGCGGTAGAGCGAGCGGTGGCCTACTACAAGAAAATCATTATCGAATTCCTGACCTAACGGACCGGAAAGGCGCCGTGAAAGACTTCCTACGAGACATCACCATCGAGGCGGGACACATCTCTTTGGACTACCGCTCCCGGCTGTCAACCCTCCGAGTCGACAAGAAATCGGAGAAGGATCTGGTGACGGAGGCGGACACGGCGATAGAGTCCTTCCTCTTCGAGCAGATCAGGAAACGGTTTCCGGAGCACAGCCTGCTCGGGGAAGAGACCGGGGAGCATCAGGGCAACGAGTATCGCTGGATCATCGATCCCATCGACGGTACCACCTCCTTCTTGCATGGCCAACCCTTCTACTCCATCTCCATCGCCCTCGAAAAGGCAGGGCGTGTCGTGCTGGGTGCCGTGAACGCCCCAGTGCTCGACGAACTCTTCTTGGCCGAGCGAGAACAAGGGGCCACGCGCAACGGCGTTGCCATCGCGGTCTCCCAACGGGCCAGACTGATCGACTCCGTTCTAGGAACCGGCTTTGCGTGTATCCGCGCCGATCATGAACATAACAATGTGCCCTACTTCTCCCAAGTCGTGGGCAAAATCCGCGGGATCCGTCGCTATGGATCCTGCGCGATTGATTTGAGTTACGTAGCCTGCGGGCTCCTGGAAGGGTTTTGGGAATTGAATCTCAAGATCTACGACATGGCCGCGGGCGGACTGATACTCGAAGAGGCCGGCGGGAAGCTGAGCGATTTTACCGGCACCGACGCCAGGATGCCGGAAGAGCTGGTCGCCACCAATGGGTTGATCCACGATGACTTGGTGACGATTCTAGCAGGCGTGAGAATCGACCAGACAGCCGCGGGGATCGCAGCGCCCTAAGGTCCTATCTGCAAAGACTATCCCGCGTCTTCGTCGAGACCCAGCGTGACCGGCAGCTCGAGCCAAAAGGTCGCGCCGTGACCTTTCTCACTCTCCAATCCGACGTGGCCCGCCACCATGGTGGCAAGCTCTCTACTGATCGCCAGACCCAAACCGGTCCCGGAGGATTGACGGGTAATGGACCCATCGACTTGCCGAAATTTCTGGAAGATCTTTTCCTGATCTTCGGAAGAGATACCACAGCCGTTGTCCTTGACCGAGATACGAACCGTGTTTTCTTCAATCATTCCGGCATGTAGCTCAATCCGACCGCGCCGATCGGTAAACTTCACGGCGTTGCTAAAGAGATTGTGCAAGATCTGTTGAACTTTTCCGATGTCTGTGTTCAACACCGGAATGTCCGCATCGACGTGGCTCTTTATTTTAATCTTCTTCTCTTTGGCCAGCAGGGCCAGGGAGGAGACCAGTGTCTCAACCACCTGGTGCATCGAGGCCCGTTCGATATGCAGCTCCATCTTGTCCGAGCGTGTCTTGGCCAACTGGAGCAGGTCATTGATCATCACCAACAGACGGTTGCCACTCGTAATAATGTTCTCGGCGTAGCGTCGTTCCTTCTCTTTGCTCAGCAGGGCGGGTTTGTCGCGGATGACCTGAGCAAATCCCAATATGGCATTCAACGGTGTCCTGAACTCGTGACTCATGTTCGCCAGAAACTCACTCTTGAGGGCATTCGCCTGAAACAGCTCAATGTTCCGGTCCGACAGTTCCACGATCTTGGAATCGAGCTGTTTGTTGGCCTCGCGCAGGTTCACCTGGGCCGCCTCCAGGTTGTCCAGCATGTGGTTGAATGCCTCCGCCAGACGTTGATACTCGTCTCCGGTGGCGATTGTGCTCCGGATGTCCAAGTTGCCATCTGCGACATTGTTGGCGATGGCGCGGAGTTGACGAATCGGCCGCAGAAAGACGTGTTGGGTAATCCAGTAAAAGGCAACGATGGCGCCTGTACCGCCGATCAGTCCGGCGATGAGCGTGCCCACACGACTCACCAAGCGGATCTTGCCGATCTCGCCGCTCAGATCACGGTATACGACCAATGCGGCGCCGACCGCCTCATTGGGGGAGAAGGGACCTGCGGAACCCTGGGGATTGTGGCACGCCCTGCAACTTTCATTCGCTCGAAACACTTTGACGTAGTGGCTCTGGATCATGCCGTTCGCCCTGTCGGTGAGCATTTCGTGGTCGAGACTGAGATCCTCCAGAACGGACTTGATGAGAACTTTTTGATCCGCCGTCACCGCCTGGAAATCGTCCTCCTCCACCCCGGTAAAACGAATCCACTGGATCGGCAAGCTGTTGGGGTCCAGCTCGCCGCCGGACGGCTCTAGGGGTGACTGAAAATGAGACCTATACAGGGCATTGGCTCTCTCATTGCACACATCCAGGATGTCCTTTCGCGTGAGCATCCGCATCCAGGTGTAGGGGAAAAGCAGAACCAGCATCATGCTGAAAATAACAGCGGCACCAAACATGAGGCGGCACTTCTCAGCCAGGGATAAGGGCCGAAAGCGGACCCTTTGCAGCAGTTTCGCTAAGACGAGTTTGCTGTTCAAACGCACGCGCCCCACCTCGCCTGAATTCGTTGATGCGTCCGGGCCCGTCGTGGACAAGACTCTGCCTGAAAACTCGATCTGGCTTCCCCTCGGGTCTGAGCCTCGGGGTCGAAGACGAGCGGCCCTTTTTCTTGAATTGTTATACCTGCTGCTGTCGCAGTTACTGTCGGATCAAGGCAGCCGCCCTTGTCCGCCTGGCGGCATCCGGCTGCATCGACGATAGAAAAAACATCGCCTGCTTCGCCGTCTTTGCCAGGTGAAGAAATGGCTCGCTCTCGGGCCGGCGACGAAGTTTTCAGACAGAGCCTAGGCTTGACTCGCATGGGAAGGACGCTGAAGTCGTAGGTTCAATTCATCCAATTGCTTTTGATCCACCTGACTCGGCGCGTTTGACATCAAGCACTGACCCCGCTGAGTCTTGGGAAAGGCGATGACATCACGAATATTGTCCGTCCCCGTTAGCAGCATCACGATCCGATCCAGCCCGAAGGCCACGCCCCCATGCGGGGGGGCGCCGTAGTCCAAGGCCTTCAAGAAGAAGCCAAACTGCGTTTCGGCCTGTGCATCAGAGATGTTCAACAGGCGGAACACTTGCGCCTGAATCTTGGACTCATGAATACGAATGCTGCCGCCGCCGATTTCACAGCCATTAAGGATCATGTCATAGGCTTGGGACTTGATATGCCCGGGATCGGATTCCAGCTTGTCCCGCTCTTCAGGCGCTGGGGCGGTGAATGGGTGGTGGAGGGAATCATAGCGCTGTTCATCCTCATTCCACGCCAGCAGCGGAAAGTCGATGACCCAAACAAACTCAAACTGTCCTGCTTGGCACAGTTTCAGGTCTTGCCCCAGCTTGCTGCGTAGGGCTGCAAGTGACCTGTTAACCGTTTTTTGAGTGTCTGCCACGAAGAGCAGTAGATCCCCAGGTTCGGCCCCAAAGAGCTCTAGCAGTTGCTTCGCTGCTGCCGGATCGATGAATTTGGCCACGCCACCTACCAAGGTCGGCGCTGCCTCCTCTTCGCGGACCTTGCACCACGCCAGGCCCTTGGCGCCGTAGTCCGCCACGAATGATGTCAGCGTCTTTTCAATGTCGCTCCGCGAGTAGCACTCCCCGCCCTTCGCGCAGAGCCCCTTCACAATACCGCCCTGGTCCAGCACGGAGGTAAAGACCTTGAAGGAACAATGCTTCACGATGTCGCCGACGTTCTTCAGTTTCATGTCGAAACGGAGATCGGGACGGTCGATTCCATAGTCGTCCATGGCCTCGCGGTAAGACATGCGGCGCATGGGCAAGATCACCTCGACGTCCAAGACCGCCTTCCAGATGGCCGCGACCATCTTCTCGTGGACGCCGATCACATCATCACTATCCACGAAACTCATCTCAACATCGATCTGGGTAAATTCGGCCTGACGATCGGCCCGCGGATCCTCGTCGCGGAAACAACGAACGATCTGAAAGTACTTCTCCACGCCACCCACCATCAGGATCTGTTTGAACAACTGAGGGGATTGGGGCAGGGCATAGAAACAGCCTTCGCTAAGACGACTGGGAACTAGAAAATCCCGTGCCCCTTCGGGCGTACTTTTGGCCAATATGGGGGTTTCAATCTCCCAGAAACCAATCTCATCAAAGTACTGCCGAACCACCATGGTGACTCTGTGCCGTGTCCGCAGTCGATGTTGCATGGCCGGACGACGCAGATCCACGTAGCGATTCACCAGACGCAGTTCTTCATTGGTCTTGTCTGCCGCATCCAGCGCAAACGGTGGCGTTTTCGACGGATTGAGCACCTCAATCCGCTGCACCGAGATCTCGATCTGTCCAGTGGCCAACTTGGGATTCTCCAGCCCTTCACCCCGCGGCTGCACATCCCCCATGACGGCAATCACCCACTCGCATCTAAGGGATCGGGCGCATCTGTGGGCCTCAGGTAACAATTCCGGGTTGAACACGAGTTGCGTCAGGCCCTCCCGATCCCGCAAGTCAATGAAGACCAGATTGCCATGATCCCGGTAGGACTGCACCCAACCCGCCAGAGCAACACTCGTTCCGGCATCGGTTAACCGGAGCTGCCCACAGGTCCGCGTTCTCTTTATCATCGTGTAGGGTTCTCTCCACAGTTATCGAGTATGTTGACGCTGAACGGTCACCAAAAAAGCAGAAACTCCAGACCATAGTCGAATCCCACCCTGCCGTCAATAAACCCCTTTTCTCGGCGGTGCGGGGGTTTCCTCGGCCAAACGAGATCGGGTGCCCACCGATTTCTCGCTTGACAATCGCTTGGCCCGTCAAAGGACTGCCATGGCACCTCTCGACCGACTGAAGAATTCTCCAGTTTTCCCTGCTTTCCTCTCAGAATAGGAATTTACTAGTTGTTTTCGGCAGAGCAGTGGGATATAGTCATAGGTGCTGTTAAGGCATCTGGGAACGGGACACATTATTACCCTTACGATTGTAGACTAAATCTTGCACTTTTGCAGGGCTGGGGTTATCTCGCTTTTCCTCTCCCTCCGCACCTCAGCCCTGTTTTTTCTCGCTTTAGAACGTGCATGACAATATGTTACCGACTTATCCGCTCATATTTAGGTTGGATTGGGTCGTGATCGATTGAGCGAAACCGGAGGCGTAGTGTGCCTACGTTGAGGCTTTCGCGATTGAGGAACGGCCAAAGACGACCTGAAGATGAGATGGAGAAGCGGTAAGTTATTGTTGTGCGGGTCCTAA
>JADFMM010000041.1 GCA_022563885.1 Planctomycetota bacterium | reverse complement strand
GCACAACAATAACTTACGGCTTCTCCATCTCATCTTCAGGTCGTCTTTGGCCGTTCCTCAATCGCGAAATCCTCAACGTAGGCACACTACGCCTCCAGTTTCGCTCAATCGATCACGACCAAATCCAACCTAAATCTGAGCGGACAATTCGGTAACTTATTGTCATGCACATCCTTACCGTCGGCAGATGCCTGGAGGCTTTTAGGATTCTTGTGATCCCAAAAAATGCTGCTTCCCGGGCTGAATATCGTATAATCCGTTCATGCAAAAGAGACTCAGAAGAAGGCGAACCGAAAAGCCCGGTAGCGGGGGGCAAACCCGCAAATCGCGCAGTCGAGCCAAATGGATGGGTGGGGGGGTGATAGCCTTGGGTCTGCTGGCGTATGGTGCAGTATCCCTTTTCCTGAAAGATGATCCCCTCCCCGAGGAGGGGTCATTGTCTCAGGCCGAAAGCCTGCTTTTTCGACCGCCGACAACGCTGTATCAGACGATCGATCCCAACTCGGGCGCAGCGCCTGAAACCGTCCTGGACGCTCGGGCCGAGATCATAGCCGACATGCGAGCGGAGGCATTGGCTCTCGTCAAGCACCTCATGACGATGTTTCCGCTGGATGAGAACGCCGACGTCCTCCAGGGCGACATCTACGAAAACCTCCGTGAGGATGCCCTCTCCATGGTCGCCTGGAAGCGGGCCCTGGCCAAGAATCCCCAGCGAACCGATCTCTATGAAAAACTGGGAGAGGTGGCTGCCGCGCAGGGAAACCAAGAGCAGGCGCTGGCCTATTGGAATCAAGGGCTGCAGACCAATGCCAATGCGCCCAATCTTCGCTGGCACATTGCCAACGCCTACCTGGAACAGGGACAACCGGAACCGGGTGTCCAGTTGTTAACAGAGGAATGCAGGCTCTCGCCGCAGACGGCAAGAAATTACTTTCTCCTGGGACAGTGTTATCGCCAGATGCAGCAATTTGAACAAGCCGCGCTGAATTATCAAAAGGCAACGGAGATCGCCCCGGATTACTACAATGCCTACTATGGTCTGGCCAATGTCTGCCGTATGATGAAGGAAACGGAGCGCGCGAAGGAAGCCCTGGAAAAGTTCAGAGCCCTGAAGCAACGGGCAGACGCTTCTGAAGATCGGCAAATCAAGGTTGAGGAGATGCCCCAATTCCGGAGGAGACTGGCGGCCTACTATATCAAAGGCTACCAACTCTACGCCCAGAATCGGAAAGTGCGTCAAGGAAAAATATTGCTCCAGCGGGCCGCTGCGGTCGCGCCCGACTGGCCCATGTGTCTAGAGAAATTGGCAACCCACCACTACCACATCAACCGCCTGGATGAGGCGATTAAATTCTACCGGCAAGCTCAGCGTCTCGATCCCAATCAACCCATGTATGCAGTGAATGTAGGGACGCTGTACAGGCAGTTGCGCCGCTACGACCTTGCGGAAAAGGCGTTCAGACAGGCAATCCGTCGATTTCCCGACTACAGTCCAGGATATCGGGAACTGATCTTTCTCAATATGAAAACTGAAAAGAACCTCAGTCAAACTCTGTCACTGGCCCAAACAGCCGTTCAACTGAAGGGAAGCGCCGATGACTATTATATTCTGTCGCAAGTCCATCGCGTCAACGGCAACGGTCAGGCGGCGCTGTCTGCCATCCAGGAAGCCATCCGCCTCGATCCTGACAACGCCGAATACAGGTCCTACGATGCAATCATTCGCCGCCCTGGAACGAAGTGACAGACGACCCTATAGAAGGGGGCGTCGCTACCATGCACTCTTTCTCATGTCGTTGATATGCTGCTGTGCGCATCCCCTACAAGGCGCCATGCTCTTTACAGATGTCACCGGTGAAAGTGGCATCAACTTTCGGCACACGACGGGTGCCTCAGGCAAATACCACATCGTTGAAACGGTCAGCGCCGGGCTGGCACTCTTCGACTACGACCTCGACGGAGATATCGACATCTATTTTCTCAATGGATCGCACCACGATGCGAATCCTGCGGGTCCCCCACCGCGAAATGCGCTTTATCGTAACGAAGGAAATTGGCATTTTAAGGACGTGACCGATGCGGCCGGCATTGGCGATAGCGGATATGGCCTGGGGGTGACGGTCGGTGACTATGACAATGACGGCGACCCAGACCTCTTTCTCAACAACTATGGCCCCAATGTGCTCTACCGCAACAATGGCGATGGCACCTTTACGGACGTGACCCATCAGGCGGGCCTGGACGGTGACGCCCAGATCGGGTCCGGCGCCAGTTTTTTGGACGTGGAGGGTGATGGGGACCTCGATCTCTATGTCTCTCACTATGTCCATTGTCTCGAGACGCTTGCGATCCCTGCCACGAGCCAGGGGTATCTGAGCTATCTCGGGCCCGCGGTCTCCATCTATGGCAAGACGAAGGACATTCTCTATCGCAACAACGGGGACGGCACCTTCACCGACATCAGCGATTCCTCGGGCATCGCCGCGGTCTCCGGGGCGGGCATGGGGACGGTCTGTGCGGATTTTGACAACGACGGAGACACGGACATCTTCGTGGCCAACGACATGTCGGAGAATCACCTCTTCGTCAATGACGGCCAGGGCCGATTCACCGAAATGGGACTTTTTGCCGCCATGGCCTTCGACCACAACGGCGAAGCCCAGGGCAGCATGGGCATCGACCTGGCAGACGTTGACAACGACGGTTGGCTGGATCTTTACATCACCTCCTACCAGGGTCAGTGGGCGGCCCTCTACAAGAACATGGGCGTGGGCGCCTTTGACGATGTCACCTTGATGTCCGGCGCCGGCAGCGGGACTCTCCCTTTGGTGACATGGGGCATGGGCCTGGTCGATTTCGACAACGACGGCGATCGCGACATCTTCGTGGCCTGCGGTCACCTGCAGCCCAACATCGCAAAGTATGATAAACGGCATAGCTATCCACAGTTGAACTGCCTCTTTGAAAACACCGGCAACCGATACCGAGAGGTCTCGCGAACCAGTGGCAGTGGACTCCAGGTGAAACAGGTGAGTCGCGGTGCAGGCTTCGACGACCTGGACAACGACGGAGACGTGGACGTCGTCATCTTGAACGCAGGCGGACTGCCGACTCTTCTGAGAAATGAAACAGCGTCTCAAGGCCATTGGCTGCAGGTGACTCTCCGCGGAACGAGCAGCAATCGGGACGGCGTCGGAGCCCAGGTACGCGTGGTCACACCGGATCTTACGCTCATGGACGAGGTGCACAGTGGTCGCAGCTACCAGAGTCACTTTGGATCACGCCTGTACTTCGGCCTGGGACCGCGTACCGAGATCACCCGCATCGAGGTCGCTTGGATCGGCGGCGAGAGAGAGGTCTTTCCATCCACGCCGGTGGATAGACACCTGGTGTTGGTCGAAGGCCAAGGCACGGCACCGTAATCTGGATGCTCGCCATGACGCCGGCAAGACCACATTCAAAGAAACGTCGACTTTCTCCCATGGACAACGGCCGCAATCGATCAACGGGGCCCCGCATCCTAGGAGAATGCGCTGGCCCTTGGGTCGCAGGAGGTGGTTCCTGCGCATCGCCCTCGCCCTGATCGCCCCGGTACTCTTACTCGCCGTCATGGAACTTCTGCTTGGGGACTGGGATTCGGTGTGCCTGCCTCCTTGCTTCGTTCAGGCCCATCAGCCGAACACCCTAACATCCAACCAGATGTTCATCTGGTTCTATCGACCAGAGCGTTCGACCGGTCCCCATCCGATCCTGATCACGGTTCCCAAGCGTGAAAACACATTACGGGCGTTTGTCCTGGGTGGCTCGGCCGCGATGGGTACGTCCAAGCCGGCATATGGATTCACACGCATCCTCGAACTCATGTTGCAGGATAAGTTTCCCGACCAAGAAGTTGAGGTCATCAATGCCGCCATGCGGGGCATCAACTCTCACATCCTGGTACCCATCGCCCGCCAGTGCGCCCAACTCCAGCCCGACCTCATGATCGTTTACTCCGGCAACAGTGAACATACCGGTCGCTACGGCGCGGATACCCTCTACCCTCTGGAGCAAACATCCCGGGCTGATTCCTCTGCTGCATGCGGCCAAGCGTCCTCGCGTCAGCCAGTTGATCTGTCGGACGTCCGAAGGCGTCGTCGGTAGACGTACTGAACAGGAACCGCAAAGCATGGCGTCCTTTCGGCACAAGCCGAAAGCGGTTTGACGATCCAGAACGGAGTCGGGTCTACCGCAATTTTCGGGAGAATCTCGCGGGAATCAAGGAGAAAGGCTTGGTACCACTGTTCTCGCATAGCGGCATTTGGCCACACCGACGGCGCCGAGAGCGAAGGGTACTGCCGACTTCCGCTCTCCGGTCGTGCCGATTCAATTTGATGGAATGGGAGGCTCTAAGCTTGAGTAAACTTCTGCGTCATCGCCCAGCGCTTCGAAATACCGTCCTTCAGAATTGCAAAGGCGTTGTAAACCGCGACGGCCTTTGGTATTCACTTCGAGACCCACAAACTGTAAGCCTAAGCATATATGATCGCAGTCAGCCCTTGGTAGGACCCATCTGACCAGGGCGTCAAAGTTGAATGGCATCTCACAGACCACAGGAGAAAAACGCAAGATGATGTACTGTCCTTCGCGGAAGGTCGGCTCTTGGCTGATGTCGATCGCTACCCGTGCACCGCCTTCTGAGACATCAACCAGAGTACATTGCCAACAATGCGGGACGACTGCCTTCAGACGCTTAGAACCTACGCCTCGCTGCCAAAGGATCGCTGTTGTTCTCAATGATTTGGATAAGTTGAAGCGCGTGCAACTTCTTCTTTCGTAGATTCCATTTCGATTCTGATTCCCAAGCATAACGCTACCGCCTTGTAGCGGATTGGCCGCTGGTTCGATGCTTATGCTCACGTTCCAATCAGTCTCGATGACTCGCCCCATCTTGTGTGTCTTGAAAACACTCTTTATTGTAGGACTCATGTTGCAGAAGCCCACGCGTCGGGTAGATCTGTCCAGTATTCGGTGCAATACCACAAGCCGGCAGAGTGACGATTGACTTAGTGTCTGCACATCAGCGAAATCCACGATAATATCGAACCCAATATCTTTTACGGCGACTTGAATGACTCTGTCGAGTTCGTCGTTTGTATGGGGTTCCGGAGGCAGTCTGACAATGACAATGTGCGCTGACCACGATTGCTCGCTCATTTGGTTCCCCCCCTTGTATGACAACACCTTCGTTAAAGCGTGAATCTTGCGCTGTGGAATGTAATCCGCCCCGCAAGTTATGTCGGCATCTCCTATAGATTACTTTAGCAGCATCTGGGGCGTCGCTTGATGCGGTGGCCGCTTCGCTATAGGCACGCACTCATTTTGTGGCCGGCCTGTCGCGGATTTCCGATAGCAGCGCCTCCACTTTTCGATTGTGATCTCCCCGCGCGTTCATCATCTTCCAGAGTTTTCCGTCGATCAAAACCACGGCTATAAGAATCATGAGGGTCTTCCAGAGCTTTCTCTGCATCGGGATTGCTCCGGCTGCCTGCCGCCATGATCATTGACCAGTGCGTGGTCATGAAGGCCGGCGAGCCGCCGGTCAGCTCATTACCGGAATCAGGATGCATGCGTTGAATTTCGCAGATTTGGCAGACGGATTCAAGCTAGAATACGTCCCGAAACCTTTCTCTTGCCCCTCCGGAGACGGCAGCAATCAGCAATCAGCAATCGGTGATTAGTGGCTAGTGGCGGCCGATGACTGATGACTGAATTGATCACCGCTGGAATCCCTCACATAGGCCGGTTCGAGGCCCCACATTGACACTACGGTCCCAGATCTGCTACAATCCTCGTATCGAAGCGAGCCTATCTACGAGTTTTCAGACATTGGCTAGGAGTTGGGTAAGCATTATGAAAAGCGAAGAATCGTGAGCGACTGTCGTCAGACCCGATCTTCTCATCGTCGTTGCCGGCCTGTCTGCCTCATTGGGCTCATATCTGTCGCCCTCCCGGCACTGGCGTCGACGAGGCTAGAATCCCCGATACGACTAGGTGAACCCTCAGTCGTCCTGAACCGAGAGGCCCCGCTCAAATCTGGGTCGCCGACGAGGCGCATCACTCCCTTGGCCGACGATCCATTTCTGCCACCTGCCGGTGGTTTTTCCATCGATCCAGCAGATCGTTTGCAGTCGAGGGCCTTCTACAACAGCGTCTTTCAGGCGTCGGCAGGGACACCGGACGAGTGGTCGGGTGACGTCTCTATTTGTGACGCCGGCACGACCTCCCCACAATTTCGGCGTGCCGTTCTCGTTCGCATTAATTACTTTCGGGCCATGGCCGGCGTGCCGGCGGAGGTGACTCTCCTGGAGGCATACAACAACAAGGCACAGCAGGCAGCCCTGATGATGAGTGCGAATGGTGCTCTGAGCCACACTCCCCCCACGTCTTGGCATTGCTATAGCGCTGAGGGCTACGAAGCGGCCGGGAATTCCAATCTCTCGCTGGGAGACTATGGTTGGGATGCCGTTTTCGGTCAGATGCAGGACAATGGGCCCAACAATGGCCCCGTGGGTCACCGGCGTTGGATCTTGCATCCGCAGACTCGCGAGATGGGGACAGGCGACGTACCTGGCGGGGAGTCCTTTCGGCCGGCGAATGCACTATGGGTGCTTGACAACCATACCTGGGATGTGCGTCCGCCTACCCGAGGCCCGTTCGTCGCCTGGCCTCCTCCCGGGTATGTGCCCTACCAGGCGGTATTTACCCGCTGGTCCTTCAGCTATCCTGACGCCGATTTTTCCGCTGCATCTGTCACGATGACGGTCGGTACCGAGGAGGTGTCCTTATATCAGGAGCAACCTGTGATGGGGGCGGGTGAGAACACGCTTGTCTGGGTTCCGCAAGGGCGGGACGCCGATCTGAGCCGGAGTTCGTGGGACCGGCCGGGAGGCGACACGACCTATTCGGTCAGAGTGGAGAACGTTGGTATCGGCGCTTCCCTTCGGACGTTTGATTATCAGGTCACGGTCATCGATCCCACTACTCGGGGGGTTCATGAAGTCATACCCACTGTCTGGGGACCTCAACACATCGATCGCAATCAAGTAGTCACCTTCAGTTATGATCCGATTCCTTTTGCCATTGACCATGAGGCCTTGCATGCACCCCTGCGGCCTTTCACTGGGGTCGAGGGTGCGGAACAGGGTCCTGATTTGATCGTTGATGAGACCGACGAGAGCTATTCGCTGATTACGACTCAAACCAGTGCCTCAGGCGCTGCCTCCTTCCACCTGGCCCATCCCGAGCCTGTGCATCAGGCATTCACTTTGACACCTACCTTTCTGCTGACCGAATTCAGTGAACTTCGATTTGCAAAACGACTGGGCTACGCGGGTAACGCCCAGATTGCACGCGCGCAACTCTTGCTAGGGGACGGGTCTTTGGTCAATGTTTTCTCGCAGACTGGGCAAGGTGGTGCGGGCGAGCTGGCTTTCTCAACCGAGACCATCGACTTGTCGGCTTATGCTGACCGTGTGGTTCAGGTGCGATTTGCCTACGATTTTGTGGGAGGTTCTTACTATCCGCAAACTTCAGCGGCGGTGGGATTTCATGTTGATGACATCGAGGTGACCCACGCCTCCGAAGTGCTTGATCCCGAACTCACGTCCATCGGCAACTCGGGCACCTTCGAGTTCCAGGCAGACGCACCGGGACAGCACATGCTCCTGGTGAGAGGCATCGGCTGGGAGGGCTTTCCCGCATTGGATTGGGGATGGGCCTTTCGCGTCAGGGCCGACTAAGGCCTTTGCTCAATGGTGCTCCGCACGGCGAGACCGATGGACCCACGTGCCGAGCCGCTCGCGGCTAGAAATCCGGAAAGCATGAGGCCGAGTTCCATCATTGATAAAGCAACTTGCAAAACCGTTCTGCTGAGTTTACGCTCAAGGGCGATGAGACCGCTGGAAATTATTTTTTCGGCGGGAGCTTGAATGGTGACCACTGATTGATCGAAGGGTGAACCATGAAGCATAAGGAGATGCTGCGGGGATTGGTCGAGGCGGCCGAGACATTCATCGACCGCCGGCTCTGGCGACGGTTCACCAATTCCGACTGTTTTGCCTTGCGCGATTCGAGTCAGGTCGAACCGGTGCTTGGGGTGATACTAGATAGCTGTTTCCCCTGGTCGACACTGTACTGCCTGTAACGGACCGACAGAGCCTTGCGGATTATTTCAGGGACGACCCAGTGCAATCATCATAACCGAGCCGGAGAGGTCCTGAGCCAGGTGTGTGTCGAGCTATGCGACTACTCCATGGCCGAGATCTTTCAGCGTGGCCTGCATGAATTCATCGAAGATCTGCAGGGGCGTCTCAATGAGATCGACAGCGCTGTCTATGCCACATACTTTGACATACAGCACGCATCTGAGGCTCATGAGGTCGAGCCGGATGTCTTCGAACAAGAACATTTCCTGGAAGACATCTTGGTGCCAAGTCTGTGATCTGTGATCCGTGGGTCCGTGGGTCTGTGGGTCTGTGATCTGCGATCGTGATCTGTGATCTGTGATCTGTCCGGACCCGAGACTGATCCCTTGGGCATAGATTGCCGCAAGAAACGGGTGGTCGCGTTACTCTGGATCGCCTAGACTACGGGTATGATGGACTATCAAAGAACCGCCCGCATCACTCGTTACCTAGACAGGCACCACACCGAGCAACCGCACCTGGCGACGCTGGCCCAAGAGACTGGCCTCAGTCCATTTTATTTTCATCGGCTGTTCTCTCGGTGGGCAGGCATCACCCCGAAGGACTTTCTCCAGTGCCTGACCCTAAGAGACTGGGAACACGAATGAGCCCTCTGTCTTCATGAGTGGGTTTCCGGCTTGAATTGCAATTCACTACTAATCAGCACAACTGTCAAAATAGGGAACTATTGCCGGTGAATTTTGCGATTATGGTCATTTTTAGAGCGAAATCAGTGTGGGCGTGCCTGGTTGACTTGTATTGGTACTGTATTTGCAAAGATAATCACTAGCGCAATATTCCTCATAATTTGTTGCCGGATGAAATGGTATAAGTTATTAACATCAACAGGGATATGGTAAAAAGTTGAGGGGCGTTGTCGTCGCTGAGTCTGTATTTTATTCTTGCGTACTTATCGGAGCCGATTCATTGGGGGTTTTAACTGGAAATTTGGGTTATTTAAGGTAAGATCATGGGGAAAATTCGGAGGTCATTCCGGGCGTGGAAGTTGGGGAAAAACGGGTCGGCTGAGTGCGGGGTGTTATGAGCGTAAGCTATTGGCCGTTCATCGTTTCTGGTAAGCCGAGAATCAGTCAATGCCGACTAACGTTAGTCGAAATGTCATTGATGAAGGGTGTTGTTCGACTGTTCGTGTTTGTTTAAGGTGTATTTGGCAATATGGCTCCAACACTTGCAGAATCTATGCCGGCTTTGACCTCGTCTCAATCGACCCCCATTGGTTGGTGGTCAGGGGCGATGGATGGCCTTGAAGATAACCCCATGTTGATTCGTCGGGCTATTGACCAAATTGGCCAGGCTTTGGTATTGGTCAAGTGTGACGGTTATGCCGCTTTGGCATCGGGTGGTGAGGTTCGGCTTGGGGGCATGCGTGAATCTGAAGGCGACTTGCCCGTGGTGGCCTATTGCCCGGCGTTGCCCGTACAGAATCTTGGCAGCCATGAATTTTGCAAAGAACACCGTCTCAAATTTGCGTATATGACCGGCGCGATGGCCAATGGTATTGCTTCACCGCAATTGGTCGTGGCCGTTGCCCGAGCGGGTTTACTGGGCAGCTACGGAGCTGCCGGCCAGACGATTCCTGTGATTACGGAATCGCTGGACACCATCGAGTCGAATCTCCAGGGCCAGCCCTTTGCTGTCAACTTGATTCACAGTCCCAATGAACCGGCCCATGAAGCCGCGGTCGTGGATCTTTTGATCAAACGGGAAGTGCGATTGATTGAAGCCTCGGCCTATCTTGGTTTGACGCTCGACGCGGTGCGATACCGTGTGCATGGCATTCATCAAAACAGTGCAGGCGACGTGGTGGCACCGAATCAAATCATTGCCAAAGTATCCCGCGTGGAAGTTGCCACCAAATGGTTCTCGCCGCCCCCGGCAGCGATGCTGACGCGGTTGGTCGAGCAGGGGCACATCACCACGGCTCAATCGGTGATGGCGCGACAGATTCCCATGGCCCAAGACTTAACTGCCGAAGCCGACTCGGGCGGTCACACGGACAACCGTCCTGCGATATCGCTTTTGCCCACCATGCTGGCTCTGGCCGCGCGCATCACCCGCGAACAGAAATATCCCAAGCCTTTGCGTGTCGGGGCAGCCGGGGGGATCGCTACGCCCGCCAGTGCCGCCGCCGCATTTGCCATGGGCGCTTCGTTCATTGTGACTGGAACGGTCAATCAAGCGTGCGTGGAATCAGGCAGCTGCGATGCGGTTCGCAAAATGCTCTGTGATGCTCAGCAAGCTGACGTCACCATGGCGCCTGCCGCAGACATGTTTGAAATGGGTGTCAAACTCCAGGTGCTCAAACGCGGCACGATGTTTGCCATGCGGGCGGGCAAGTTGTATGAACTTTACCGGGCGTACGACTCAATCGATGAGATACCTGCTGTGGAACGTGCTTCGATTGAAAAAACAATCTTCCGTATGCCGCTCACCCAAGTGTGGGCGAAAACCTCTGAATACTTCGGGCAGTATGATCCGGCTCAGATTCAGAAAGCCGCGTCAGATCCGCATCACCAGATGGCGTTGGTCTTCCGTTGGTACCTAGGTCTCAGTTCTCTCTGGGCCAACAGCGGCGATTCATCTCGCCAACTCGATTATCAGGTCTGGTGTGGTCCGGCGATGGGTGCGTTTAACGAGTGGACACAAGGTTCATCATTGGAATCGCCTGAAAATAGAAAAGTGGTCACCGTGGCATATAACTTGATGTATGGTGCGGCAGTGGCGGGGCGTCTTCATTCCTTGTCAAATCAAGGCGTGGATTTGGGGGCAGAAGCTTCTGTCATTCCGCCTTATGATCTCGATCAAATTAATCTCAATGCACGCTTAAGCGCTGAGGAATTGTCATGAATCGTAAACACGATTCGAAAAAGGTGCTTCAAGCCAAACACCCACCACTCGCCATTGTGGGCATTGGGTGCGTCTTCCCCAAAGCAGGCGACAAGGATAAATTCTGGGCCAATATTCGGGACGGCGTGGATGCGATTGGTCCAGTGCCCGACACCCATTGGAAGCCTGAAGATTATTTTGATGAAGACCAGAATGCTCCCGACATGACTTACGCGTGTCGCGGTGGTTTTATCTCGCCGGTTGAATTTGATGCCATGGAATATGGTATTTCTCCCAACAACATCGAAGCGACCGACACCACGCACCTGATGGGTTTGATGTGCACGCGTCAGGCACTCAGTGATGCGGGTTATGAGACGTTTCCCGGCAAGGCCGACGGTCGCTTGTTTGATCGCAAAAGAACCAGTGTGATTCTGGGTGTGACTGGAACGCTTGAACTGGTGATTCCGCTCGGTGCAAGATTGGGCCACCCCAAGTGGCGCAAGGCACTCAAAGATGCCGGTGTGGATGCGGCAACTTCTCAAGATGTTGTCGAGCGCATTGCCGACAGTTACGTGCCCTGGCAGGAGAATTCATTCCCCGGTCTGCTCGGCAATGTGACCGCGGGTCGTATCGCCAATAAGTTTGACCTGGGGGGCACCAACTGCGTGGTCGATGCGGCATGTGCCAGTTCGCTCTCTGCCGTTCACATGGCCGGGATGGAATTGCACTCAGGCCAGAGCGACATGGTGATCACGGGAGGTGTCGATACTTTCAACGACATCTTCATGTACATGTGTTTTTCAAAAACCCCTGCGTTGTCACCCACCGGTGATTGTCGCCCGTTCAGCAACAACGCTGACGGATCGATTCTCGGCGAAGGCATTGGCCTGGTGGTGCTTAAGCGCTTGGAGGACGCCATCGCCGCTGGGGACCGCATCTATGCCACGATCAAAGGCATCGGCGCCTCGAGTGACGGCGCAGGCAATGCGGTTTACGCCCCAAGTGCAGATGGGCAGATGCGTGCTTTGCGTGATGCCTATGCCAACGCTGGCGTCACACCCGATACCATTGAACTCGTGGAAGCACATGGCACCGGCACCAAAGTGGGTGATGCCATTGAAATCAATGCGCTCACCACCGTTTTCATGGACGTGAAGAACCCTCAATCGGGGGGAAAAGAAAAACCCTGGTGTGCGGTGGGTTCCGTCAAATCGATGATCGGTCACACCAAAGCCGCCGCGGGTTCAGCGGGTTTGATCAAGGCCGCCATGGCTCTGCACCATCGTGTGTTGCCGCCGACGCTTAAAGTGGATGAACCCGCGTCGGTATTGACTGAGGAAGATTCTTCGGTCTATGTCAATGTGAGTAAGCGCCCTTGGGCCGAATCGGCACATCATCCCCGTCGCGCCGCGATCAGTGCGTTTGGTTTTGGCGGATCCAACTTTCACTGTGTTCTAGAAGAAGCCCCTGCCTCGGACAATCAAGACGCTCCGGTGAATGACAGTTTGAACGGTGACGATACCGTGGCAATTCTTCCGTTCAGTGGCGACAGCAACGAAGCCATCGCCGCGGCACTCAAAAGGATCGATGCCGAATCGAACTGGGATGCCCTGCGCGTTTTAAGTCATGATCTTCGTCAGGCTTTTAACGGCAAGGCGAAAAGTCGTTTGGTGGTGGTGCTGCATCAAAGGAACGATGATGCCGCCAAGGTTCTGGGCGATGCACTTAAGAGGATCGGTTCGCAAGATAGAGCTCAATGGTCCACACCGGATGGCACTTTCTACAGCAGCGTTCCTGCGGATGGCAAACTCGCCATCCTTTTCCCTGGTCAAGGTGCTCAGCGTACTGACATGCTGATCGATCTCGCATGTCAAAGTCGTCCGATGCAAGACACCTTAGACCATGCCAACGCCATTGCCGCCAAGTACCTTAAAACCGCTCGCTTGAGCGACGTGATCTATCCGCCCTCCCTGTTTGACAAAGCCGCCCGTCAAAAGGCGCAGGCTTTGATCGGGCAAACGCAAGTCACGCAACCTGCATTGGGTGCGGTTTCTTACGGTGCCTTTCAAACGCTAAAGCAGTTTGGCGTTGAAGCGGATGCGTATGCCGGTCACAGCTATGGCGAACTGGTCGCGTTGTGTGCTGCCGGTCGCATCGATGAACAAACCCTCTTTGAATTCTCGTGCAAACGCGGGCAATTGATGAGTGAGCAGTCGTCAGACGGCGGTATGCTTGCCGTCGCCATGGATCGCGACGAACTGGCCACCTTTATCCATGAACAAAAACTTGATCTGGTCATCGCCAATCACAACACACCTTCGCAGGTCGTACTCAGTGGCCACGTTGATGAAATCAAAAGGGCGAGCAGACTGCTTAAAGCCGCAGGCCATCGTGGCACCGAACTGAAAGTGTCTTCGGCATTTCACACTTCATTTGTTTCTGATGCTGCCGGGCCGTTTGAAGCTTTCGTCACCAAACTTGGGATTGCCGAAGCAGCGGGACGGCCTCAAGTCTTTGCCAACACCACGGGCGATGTTTATCCTGCGGATTCATCAGAGGCACAGCGCCTGCTGGGCAACCAATTGGCCTGTTCCGTGGAATTTGTCAAAATGATTCAGACCATGTACCAGCAAGGCATGCGTTGCTTCGCGGAAGTCGGTCCGGGTAATGTTTTGACCGGCATGATCAAAACCATTTTGGCGGATCAGCCCTTTACCGCCATGGCTCTGGATAATTCCAAAGGCAGCAAGTCCGGCGTGTATGATCTGGGCCTCTTTTTGGCTCAGTTGGCTTGCGAAGGTCACACGGTGGATCTTGCCTCATGGGATCCAGCAAGCCAAGCCCTTGTCATCGAAAGCAAGAAACCCAAAAAACGTTCTGTGATGGTGACCATCAGCGGTGCCAATTACCAACAACCCCGTGAAGCGAAGCCTCCGACAAAGACTCGCCCACAATCCGTTCAATCGACTACAACGAATGCTCAACCTATGAATAACGCCCCAGACGTTAACTCTGCTACAAATGCGCCTGCATCTCAAGCGTTGGCCGCCACGCAGCAATCCATTCTCGCCCTTCAACAAATACAAGAACAAACCGCTCATCTGCATCGTCAATATCTTGAAGGCCAAGCTGCGGCAAGTCAGACCATTCAAAATCTGGTTTCTCAACAACAGCAGTTACTTGGATTGGGTGGCACCATTCCTGTGGCCCCGTTACCCGTTGCCCCTGTGATGCCCGTGGCTCCAGTGATGCCCGCGGCACAACAACCCGTCGTGACACAACCTGTGGCGGTGGTGCCGCAGCCCGTGGCAACACCAACTCGCGCCGTCGCGTCTACCGCTCAATCAGATCAAGGCAAAGCCATCTTGTTTGAAGTGGTTGCCGACAAAACCGGGTATCCCACCGAAATACTCGATCTGGAAATGAGCCTGGATGGTGACCTGGGGATTGATTCGATCAAACGCGATGAAATCTTTTCGGCGTTGCAGGAAAAGCTGCCCAATCTACCTTTGCTGAAACCCGAAGACTTGGGCGCCTTGCAAACATTGCGTCAAATCACTGAGTATCTTGGCGCAGCTGAAAGCAGTGCGCCTGCTTCGTCGGAACCGGCTATGTCAGCTTCTGTATCAAGTGGCACTCGCACCAGCGCCATGAGTGAAGTGCTTCTGGAAGTGGTCGCAGAAAAAACCGGTTACCCACGCGAAATGCTTGAGCTTGATATGAGTCTCGATGCCGATCTGGGGATCGACTCGATCAAGCGTGTTGAAATTCTTTCAGCCTTGCAGGAGCGAGTGCCGGATGCACCTCCGGTTAAACCAGAAAATCTTGGCGCCTTGCAAACATTGCAACAAATTGTCGATTATCTTTCCGCATCGACTGAATCCGTGACCGCACAATGCGCTCCCGAAGCGATGGTCGAAGCAGCCCCCGCGGGAAAGCCTTCGGCTGATTCAGCTCCAGCCAAGGCATCGTCTTACAAGGATCTGAATCGGCAAACATTAGAAACCATTGCCATTGATCCCCAAGTGAATGGGCAACCCATTGTGCTTGAAGAAGGCGCCGCCGTCTGGGTGACAGACGACTATCAGGGTCTTGGCACAGAAGTATGCAAACTACTTCGCGTCAAAGGGCTCCAACCCAAGCTGGTGGATTATGCAAGAAAGATAAAAGCCGGTCAGCCGCTTGGCGCACTGATTATGATTCCGCCCGCCAAAGCCGATGCCAAATACATTGGCTCGGCGTTCAGCGTGCTTCAACGCGTTGGACCGAACTTGATAGCACAAACCAAAACAGGTCCCGCCATCCTGGCGACCGTCTCGATGCTCGATGGCCAGTTTGGACTGAGTGAATCAGGACCCACCCGTCCGTTTCTGGGAGGTTTGGCCGGATTGTCAAAAACAGCCAGTCTGGAGTGGCCCCAGGTCACATGCAAGGCCATTGATCTGGCCGATGATTTTGAAACCATCCAAGCCCAGGCTCAGAAGCTTGTGGATGAAGTCTTTACCACTGGGCCGCTTGAAGTGGGCTTAAGCGCTTCATCGCGTTACACCTTGAGGTTACACAGTGCCCCTGTGGGTGACGCCGAAGGTGACGGCTTGAACATCACTGCCAGGGACGCCATTGTGGTCACCGGTGGTGGGCGCGGTGTGACGGCGGAAGTGGCGGTGGCCTTGGCTCGTAAGTATCCCGCCACCATCGTGCTTTTGGGACGTAGCGGCGAACCAGTGGAGGAACCCGCTTGGTTGAATGGCCTCTCTGGGGAAATGAGTTTCAAAAAAGCCATCATGGTCAACAGTTCCACCAGGCTCAAGCCTAAAAAAGTCCAGGAGCAATGCAGAAAATGGTTGGGCAATCGTCAGCTCAATGACACATTGAGCCGCATTAGGGCCCAGGGCCGGGAAGTTATCTATCGAAGCGTGGATGTTCGTGATGCCAAAGCGGTGGAGACGGTGATCAGCGAAGTAAGGACACAGGTCGGTTCGATCGCAGCCATCGTGCACGGCGCCGGTGTCTTGGAAGACCGTTTCATTGCAGACAAACGCCGCCATCAATTTGATCGTGTTTATGGCACCAAAGTGGAAGGCCTCGAAGCCTTACTCAAAGCCACCAAAGATGACACCTTAAAGTTCATGGTGCTGTTCTCCTCGTCGACCGCACGTTTTGGTCGCACAGGCCAGGTCGATTACGCCGCCGCCAATGAGGTGCTCAACAAGATCGCTCAACAGCAATCGCGCCAGCGTTTGGATTGCCGTGTGCTCAGTATCAACTGGGGACCATGGGATGGTGGCATGGTCAATGAGGGGCTCAAGAAACTCTTTGCCCAAGAAGGTGTCGGTGTGATTCCTTTGGTTGCAGGAGCGGAGTATCTTGTGCACGAAATTGAAAACACGCAGAACCCTGCAGTTGAAATTGTGATTCTTGGCGCCATCGAAGGTGCTCCGAAGATGAACCAAACGGAAACTCCGGGGGCGGGGGCTGCTCAATCTAAAGCGGAAAGCACTGAGAAAAAAGATGGTTCGGTCAAAAAAGAGGCAGGATTCCAGAATTTGCATCTGGCTTGTGAAGACAAACTGAGTGTGGCCAATTACCCGGTTCTTAAAAGCCATGTGATCATGGGCCAGGCCGTGCTGCCCATGGCCTTGATGATTGAGTGGATGGCGCATGCGGCGATGCATGACAACCCCGGATTGAAATTTTCTGGCTTTGATGACTTGAAGGTCTTAAAGGGTGTGATTCTGGATGCGGAGCAAGAAGTGACGTTGGCGCTCTACACCGGCAACATGGACAGCCAGAACAGGGTGGCGGTTGAACTGCGTTGCGGTGAGACACTGCATGCCCTTACACAAGTTCTTCTGGCTGAAACACTGCGTCCCGCTCGTGGATCAAGCGATCCTGTTTGCAGTGGCACCTATCTAGGTAACTTGTATCAGGATGGTCGTTTGTTCCACGGTGCGGACTTGCAGGCAATCACCAGGGTCACGGCCTGTGATGAATTGGGTATTGTCGCCGAATCGAAGACATCGCCACCGCCTTCCAAATGGTTGAATCAGCCTTTACGCTCAGCTTGGCTCGGTGATCCCATGTCGATGGATGCGGCTTTCCAGATGATGATTCTCTGGAGCTTCCAGCAGACCGACAACGGCTCATTGCCCACAGGCATAGGGCGTTACCGTCAGTTCGTCTCCAGCTTTCCCAATGACACTGTTCGCGTGGTCATTCGTGTGTCCAAGCAAACCGCCTATGCCGTCGAAGCGATGATTGAGTTCTATTCAATGGATGGCGATTTGCTCGCGAGAATCGATGGTTACACCTGTGTGATCGATGCTTCGCTGGCTCAGGCCTTTAAGCAGAACCAACTGGCTCAAAGTGTTGGTGCATGACGATCCCGTTTGTCGCAGGCCTTATTTGTTGAACCAAACGGTTCAGTAAGATCGTGGGATTGTAAATGTCATGTGTGACAAAGCGGCGAAGGGATTGACATTGGCTCATTCCACCAGAATTGCGATCGTGGGTATCGGGGGCGTGTTCCCAGGTTCGCAGAATTTAGAGGAATTCTGGGATCTGATTCAAGGTGGCTCATCGGCCACCCAATCGGTGCCTGCAGGTCGCTGGGTCTTGTCCAACGAAGATGCTTATCGGGCTTCGGCCGCGGACGATCATGTCTATTCGACCCATGGGTGTTTTGTTGAAGATTTTCAGTTGGATTCATCCGACTTGGATGTGGATGCAGAATTACTGAATCAACTGGATCCAATGTTCCGCATTGTTCTGGGGGCCGGGCAACAGGCAATAGCCGATGCCAACATGTTTGCGATCGATCGTCAACGCATCGGTGTGGCGATAGGCAATATCGCGTTGCCAACTGAAACCGCTTCGAAAATCGCCAGCGAATTAATTGGCGGGCATATTGAAGCGCAGGTTTTGGGAACGTCCCATTCAACCGATCCATCGGGTCCAACCGAAAGTTTGAATCGCTATGTGACAGGATTGCCCGCTGGGCTTCTTGCCAAGGCGTTGCGACTCGGTGGCGGCAGCTGGACTTTGGATGCGGCTTGCGCCAGTTCTCTCTATTCACTCAAATATGCGGCCGATGAATTAGTCGCGGGCCGAGCAGACGCTATGCTTGCGGGGGGTTTGTCTCGTCCGGATTGTTTGTACACACAGATGGGTTTTTCGGCATTGCACGCACTCTCTGAATCAGGCCAATGCAGCCCGTTTGATCAAAAAGCCGATGGTCTTTTAGTCGGTGAAGGCTCAGGCATTGTGGTGCTCAAGCGTTTGGATGACGCTCTACGAGAGTGCGACCATATTTACGCCACGCTTGAAGGCATTGGGCTTTCCAATGATATCGGCGGCAGTCTCTTTTCCCCCGACAGCGAAGGACAGTTGCGTGCGATGCGTGATGCCTATGCCCAAGCGGGCTGGTCCCCAGCGTCAGTGGATCTGGTCGAATGTCACGGCACAGGGACACCGGTGGGGGATGTGGTCGAGTTTAACAGCTTAAAAAGCATGTGGGCAGAAGCGGGCGCGGCCCATCAACCTTGTGTGATTGGTTCAGTCAAAAGTAATGTGGGGCACCTGCTAACCGCCGCTGGCTCTGCCGGATTGATCAAAGTTTTGCTGGCGATGAAACATGGGATCCTTCCACCCACTGCCAACTTTAAAACACCCTCGTCTAAACTTGGGATTGATGAAACTTGTTTTGAAGTCTTAAGTGAAGCCAAACCTTGGCAAGTGCCAAGTGAACATCCAAGACGAGCCGCTATCAGTGCATTTGGTTTTGGTGGTATCAATGCGCATGTGCTCATTGAACAATGGGGTGAGAGTTCTCAAAAACCAGGCCAAGTGGAAGTCCCCGAACCATCCAATCCGGCGCAAGCTGATATTGCCATTATCGGGATAGGGGCGCATGTCGGCCCGTGGGATTCACGCGAAGCCTTCCGCAATCGTGTACTCGGCCAAGCTGGTGACGTCTTGCCGACTGTGCCGTCAAACTGGTGGGGTGTCCAAAACGATCAGAATGTTCATGGTTACTGGGTGGACCAAATTGAACTCCCCGTTCGCCAATTTCGTATTCCACCGGCGGAACTCAAAGAGTCCTTGCCGCAGCAGCTACTCATGCTTAAAACCACCGCAGAAGCTTTGGACGATGCGGGTCTCTTGCATGTTGATGGACCTCGTTTGGACACCGGTGTCTTTATCGGCTTAGGCTTGGACCTCAATACCACCAATTTCCATGTGCGATGGACCATGCGCAATCAGGCTCGAATCTGGGCTGACCAACTCGGCCTTAATCTCACTGATACGGAAATGGAATCTTGGGTCACGCAGTTGAAGGATCAAGTCTCACCACCTCTGACGGCCAATCGCACGATGGGGTCCTTGGGCAGCATAGTCGCCAGTCGTGTGGCACGCGCGTTTAAGATTGGTGGGCCCAGCTTTACGCTTTCGAGTGAAGAGACATCGGGCTTACATGCGTTGCAAATAGCCGTACGCATGCTACGCAAGGGTGATATCAACTTGGCACTGGCAGGTGCCGTGGATCTGGCGGGTGACGTCCGCGCCGTCGCCGGTCAAGGTGATCGCCGTCCCTGGTCCGCGCAGAACAAAACAATGCCATTTGATCAACAAGCCGATGGTTCGGTGGTCAGTGAGGGTTCAATCGCCCTGGTGCTTAAGCGTCAGGAAGATGCGGTGCGTGACGGCGATCGCATTTACAGTGTCATCTCGGGTTTAGGCAATGCCACCGCCGAGGGCGTTGAAAAACTGGCGCCGTCATCGGCCGCTTGTGTTCAGGCGATCACTCAGGCGCAGCAAGAAGCAGGCATTACGCCCAATCAAGTCGATTGCTTTGAAACACACGGCAGCGGTATTCCCGCTGAAGATCGATGTGAAGCCCAAGCCCTGAAGCGCTGGTGGCAAGGAAGTGATTCGCACTGCATGTTGAGCAGTGCCAAATCAGATGTCGGGCACACCGGTGCCGCAGCGGGGCTTGTCTCCATTGCCAAGGCCGCTCTGATGTTGCATCACCGTGTTAAGACGCCGATGCGTGGCACCGGCTCCAAACAAACGATTACTCAGCTGGGTTCTCAGTATGAATTGGCTTGCCAATGCCAACCTTGGTTGCATGATGCGGTGGAGGGTCCCCGTTACATGGGCGTGCATGGCATGAGTGTCGATGGGAACAGTTTCTGTGTCATGATGAAATCCGTGGAGGCCGCGGACAAACTCGTCTCACCCTTTCGGAATAAAGAAGTGCTGTTTGTTTTGTCCGGGGGAGACGAAGAGGGGATCGCTCGCTCACTGCATGACCTGTCTATGGCATTGGCCGTTTCGAGCCATTTGAGTTTGTCGGCCCTTGGGGCCAAGTGGCATGGTGAGCAACATGGCGATGATGATCGCCGTCTTGTTCTGATGGCGGATTCTTTGGGTATATTGCCAGCGCTCATTGCAGATGGTTTGAATGCCGTTCACAGCAAGCAGGCCATCGGCGGACCCAATATTTTTTATAATCCTGAGCCACTCGGCGCCGCAGGTGCATTGGCTTTCGTCTTTCCCGGCTCGGGCAATCATTATCAAGATATGGGACGCGTTGCCGGTTTGATGCATCCCGATGTTCTTGAAGAGATGGATCAGGAGAACGATCGATTTGCCAGTCAATTCGCTCAAGGACGGTTCTGGCAAGACATAGATCTGACGTCGTTATCCCATCAAGATACCATCTTTGGGCAGGTCTGGCTGGGCACGATGCTCAGTGATGTGATTCGTTCTTACGGGGTGTCGCCCGATGCGATCATTGGTTACAGTCTCGGGGAAACGGCGGGGCAGTTCGCGACACGATCCTGGCAAACACGTGATCTGATGTTTGATCGCATGAGTGCCTCGACTCTCTTCACACATGACTTGACCGGCCCTTGCGATTCGGTACGTCGGGCCTGGGCACTCCAGAAAGATCAAACCGTTCAGTGGCAATTGGGTGTGGTCAATCGCCCTGCCGATCAAGTGCGTCAGGTGCTTGAGTCATTGGACAGGGCTTACTTGCTGATTATCAATACGCCCGATGAATGTGTCATTGGTGGCGATCAAACCCAGGTGCAAGCCGCCGTTGAGGCGCTGGAGTGTCAACTGCATGTGATCGAGGGCGTGACCACCGTGCACTGTGAGGTAGCCAAGCCTGTAGAAGAAGCCTATCGCAATCTCCATCTCTTCGAGACTCACCCCATGGCGGGGGTCGATTATTACAGCGGCATTCGCGGCGGTCGATACCAAGTCACACGTGATTCCATTGCCGACTCCGTGACGGATCAGGCCATGGAATCATTCGATTACACGCGTGTCATCGAGGATGCGTATCACAATGGCGTGCGTCTTTTTATTGAGATGGGACCCGGGAGAACATGCAGTCGCATGATCGGGCGGATCCTGGACGGTCGACCCCATGTGGCTCAGCCGGTCAGTGTGGCCGGACGCGATGAATCCACATTGGTTCTATCAGTGCTGGCCATGTTGGTGGCGGAAGGCATTGATGTGAATCTGGATCGACTTTACGCTGGCGTAGCCGTGCCTCCGGATGACGTTCTACCGGAGCGTGTGGTGACCGTGCGAACCGGAGCACCGCCTGTCCGTATTTCAGTGCCGCAAGCCCATTTCCCGGTAGACGCCAACCCGCATGAGTCAAGGCTCGTTCCGTCGGCTGTGGAGAATCAATACGTGCCAGTTGAATCATTCTCACCCGCACCTGTTAGCCTATCGGCGGCACCTGAAACCATCTTTACGCCAGTCATCAGACAAATGACGAACACACAGATCGCTCAAGCTCAGGCGCAGCAGGCTTATTTGACCGTGTCTTCAGAGATTACAAACACCCTGGCGCAAGCCCTTAATCTGCAAATACAACTGTTGCATCAATCCGGCGGCGCCACGGTAACCTCTGAGGGGGTGATGCCTCCGGCTCAGCCCATCAGACCCGAGCTACCCTCGAGTCCCGCGCCGTTGTATGATCGAGAAGCTTGTATGGAATTTGCCATCGGTTCCATTGGCAGGGTGTTCGGCCCGGATTTTGCTCCAATCGATTCGCATCCTACACGCGTGCGCTTGCCCGATGATCCTTTGATGCTTGTCGATCGCATCATGTCCCTTGAAGGCGAAGCCCGTTCCATGACAAGCGGTCGCGTTGTCACTGAACACGACGTCCTTCCAGGGGCCTGGTATCTTGACGGTGGGCGTATTCCAACTTGTATTGCGGTCGAAGCAGGCCAGGCTGACCTATTTCTCTCGGGATACCTGGGCATTGATTTTGTGACGGGGGGGCTTTCGGTTTACCGATTGCTTGATGCAGAGATTACATTCCAAGCGCCGTTACCCGCCGCTGGAAAAACCATCCGATACGACATCACCATCGAACAATTCTTCCAGCAAGGGGATACCTACCTTTTCCGCTTTGGATTTGAGGGCACCGTGGATGGACAACCCTTGCTGACGATGCGTAAAGGGATCGCCGGATTCTTCTCACAAGAAGAACTCAATGCCGGTCAAGGCGTGGTCATTTCAACCATCGATCAGCGACCGCACCCTGGGATTCGCCCCGATGATTGGAAAGATCCGGTGCCACTGAAACGTGAATCGTATAGTGACGAGCAAATCAACGCCTTGCGCCAAGGGGATTATGTCACGTGCTTTGGTGAGGCTTTTGCCGATCTTGATCTGAAGCAACCCGTGGGGATTCCTTCGGGGCGCATGTCTTTGGTGCACCGTATTTTGGATCTGGTTCCCGGGGGCGGGCGGTTTGGCTTGGGAGAAATTGTCGGCGAGGCGGATATCCATCCCGATGATTGGTTCATCACCTGTCACTTCTGTGATGATCCAGTGATGCCCGGGACGTTGATGTATGAATGTTGCTTGCACACATTGCGCGTTTACTTGTTGCGCATGGGCTGGGTGGGAGAAATGGACGAAGTGGTCTATGAGCCGATTGAGCATATTGCCTCACAGCTTAAGTGCCGCGGGCAGGTCATGGCGGACACCCAAAAAGTTGAATACCAAGTGACCATTAAAGAAATCGGCTACCGTGGCCCAGAGCAAATGCCTTATGTCCTGGCCGATGCACTCATGTCTGCTGATGGCAAAGACGTGGTGCAGATGACCAACATGTCCGTGCAGCTCTCAGGACTGACGCGCCAACGAGTGGATGCAATGTGGGGCGAGCAACCGAAGGAAGCAGACTCGCCCTTGGCCAACTGTCCTGTTCAAGTGCAGGCCACGACGCCGATCTATGACAACGATTCGATTGTGGCCTATGCGGAAGGCAAACCCAGCGAGGCGTTTGGCGACCGTTACAAAATCTTCGACGATGAACGTAAAATTGCACGGCTGCCCCGTGATCCCTACAAGTTCCTTGACCGTGTGACATCAATCAAAGCGTGTCAGCCGTGGGACCTCAAATCGGGTGGCGTCATCGAAGCCCAGTACGACATTCCCAAAGACGCCTGGTACTTCGGTGCCGAGCGTCAGGGCGCCATGCCGTTTGCGGTTCTGCTGGAGGTGGCGCTGCAACCTTGCGGTTGGCTTGCGGCCTACTTGGGTTCGGCATTGACCAGTGAGACAGATCTCAAATTCCGAAATCTGGGTGGAGCGGCGACTCCGTATTTACGCGTCCGTCCTGATACAGGTATTTTGACGACGCAGGTTAAAATGACCCGTGTTTCTCAATCCGGCGGCATGATCATTCAGAACTATGACATGGAAACATGGTCGGCGGAGGGTCTGGTTTACAAAGGCGATACCTATTTCGGGTTCTTTTCCCAAGAAGCCTTGGCCAATCAGGTGGGCATTACCGATGCCCAGATCTACCAGCCCCAGGGCGTGGCACAGGATTGGGTGGATTACCCGACTCAGAGTCCATTTCCCGATCCCCAACTGAAAATGGTGGACAAAGTTACCCATTTTGAACCGCAGGGGGGTCCTGAGGGACTCGGATTCATTGAAGGCATCATGGATGTGAACCCCGATTCATGGTTTTTCCAGGCTCATTTCTACGAAGATCCCGTGATTCCTGGTTCTTTGGGGTTGGAATCTATGATCCAACTCCTTAAAGTGGTGGCTCATGAACGTTGGGATATGAAACCCGAATCGGGCAGAGCATTCGAATCATTGGCAAATGGACAAACTCACCTATGGATGTACCGAGGCCAAGTGGTTCCCCAAGATGAGCGTGTGACGGTTCAGGCGGCCATCACGCGAATTGACGATCGGACGCAAACTCTTTGGGCGAAGGGTTTTTTAATGGTAGATGGGCGTATCATCTACCAAATGACCGACTTTGCACTCCGAGTCACTAACTGCTGATGAGATATGAACGTGTCTATATGGAAGCAATGGGCTACGAGATGGCGCCGGTCGTGGTCACAAGTGACGAATTGGAAGATCGTCTGGCGCCCATGTACGAAAAGCTGCATATTGCACCTGGGCAGCTCGAAGGCTTAACCGGCATCAGCGAACGTCGCTGGTGGCGTGAAGGCCAGACACTCTCCAAGGGTGCCGCTTTGGCCGCGCGCAAGGCCATGGAGAATGCTGGCGTTCATACCAAAGACATTCAGGCCCTGGTTTATACGGGTGTTTGCCGTGAGAATTTTGAACCCGCCACGGCTTGTGCGGTGGCGGCGGATCTTGGCATTGGTCAGGACGTTTATGTTTACGATATCTCCAATGCATGCCTGGGTGTTCTCAACGGCATCATTGATATTGCCAACCGTGTCGAGTTAGGGCAAATCAAGGCCGGGCTTGTGGTGTCATGTGAAACTTCACGTGAAATCAATGAGATCACCATTGAAAATATGCTCAAAGACCCGACCATGGAAATGTTCTCCAGATCACTGGCGACATTGACCGGAGGGTCGGGTGCGGTGGCCGTTTTGCTGACCGATGGCTCATTTACCAAGAGCCATCGTCGTCGCTTGATGGGTGCGATGAATCAATCCGCTCCTGAACATCATGAACTTTGTCGCTGGGGTATTAAGCTTTCGCCGATTTCAATTGGCAAGGCATTGTTCTCTCCTGACAAATTAAAACTGGCCCTCAATGAAATCATGGAACCCGAAACGATTCCAACCGTCATCAAATATTTGATGACCCATGAGCATCTGCCGTCGGTGCTATCCAAAATGCTTCCCTCTGAGAAATTTCCCAGAGCGGTCACGCAGTTCATGTCAACCGATTCGGTGGCGGTTCTGAAGCATGGTGCCGAGATCGGTCTTCGCACTTGGGGCGGTTTTCTGTCACGTCTGGGGTGGAATCAAGATAAAATAGACAAAGTTATTTGCCACCAGGTCGGCAGTGGACACCGTGATGCCATACTCTCCAAACTCGGTATCTCTCCTGAAAAAGATTATTCCACATACAAATATCTTGGCAACATTGGCACCGTTTCATTGCCATTGACCGCGGCGATTGCTGAACAACGCCATTTCCTCAAGGAGGGCGATCGCGTGGGCTTCCTGGGGATAGGCAGTGGTCTGAACTGTTTGATGCTGGGCTGGGAGTGGTAAGCCTTTTCAAGCAGAATAAGTATCAGGCAGTAGTGACTCTTACATGCCAAACGTTCAATTGCCCGAATATCCTTTTACGCCCAAGTCCATTGACCTTGCTGGTTTGAAGATGAGCTATCTCGACGAAGGACCTCCCCCGGAGGCCGACGCCGAGACCTTCGTCATGGTCCATGGTAATCCGACGTGGTCGTATTATTACCGTCATCTGGTCATGGGTTTGTCTGATCGATACCGCTGCATCGTGCCCGATCACATTGGCATGGGTTTAAGTGATAAGCCGGACGATTCAAAGTATCCCTATTCACTTGAGCGGCGCATTGCCGATCTGGACCGGCTGATTGAACATGCCGACATCAAAGGGCCCATTAATCTGGTGGTGCATGACTGGGGTGGCATGATCGGAACCAGTTGGGCGGTGGACCATCCCGATCGCATCAAGCGGATGATTGTTTTAAACAGCGGGGCCTTTCATCTGCCCCCCTCCAAGCCTCTGCCCTGGCAATTGCGTTTATGTCGTACACCCCTGCTGGGATCGCTTCTGGTCCGTGGCTTCAATGGCTTTGTCAGAGATGCCATGACCTCATGTGTCAATCGCAAAGCATTCAAGCAAGAGGTCGCGGATGCATTCGCTTCGCCATACGACTCTTGGGCCAATCGCCGGTCGATCATGCGATTTGTACAGGACATTCCGCTGAGTCGGAGTCACCGTTCTTGGCAACGTGTGACAGAGACACAAGATAAATTACCCGTCCTGGAATCCATTCCCAAGATCTTTTGTTTTGGGATGAAGGACTTTGTTTTTGATAAGCACTTTCTTGATACGTGGATCCTTTATTTTCCCGATAGTCCGGTCTATCGATTTGAGGATTGCGGCCACTACATTCTTGAGGATGCAGGCGATGAGGTTCTTGAACGCATCGAGGCATTCGTGAAAACATCGTGAGCGAAACGAATCCGGTCAATATTGCCGCCTGGTTACCGATAAGGGCTCAGCAGCAGCCGGATCGGATGGCAGTGGCGTTTCCTTCGGGGCGTGATCGTGATGGTTCCACGCGTTACACCCAACTGACTTATCGAGAGCTTGAAACACTCAGCAATGAATACGCCCGCGGCCTCATGGCCCGCGGCCTTACACCAGGAATGCGCAGTGTCCTGATGGTTCAGCCCAGTCTTGAGTTCTTTGGACTGACCTTTGCACTGTTTAAGATCGGTGTGTCGATGGTCTGTGTGGACCCGGGGATGGGTATTAAGAATCTCAAAAAATGTCTGGCTGAAGCTCAGCCCCAGGCATTCATTGGCATCCCCAAAGCGCATGTGGCGCGTCTTATTCTAGGATGGGCCCGATCATCGCTTCGGATCAATGTGATCGTGGGACCCAAATTCAATTTGCCGGGAATGACAAGTCTATCTCGGATTCGTCGGATCGGGGCGGCGCAGGTCGACCTGTCTTTTCCCGAGACAAGCGCCGAGCAGATGGCGGCGATTTTGTTTACATCGGGCTCCACCGGCATTCCCAAAGGCGTGGTTTACACCCACGCCAATTTTGTCGCGCAAGTTGAAGCTTTGAAACACGCCTACCAGATTGAGCCGGGTGAGGTGGATCTGGCCACGTTTCCACTCTTCGCACTCTATGCTCCGGCACTGGGCATGAGTGCCGTGATTCCTGAAATGGATTTTACCCAACCCGGTTCGGTGGACCCGCTGAAGATTATTGAGCCTGTTCAGAAGTTTGGTGTGACCAATATGTTTGGCTCGCCGGCCTTGTTGAATCGATTGGGCCGTTATGCCGAAACGCATCCCACGCGGTTGTCATCACTCAAGCGTGTTATTTCAGCCGGTGCTCCGGTGCCGGCCCAGGTGATGAAGCGACTCCTTAAACTGCTTCCTGAGGGCGTGCAGGTGTTCACGCCCTATGGAGCGACGGAGTCTTTGCCTGTGGCATCCATTGGCAGTGATGAAATCCTGGGCGACACCTCGGCACTGACCAATCAGGGGCGAGGGGTTTGTGTGGGAAGGCCTGCGTTGAATATCACCGCCAAGATTATCAAGATTACCGATGACGCCATCGAAAGCTGGGAAGATGATTTATTGGCGCCCCCCCATGAGATCGGTGAGATTGTGGTTCAGGGGCCTGTGGTCACGCGTGCTTACTTCAATCGTGACGCTTCAACCAAACTGGCCAAGATAAAAGACCCACAGAACAATTCATTTTACCATCGCATGGGCGATTTGGGTTATTTTGACTCACAGGGCCGTTTGTGGTTCTGTGGTCGAAAGACGCAGCGTGTGATGACGCCTACGGGTGATCATTACACGATTCCCTGTGAAGGCGTGTTTAATACCCATGAAGATGTCTTTCGATCGGCACTGGTGACCGTACGGCGTCAGGGTGTCAGTCAGCCCGCCCTCTGTGTTGAACTTGAAAAAGACCGGAATGTGAATGAAGCGCAATTGCTTAAAGATTTAGAAGCCATTGCCCAATCACATGAACACACCAAGATGATTCATGATTTTTATATCCACCCGTCTTTCCCCGTGGACATTCGTCACAATGCAAAAATTGAACGTGAAACCTTGAGTCAGTGGGCCATGGGGAGAGTGTCATGAAAATACTGGTGACGGGGGGCGGCGGATTCTTAGGTGGCCATTTGGCGCGTGCTCTCAAGGCGCAAGCGGAGGGGCATGAAGTTCATACATTTCAGCGGGGCGATTATCCAGCCCTGGCTGAGGCCGGAATCATACAACATCGTGGTGACTTAGGGTGCCTCAATGAGGTCGACAAGGCCTGCATGGGCATGGACATGGTTTTCCACACCGCCGCCAAGGCGGGCGTGTGGGGGCCTTTTACAGAGTATTACCAGACCAATGTGGTGGGCACACAGAATATTGTCAGCGGGTGTAAACATCACGGTGTGCGGATGCTGGTCTATACCAGTTCGCCCAGTGTGATTTTTGATGGTACCGATGAAAAGGGCGTTAACGAAAAAGCACCCTACCCCAGGAATTATTTGTCTTATTATTCTCAGACAAAGGCTGAAGCAGAACGTTTTGTCCTCGGGGCATGTGATGACCGATTACGTGTGGTGGCATTGCGTCCCCATTTGATTTGGGGACCCGGCGATCCGCATTTGGTGCCGCGTATTCTAAGCCGTTCCAAAGCGGGGAAGTTAAAACTTGTGGGAGATGGCAGTCAACGGGTTGATTCAACTTACATTGACAATGCAGTGGACGCCCATCTGGCGGCAGGCCAAGCGCTTTTAAAGAAAAAAGAATTTAAGCCCCGTGCGTATTTCATCAGTAACGATGAGCCTTTGGAAATGGTCCAATTACTGAACAAAATCCTTTCTGCGGGGGGGGAGCCGCCCGTGACAAAGCGCATATCACCTGGTAAGGCCTATCTGGCGGGATGGATCCTTGAGTCGCTTTACCGGTTCGTGGGTTCAAAGAAGGAACCCATCATGACGCGTTTTGTCGCGCGTCAACTTGCCACCGCCCATTGGTTTGATTTGTCTGCCGCCAAAAATGACCTGGGCTATCAACCCAAAGTATCCATCGACGAAGGCATGCTGCGACTTGCCCAATGGCTGAAAGATCATCCACTGTGACGCATTATCACGGATGACCCACAATCTTCTCCTTCAAGATTTTACGGTGATCCCGGCAGGCGATATAAAATGGGCGATCGGGACTGCATACATCAACCTGCGATGGCCCTAGGGTCCCTCCCCGGTTTTGCCTTGGTGGGGTGAAACCCTGTGGTATAATCCCTCCGGTTATTCAAATTCAAAGGCCCTGTCCGTTCAATGACCACTCAGCCGAATCGAGAACAAGAGATCCTTGCAGAGGCGATGGAGATCGCCTCCTCGCCCAAACGCCGGACGTTTGTCGAGCGTGCCTGTGGTGACGATAGTGCAATGAAAGACCGCGTTAATGCCCGATTGGCCAGACAGGCGTCTACCGCCGATCTGCCGCCAGATAGATCACACGCCGAAGGCCCCGGTCGGGTAATAGACCGTTATAAGCTCTTGGAGAAGATCGGCGAAGGCGGGGCCGGGGAAAGCGGTCCAACCCTCCCCGCCCATGAATCGCCGCATTCCCTCGCGCTTTTGCAGCGCTCCACGGTCGTAGAGACGACGCGCGAAATCGATTCGTTGCTGCAGGCTCTTCACCGGATCCATCAACTGGAATCCAATCCGCGTTGCCCAGGATGGAATTCCGTTTGGAACCAGGGCTTCCTGGAGTTTGCCAAAGCGTTCGATGGCCTCGATCGCCCATTCGGTCGGCAAGGCCGACGGAAGCCCGAGATGAAGGTCGACGGCGGCGCCAAATGTCACCAGCGAAGCGACGCCATCCGTGCGCCGATAGGCAGCGGCTTGATAGGCGAACATTCCGCCCTGCGAATAACCCATGACGTGGACCGGTCGTCCGGTTGCTGTCCGAACGGATTCGATGGCCAGGGAGACCGCGAGGACGTGATCCGCCATTGTTCGCGCGAGCCCCCCTTCTTCGGATTCGGGCGAGCCGAAGTCCACGACCCAGGCATCCGCGCCGCCTTGATGGAGCGAAGAGACGGCGCTCGCATCCGGTGCGACATCCCAGATTTCGGCCGTCATCATGAGCGGGGGAATCAGCAGAACGGGTGCGCGGTCGTCACTCTGGGTTTCCGGGTAGTAGCGGCGTAGGCGATGATGTGTGCCCTCGTCGACGACTTCGAAGGGTGACGGCTCGCGCTCGCCCAAGCCGCCGAATCGTGCGATCTCGACGCCGTTTCGCAGGGCCGCCGCGAATCGCGCGATTCCGCCTCGCGGAACGGAATGGACGCGACTGTTGTTCTCTTGCGGTGTCTCGGACATTCGGATCGAATCTCCCTGCGGACGGGCGGTTCACGGCGCCGCGGGTCCGCGTCGACGCCGAACTTGAATACTACCGCGGAGGGCGAATTCGCCCCCCACCCACTTGAGTCCCTAAATTGTGGCATCTATAATGTCAATTGTTTCGAGTCGATCCCGCGCGGCGATGCCTGGGCAGTTCAGAACGGGGAGGAACGGATGAGCGGATGGAGCAGGGCACTCTGGGGCGTTCTCACGGTTCTCGTTTTGGCCATCGCATTGATCTGGATGAATCGATCCGAGATCCTGTTGAAGGCCGTCGAGATCGCGGCCGCACGCAGAATCGAGATCGGCCCCAATCGCCCGATCGATTGGGATTCCGGCGACGATCCTCGCGGCCGGGCCCGGGCCGATCGACCTCCGAATATCGTGTTGATCCTGGCCGACGATCTCGGCTGGAACGACCTCACCTTCGGTGGCGGTGGCGTCGCGGGGGGAAGCGTTCCGACACCGAACATCGACTCGATCGCCGCGGACGGCGTCGAATTTCGAAATGGGTATGCGGCCAACGGAACCTGTGCACCCTCGCGCGCCGCGATCATGTCCGGACGCTACGGGACTCGCTTCGGGTTCGAATTCACGCCGACACCGCCCGGAATGGGCACGGCGATCCGCGTGATTTCCAGCCAGATGCCCGGCCGACTCCGAAAACCGATTTCGAACCCCGATTTCGAATCCGTTCCCT
>JADFMM010000254.1 GCA_022563885.1 Planctomycetota bacterium | reverse complement strand
GATACCGGCCGCGTCTCAGCCCTCTTCGATGATCTGGATCCGACTGCCGGTGGCACCATCAGCACGCGGGAACTCAGCGACCGCGTGGTCATCACCTGGGAAGATATCAGTGAATATGGTCGTTCCAACAGCAGCACCTTCCAGGCCGAACTCTACTACGACGGTCGCATTCGACTGTCTTGGCAGGATCTAGACGTTAGAGACGGCCTGGTCGGTTTATCTGATGGATTGGGTGACCGTCCCGGTCTGACTGAGATCGACCTGTCTGTTTTATGATCAAAGATAGCGGCATTCAAGGCGCTCCAACAGAACCGTCGCGTCGTCCGAATCAGCGTTAAGGCATTTTCCTGTCCCTTCCACGCTTTCTTAGCGAAACCACAGGCGTAGTGTACCTGCTGCGGAGGATTGCTTGTGATTCTTAAATTATGCTACTCGCGCAGCCAAGTTTGCCACAAGGAAACCGCTGTTTTCGTGGTTCTTTAATAATGCTGCTATCGCAGCCAGGATTGATCCACGGAAGCCGCTGTTTGCTTGCCGGTCGGTAAATGGCATGTGGATTTCGAAATCCATCAGGCCTGTGTTCGTGTTGATCGCGTGAGAGGAGGGACTGTCCGCCCTTCTGCCGGCTGAGTCCCATAACCGCTAGGGTCATGTCAAGCCGCCGGCAGCCCGCCCATGCTGTCAATGCGAGCAGGCCCGGCACGATGAGCCAGTGGGGGGAGGGGCAGAAGAACAGGCGTGACCTCAAGAGGGATCGAAACGAGTCTGCCAGGCTGTTTCCGCTGCTCATTCCGACTCCTTCTGTGACTATCCGCAATCGGGATTTGTCGTCTTGCTGAAGAATTATCGGGCTTGTGTGTAAAATAATCTTGATTTATGGGTCTGTGGCATAGTACACTATTCCTTTTTCGTGTTTGTGCCTGGAGAGGGTTTGACACCTCACGCCTAATTTGTGTGGTCATCTTCTAGAATGCACCTAAGGCAAAGGAGGGTGAACGACCGATATGGCAAGACGCCAGCGAGCGGCCATATGTGTGAAGGTGCCATAAACTGTTGAGTGATAGACCGCAAACGCAAGTTGACGCGGTCAATAGATTTTGAGTTGAAGCAATGAGACGCCATGGAAAAGATAAATAAGATCCGCAATATTGGGATTTCAGCGCACATTGATTCGGGCAAGACGACCCTCAGCGAGCGCATTCTCTATTACAGCGGACGCATTCACCGGATGACGGAGGTTCACGATGACACGGGGGGGGCGACCCTGGACTACATGGACCTTGAGCGTGAACGCGGCATCACCATTACGTCTGCCGCGACCCAGGTGACATGGGGTGACAAGAGTGTCAATCTCATTGACACGCCCGGACATGTGGACTTCACCGTGGAAGTGGAACGTTCCCTGCGGGTCTTGGATGGGGCGGTCATGGTTCTCTGTGCGGTCGGTGGCGTCCAGAGTCAGTCCTTCACCGTGGATCAGCAGATGAAGCGCTATCGCGTCCCCAGGATCGCCTTTGTCAACAAGATGGACCGTACCGGGGCCGACCCCGAACGCGTTATTAAGGATCTGCGGGAAAAGCTGGCGCTGCATATCGTGCCGATTCAGATGACCATGGGTGAGGGGGATACGTTTTGCGGTCTGATCGATCTGATCGCGATGGAGGCGATTCGCTTTGAGGGCAAGAATGGAGCAAAGGTCTGTCGAGGCCCGATTCCAGTGCAGTACCGTGAAGATGCCGAGGCGGCCCGTCACGCGATGCTGGATGCCTTGAGCATGTTCAATGACGCCATGATGGAACTCTTGTTGGAAGATCGTCCGGTGACGGAGGAGATGATTCGGGCCACGGTCCGTGAGGCGACGATTAATCGAGACATCGTGCCCCTCATGATGGGCGCCGCGTTGAAGAACAAGGGCGTTCAGCCGCTCATGGACGCCGTCTGCGATTATCTACCCAGTCCTCTGGACTGCTCCAACTTTGCTCGGGACCATGACAATGAAGGGAGCGAGACGCCCTTGGCCAGTGATCCCGATGCCCCCCTAGTGGCCATGATCTTTAAGATTTCGGATGAGTCCTTCGGGCAACTTAGCTACGTCCGTGTCTATCAAGGAAAACTCCTCAAGGGCCAACGGTACCGAAATGCCCGGACTGGCAAGAGCCTACGCGTGGGCCGAATCGTCAAGATGCACGCCAATGACCGGGAAGACATCGTCGAGGCGGGGCCGGGTGATATTGTGGCCTTGATTGCCGTGGACTGCGCAAGTGGTGACACGATCTGTGGGGAGGGCGTCAACTACTCCTTGGAGAGCATTTTTGTCGCCGATCCGGTGATTAGTGTGTCCATCACGCCCGCCAGTTCCGCAGACCAAGAGCGTATGGCCAAGGCCTTGAACAGTTTCATGAAGGAGGATCCTACCTTTCGTGTCTCGACACATCCCGAAACGGGCGAAACGGTGGTCGCGGGAATGGGCGAACTCCACTTGGAGGTCTACGTCGAGCGCATGCGACGGGAATTCAAAGCGGCCGTCACGGTGGGTCCGCCCAGCGTCAGCTATCGTGAGGCGCCGACCATTGAGGCCCAGTTCAATTACCGCCACAAGAAGCAGACCGGTGGATCCGGCCAGTTTGCGCATGTTGTGGGCCGTCTGGTGCCTCTGGCTGCGGATGCCGAGACGACCTACGAATTCGAAGACAACATCAGAGGTGGGAGCATTCCCAGTGAGTACATCCCTGCTGTCAACAAGGGATTTCTGGCCGCCATGAAGAAGGGTCCCCTGGCCGGCTATGAAATCGTGGGCTGCAAAATGTGTCTGGACGATGGATCCTACCACCCCGTGGATTCCAGCGAGATGGCGTTTCGGACTGCGGGAAGAGATGCCTTTATTCAGGCCTTCCAGCGTTCGCGTCCTTGCCTGCAGGAACCCATCATGACGGTGGAGGTTGAAATGCCCTCCGAATTCCAGGGTCCGATCGTAGGGGACCTGAACGCTCGGCGGGGAATGATTCTAGAGACCCAGGTACGCGAAATGCTGTGCGTCGTTCGGGCAGAGGTGCCTTTGGCGAACATGTTCGGCTATGCCACCGTGGTACGCGGATTGAGCAAGGGCATGGCGACCTTTTCCATGGAGATGGTACGCTACGCTCGGGTCCCCGTGAAGCTGGCCGAAGAGATCATTCGTCAACGCCAGGAGCGGGACCGTAAACCGGCGCACAAGTAGTCCTGTCCGCCGTTCAAGTCATAAGTAATCAGGTAATCAGTAGTCGGTAGTCAGTCTCTTGGCGCTTCCTTGCCGTCGGCCCCTTCGATATAGACCGCGTAACGCCATTTTTCCGGGTCATTCTCGGCGCGCTGAGAGATATTTTTTTCAGGTCCCTTTTTCCACCGGTTTTTTCCCGTAGCAGGGCACGGACTTTAACTCGCTTTTTTTTGGGTCCTAGGCCTCCGTCACGAGAAAAATTTGCAATCGCACTATTTTTACAGTCACAGAATAGGGCCAAAATGAGACTATATACATGAGAGTGTGAGTGGTGTAGGACGATTGCATGGGTCTCGCGCATTGGCATGGGTCACACGGTCGAGACCGAAGGGGGAGACAACGCGGCCGCCGCGGTCGCATGAGGATGATGAAACAGCTGGCAACGAGCGCTGCTTTCCTGAGCCTCGACGCACCGACTGCTATAGGTTACCTATCCGACGAATGTTCTTGAAAGGCAATCGAAATGAGAACTCGAATGAGTCTAATCGTGCTATGGTTGGCAGCAATTCTAGGGGCCGCTCCCAGTGCACGGGCGTTTGACATCTATGTCGACTCAGATGCCCCGGGTGGCAACAACGGTTCGACCTGGCTCAATGCCTATCGAACCCTGCAAGACGCTTTGGCGATCGCGCAGCCGGGCGATACTGTCAAGGTGGCCCAGGGTGTCTATCGGCCGGACGAGGGTGCCGGCATGACGCCGGGTGATCGATTTGCCATGTTTGAGCTTCGCTCCAACATTGCCCTGATGGGTGGATATGCGGGCTACAGTGCCTTGCCGACCTGGCAATGGGACACACGCAATACCGAACTCTATGAGACAGTCCTCAGTGGCGATTTGCAGGGAAACGATTTGCCTTTCGACGTGAACGACTCGCGCGCCCATAGCCTGCGCATCAGCGCGAGTCAGAGACAAGATAACAGCTACACCGTCGTGATGCTGGATACGACCCAGCCCGGTACGCTGCTGGAGGGTGTGACCATCAAGGGGGGCAACGCCAATAGCCAGGATCAGTCTGCCAACCACACGACGCGCGGCGGAGGCGTTTTCTGTAAGGACGGTTCTCCCACGATCAGAAACTGCCGCATCGAAATGTGTACGGCGCTCGGTGTGGGCGGGGGCATGTACAATCTGTCCAGTGCCCCCATTGTGGATGGCTGTACTTTCCTGGGCAACTACTCGGAAAAGTCGGGCTCGGGCATGTACAACCTCACGTCGGATCCCAACATCATCAACTGTCTCTTCGAGTCTAACAACGGAGACTTTATGGCCAAGGGCGCCGGCATCTACAACGATAAAAGTAATCCCAATATCTCGCACTGCGTCTTCAAGAAGAACAAGGGCGTGGGCAGCGGGGGCGGGCTCTACAACAGCGCCAGCAATCCGAATGTGACCGACACCCAGTTTATCGAGAATCGGCCTCTGTTAAGTGGCGGCGGTGTCAAAAACGTGCGCGGTAGCCGCGCCTCTTATGTTCGTTGCAAGTTCATTCGGAATCAGGTCGGCAATACCGGCGGCGCCGCGTCCAACGACAGTTCAGATGCGGAGTTTCTCCTCTGTGAATTCATCGACAATGACTCGGCTGACGACGGGGGAGCTATTCACAATCGACGCGCCGCAGTCACCATTCTCAACTGCCTCTTCAATGCGAATGCTGCAAGAGACTATGGCGGCGCCATCGCCTGCTATAATGCCGAGGTCGTTATTACGAATTGTACCTTCAGCGGGAACGTCGCGGACAGCGGGCGGGCCCTGGCCTGTACCTCCTTCAGCACGGACGAAAGCAGTCAAGTGACCATTGTCAATTCCATTCTTTGGGACAACGGCATCGAAATCACGCGTACGGATGACTCTAGCATCGACCTCTCGTACAGCATCACCTCTCGCCAGTACCCCGGCACCCATGTCAGTAGGAGCAATCCCTCCTTCGAAAACCCCAGGGGAGAGGATCGCATTGCCGGCAACGAGGATGACAATTTTCGATTGTCGGCGAACTCTCCGGCGATCGATAGCGGCACCAACATTGCCGTGCCACTGCGCCTGGTGAAAGATTTGCTGGGTGTCCTGAGGCGGATCGATGATCCGGACACCCAGGACAGCGGCAGGGGGACCGCCCCGATCGTGGACAGGGGGGCCTACGAGTTTGGTGATTTGGCCAATGTGACACCACCCATCGCCCATGCCGGACCCGATCAGAGTCTGTCGTCGCCCACGTCGAGCGTGGTAGACGTCATGTTGGATGGGTCCGCTTCCGGTGATCCCGATGGAGACAGTCTTCAGTATGAATGGACCTGGGCCGTTGGGAACCAGGCCTATCAGGCCACCGGTGTGACGCCCACTATTCAACTCCCGGCGGGCCAGCACGCTGTCACCCTGGTGGTGTTTGACGGTATCTTCTACTCGGCGCCGGATGGGATCCTCATCAGTATCGTCGAGGTGGGTAATCGTCCCATCGCCGACGCAGGTCCCGATCAATCGATCATCGCCTCTGCCGGCGGGCAGGCCAGTGTCCATCTCAATGGCTCGGGCTCCTTCGACACGGACGGCGATCCCCTGCAGTATGACTGGAGCTGGGTCGTCAACTTTCAGACGATTCAGACAGCCGGTTTTGCGCCCACGATTCAACTGCCCGTCGGCCAGTATTCGGTGCGACTGGTGGTCTTTGACGGGACCTACTATTCCGCGGTCGATACCGTTCTGATCACCGTGACCCATGCGAATCGTGTTCCCGTCGCCGACGCCGGTCCCGATCAGACGGTCACCGCATCGGCGGGAGGCATGGCCGCTGTGGCATTGGACGGATTTGGCTCGAGTGATCCGGACGGAGACAGCCTCCAATACACCTGGAGTTGGACGGTCGGCAACCAACCCTACCAGACGGCCCTGGTAACACCGACCATCCAGTTGCCGATTGGCCAGCATCAGATCAGCCTGGTGGTCTTCGACGGTCAGTTCCAGTCCAGCGCCGATGTCGTACAGGTGACGGTGATCGAGACCGACCATACGCCGGTGGCGAATGCCGGTGCGGACCAGACAGTCACGGCCTCGGCCCAGGGCCTGGCGACCGTGACCTTGAACGGATCCGCGTCCTTCGACCAGGATGGCGATCCATTGCAGTACCTATGGACTTGGACCTTGAACAACCAGACGCTGTCCACCTCCGGTGTCACGCCCACGATTCAACTGCCGGTCGGGCAACACACCATCGAACTGCGCGTGTTTGACGGCACGCAGAACTCGACGCCCGATGCGGTGGTGATGACCGTGATGCGTGCCGGGAACCGGCCCATCGCCAACGCCGGACCGGATCAAACCGTGGCATCGCCCTTCGGCGGCCTGGTCGCGGTGACGCTCAACGGCTCGGGCTCCTACGATCCCGATGGGGACCCGCTTCAGTACACCTGGAATTGGACCACCAACAACCAACCCTTCCAGGTAGTGGGCGTGTCTCCCGTCATACAACTCCCGGTGGGACAGCACCTGATTACGTTGCTCGTGTCTGACGGCTCTTCTTATTCACTGGCGGACACCGTTCTGATCACCGTGCAATTGAGTGCCAACCGTCCGTTGGCCCGCGCCGGTCCCGATCAATTCGTCACCGCACCTTTTAGTAGCCAGGCGGCGGTCCAACTCGATGGCTCCGGTTCTTTCGATCCGGATGGCGATCCCCTCCAATACACGTGGAAATGGACCATTAACAACCAAATATACCAGACGCTCGGTGTCGCACCGACCCTTCAACTTCCCGTCGGTCAACACGTGATCGAACTGACCGTCTTCGACGGTACGCTTACCTCGTTGCCGGATATCGTGACGATCACCGTACAAAGCGGTGGCAGTCGTCCCATTGCCAATGCGGGACCGGACCAGACTGTGACGGGATCTCCGCCGGGGTTGGCCACGGTGTTCCTCGATGGGTCTGGTTCCTTCGACCCGGCGGGCCGTTCGCTCGAGTATACCTGGCGCTGGACGATGAACAACCAGCTCTTCCAGGTTGCGGGAGTACGTCCGGTGATTCAACTACCGGTGGGTCAATACTTCATCGAACTCGTCGTCGAGAATGCGTCTTTCCTGTCCTGGCCCGATGTCGTCACGATCACCGTGACCTCCGCCGGGAACCGTCCGGTCGCCGACGCGGGTTTCGATCAAGACCTGTTCATCGCACCGGGCGAGCTGGCAAGCGTCAATCTCAATGGGTCGGCATCGACGGATCCAGATGGCGATTTCCTGCAGTATACGTGGTCCTGGCGAATCGGTGGTCTGGACTTTCAAGCGACAGGGGTGAGCCCCACCGTTCAGTTCCCGGCCGGACACCATGTTGTCAGTTTAACGGTGTTTGACGGCACCACTCACTCCAATGCGGATGTCGTCATCATCTCCGTCAGAGAACTGACTGCGGGTCGACTGTGGCTCTGGCCTTTTCACGTGACTCGATCGGATTCCGTGGACTATGTGCTGGGTATGCTCAAATTGAACAATGTGCAGCCTAGGGATGTGGACCTGACGCTACCTGCCCGGCTCCTCCCGGCAGACATCCCCGCCCTGGCCATGCACGCGCTGCTGGATGCAGACGGTGTCACCACGACCCTCTTTGTGATCTTCGACGAAGAGGCCTTGCTCAGGGCCATTCCACAAAATGGCCAGCTGCCCATCACCGTGGTCGGCCAGTTGAGGTCGGGCCAACCCTTCTTCGGCTCCGCCACACTGTTGTTGACACACTAATCGATCTCTGTCATCTAGGCTCTTTCTGGAAACTCTGTCGTCGGCCCGAGAGCGAGCATTTTTTTCGCCTGGCAAAGACGGCGAAGCAGGCGATATTTGTTTCATCGTCGATGCAGCCAGATGCAGCCAGGTGGAAAAAGGGCCGCTCGAAGCCAGATCGAGTTTTTAGACAGAGCCCAGCCTGTATCAGGGGCCTGCTGCGGTTACCATGCAGCGGGCCCCTGTTTTTTTTGGCAGAGGAGTGCGTCATGGGGCCTGCCATGGATCACCAGATCAGCCGGAACCTGTTCTCTCACTGTATTACTGCCGCTGCGCTGCTGAATTGCGATGAGGGGCTCCGCGAACAGCTCGAGACCCTACGGGCCCGCATCGCGCCCGATCAAGTGGGTCGGCTCGGCCAACTCCAGGTGTGGTTGGAAGACAAGGATGATCCGAACAACCGGCATCTCCAGGTATCCCATCTCTGGGGTCTTCACCCCGGTGACGCGATTACCGAGGACAGCGTCGAACTCTTTGCGGCCGTCCGTCGTTCTTTGGAGCTACGCGGCGATGGTGCCACGGGGTGGTCTATGGGATGGAAGGTCATTTCAGTGCCGTCAGGCCGTGTCGGATGAGACCCCAGTTCCAAAAGAGCAGGGCCGCCAGCACCAGGTAGGTGATGACAGTCACAACCTTGGAGGGACTCGTCAGCGTTAAGGCCGTGCCGAAGGATCTCTTGGGGCCGAGGACCAGGCCCTCAAGGCTGACACCCGAATAGATCTCGTCCAGCGCCAGGTGGGAGAGAAATCCGATCCCCACGCTCAGGGAGATTACCAGGGCATCGGTGGGTTTCAGGTGCAAGGGTTCCAGGACCAAGGCTG
>JADFMM010000040.1 GCA_022563885.1 Planctomycetota bacterium | reverse complement strand
TTTGAGCCAGAGTTTGATCAAGCGGAGTACACTGCGATCTACTACCCGCATTCGCACACAAGCCATCAGCTTGTCATGCGGAATGCTGTCAAAGTAGCCTTTCAAGTCTGCATCATAAACCGAACCCTTCCCTGATTTGATGTGTTGGCGGATTTGGTCAAGTGCTTCGTGGGCACTGCGTTTTGGTCTGAATCCATAAGAGCAGTCTAAAAAGTCTGCCTCAAAGATGGGTTCTATGACCGTCAGTACAGCCATCTGCACGACCCTATCCTTCAACGTGGGAATACCCAGTGGACGTTTCGTGCCATCGGCTTTGGGGATATACACCCGTTTGACGGGACTGGGACAGTAGCATTTCGTCTTCAACTCTTCCTGAATGCCGGCAAGGAATCGTTCAACCCCTTGCTCTTGGTCAAGAATCATCTCAGGACGCACACCGTCAATCCCTGCGGCCTTCCGGCGTTTACCAACCTGCTTCCATGCCGCCTCTAGTACATCCATGCGAAAGACACGGTCATAGAGTGCATAGAAGCGGAACTTCGGCTCATTCTTCGCCTTTTGATATAGCCTCAGTCTCAGTTGACACACTTTATCTGGAAAGAGTTCTGGCTGGAATTTATCCAGACCCCAGAGTTCTCTATCCGGATCTCCGTAGTGTTCCCAATCAGGGTCAAGCGGGTGTATCATACTTCAACCTCAACATACCGACAGTCGTCCCCCTTCGCTCCACAGGAGTTACCCTGCTTCTTCACTACTATGAGGACGTCCGACTCCCGAACACGGCCGTGTAACCGGTCCGGGTCTCTCAGGTTCCTCGACTTCTCTTTCCTCACGCGCCATCTCCAGCCACCCCGGGGAGCCCATCGGCTGCATACGAATGTCGCTTCACCGATGGCGGCAGGCTTCAGCCAATCTGGAAGCATAGCCACTCCCACGTATTCTAACGAGGCCGAATCGAGTTCACTTGTGTTACGGCTCGCGAGTTCGTCTAATCGGGCTTCACCTTGGGGATTACTCCTTTCAGTGCCGACTCGACTACATGTTGGACATTCAGTTAACATGTTAACTACGTTTCAAGTTAATAGAGAAGTCAGGCTTATCCTGACGCACCAGAATATCGAACAAGGCATCGAACGCAAGCGTCTGATGAAGGAATTTATGAGCCACAGTTACTTCATCATTGGGCATTCCTTGCTCGATATTCTGCGGTTCATTCGTCCAGTTATGAATCTCACGCAGGCTTCCGATCATCTGCATTTCACCACGGTCTGATTTTCCTCCGTTGCCCCTGAAACTCCGCAAGGAAAAGAGGTCAAGTATCAATGCTTCCTATCTTCTTCATGTATGCCCTTTCCTTGAAGCCCTTTGACTTCTCGAAGGCCGCGACATACCGGCAAGAGCAAAAGGGGTGACATGGCAAACCGCGCCTTCGTATTCTATGCGCATGGGCCTAGCCATGAGCTCAACTTAGCGGAGATGGAACGGCTTTCTCTCTATTCCTCGGTGCTGTCCATAGCACGGTCAGTGTCGGGTTCCCGCTGCTCGATGATTTCGATGATTTTGGGAGCGACGTACACGCGATTCCCTAGCGTGCGATCGCCCTGGGCCATGCCCTGATCGGCGGCTTCGACAGCCCCGGCTCAGTCAACCGTAGCGTTCCCGGGCAACAGGGGCTTGACCCGGACATAGGGATTATGAGAAAATGGGGGATTCTGTGTGGTGAAAGAGTTTCTATGACATCAAAGGGTATGATATCGGGCATTGCGCTTGGCCTCGCCCTCTTCCTTTGGGTTGGGGTCGGCTTCTCTGCTGAGCTAACGATCAATCCGCGCGCGGAGCGTTACTTTTCTCTTCTCGCCCGGCGGCCGGGCAATGAGCAGCTCTTCGACCGCTTTTACGAGGCCTGGCTGGACAGTGGCACGCCCGAGGGGCTGGAACGCTTTCTGAAGGAGCAGGTGGATTCGCAGCCCAGCCCGGCAAAACGGCTGCTGCTGGCCTTTTACTATGCGCGGCAAGGCCGAGATGCGGAGTCTCTGGATCTCTTCAGCCAGGCTGCGGAAGGCGACCCGCTCAATGGCGAGCTGCTCTTTCTAAAGGCGCAGGCGAAACTCAACACCTTCGATCTCGAGGGGGCCATCGCGGATCTGGAGAGGGTTCGCAGCTTGGAGACCCCTGCCGATCTCGCGGATAAGAGCGCACGGCTCTTGGGCAGGCTCTATGTCCGAAACGGACAGCAAGACCAGGCCAAGTCTCTCTGGCAGGACCTGCTGCGGACACACCCGAGCGATGAATATCTCTTTGAAGACCTCATCGAGTTACAGGTGACGGAGGGCCTGTATGAGGAGGCCATTGCCACCAGCGATCGACTGCTGGCGATCACGCGCGATAGCTATCGATCCGTGATGCGCCGACTCCGCAAGGGCGACATTCTGCACTACGCGGGCCGGAACGAAGAGGCCTTGGTCGTCTATGCCGACTCGTTGGCGCTGGCGGGGCATGACACCTGGGTCGAAGATCAGATCTGTTCTCAATGTGAGCAGGTCTTCCGACGAGAGGACAATCTGCCGGGCCTGCGGGCATTCTACCGAGGGTTGATCGAAAAAGAGGGTCAACGACTGGGCCTCAAGAAGCGCTTGGCCCGCCTGTTGTTGCAAATGGATCAGACGGAGGAGGCGCTGGCGCTGTTCAGGGAGATCCTGAAGGTGACGCCCGGTGATCAGGCCAACCAACAGGCCTACGTGAAGGCCCTGGTCCAGGCCGGTCAGCTGGAGAGGGCCATTGATCTGCTGCTGCAGATGACGGGACAATATCCAGACAATAGAGAACTTCACATAGAGCTGGCGGAACTCTATGACCGCAACGAGCAGGATGTTCAGGCCGCCGAGGCATTGAGGGCCTATCTGGCCCAATCGCAGCGATCGGAGCAGGCGGAGTATCCCTTCCTACGCGTGACCCGTCTCTTCGAGCGCTATGGACAGCTCGACGAGGCCGGCCAGGTCTATCGGCAACTTCTCGAGCGGCACGCCGAGAGCCTGACGGCCAAGGAGGCCTATGCGGGCTTCCTCTTCCGGGGCGGGCGAGAGGAAGAGGCCCTGGCGCTATGGGAGACCATCGCCCAATCCGGTGACCTGCAAATGCTGATCCGCGCGGCACAGGCGGCCGCGATTCGTGATCACCGGGAGGCGTCTCTCGACTGGCTGGAGGCACGGTACCAGGAATTCGCCGCCGACACGGGCTATCTGTCCATCTTGTGCAACACGGCGATTCGTCTGCGGCAATATGACCGAGCCTTGCCCTGGGCCCGGCGTCAACTGGCGTTGGCCCAGCGCTTCTCCCAGATCAAGGTGGCCATGGGACAGGTCGTGACCATTGCCGAGCGGCAGGACCGGGTGGAGTCGATGACCGAGGCGCTGGCGGCCCAGCCCTCGCGCACCATACAGGAGACCTGTTTGCTGTCCGACCTGTACGAGTCGTTGAGGATGAGCACCGAAGCGGACGCCCTCTTGACGGAGGTGCCCGCCGACGAGCAGGAGACGGCCCTGAGACAGCGGATTCGACTCTGTCGCCTGAGACGGGACTGGTCCCGAGCCGCGGAACTGACCCAATCACTCCTCAACTTGACCGGCGGCCGCGATTCGCTGGCAATCCGCGACATGGTCGACCTCTACCGGCAGGCCCATGAATTCGAAGCGGCCCTGGCATGGATTCCCCGGTGGAAGCGGCGCTCACCGGGCAGCGTGACGCCCTGGCTCACCGAGGCCCAACTGCTCGGCGCACAGGGTAAGGAGACCGAGGCCATGCACGTCCTGCGGGCGGCCGATCAGGCCTTCGATGGGCATAGTGATATCCTGTCCCGTTTGGCACAACTCTACACAGAGGCGGATCTTCCTGCCGATGCGCAACGGCTCTACTGGCGTCTGTTCGATCGGGGTGGGCGGGCCACAGACAAGCTCCGCTGGATCAGAGACATGGCCAGAGCGGCGGGGACGGATGAGGGACGCGAGCGCATCATCGAGCGCTTGAAGGAACGCCGCCGCGACAATCCCTCCTCGGTGGTTCCGCACCTGGCCCTGGCGGAGATGTACCGTCAGACGGATCGCTATGAGCAACGGCGTCAGGCGCTGTTGGCGGCGACACGGATTCAATCACAGGATGTGGACCTGCTCTATGAAATCGCCCGCATCGAGACGTCTGAAGGCGATTGGGAGCTGGCCATCGAGACCCTCACCCGAGCCCTACCCTACGACGACACGCAAAAGACACGCCGGAAGATCGCGCTGCTCCACATCCAGCAGGGCAACGAGGAAGAGGGCTACCGTCTGCTGGCCGATCTGGCAGGCGGTCCGCAGATGGACCGCCGGGATGCGGAAGCCCTCGCGGATACCATGTGTGCCGGTCGCAACTGGGCCCTGGCCGTCGAGTTTTTGGAAGGTTTTCTGGATCCATTTCCCGGGGACTATCGGCTCCGCTATCTTTACGCGGTCGCCCTGGAAGAAGAGGGCAGGGACCTGGAGGCGATGGACGCCTTCGTCGCGTTGCTCTCCCTCACGGCGGAGATTCCCGGCCACACGGGACAGCCCCTCGCTTCGCCTTGGGCCGGTACCGGGCTCGACTTGACGACCCTCCTGCCCGAAGACGCGCAGGAGTTGATGACCATAAAGTGGCTTCAGCAGCGTGCCTATCGGTATAGGACGACTCGACGTCCTGCCACCGCTTCTTATGCCGGATCCTCTGCCACCCGAGCGACGGTCCTGCTGCCGCCGGCGATCGAGGATCTATCCCGCTTTGCCCTCTGTCACATCGTTTCATTGGGACAGTTTCTCGATGGGCCGGATCGGACGTCCCTCCAGGAGCGCTTGACTCGCCGCGGCGTACGGCATGCCGAGGTGCTGATGGATCTGGGTGCAGCCGGTCTACAGGGCCTCACCCGCTCGATAGAGGCCACCGCAGACCGGTTTCCCGATAATCGGGCCGTGCAGGCCATTTGGATCACGCAGAAGATCGGCAGCACGCGGCCGAATCCCGAGCGCTGCCGCGCGGCCTTCGCGCTCTTTGAAGGGAATCAACCTCATTTGGCCCTGCTCGCCGGACTGAAATACGCGGCCACCGATGGGTCGGATCCCAATGTGCTGGCAGGGGCATTGAAGCTATTGCCCTCGCTATCGCCGCCGGGCCTATTCGCGCTCAGGCTGATCATTGCGCTGGCGCAGCAAGGGCCACCGCAGGACAGCGTCCTCAGCGCAGAGGTGCGTGATCTGTTGAGTGGGCAGTTGCGGGCCTGGTATCCTCAGCTAAAGGCCAATGCGCCCACCCGCCCAGCGCTGTTTGCCCATATCGCCGGGCGCCTGATCGAGGAGGACCCGGCCGAGTATGTTCGTTTTCTCGATGCAGAAATCAGTCGCGTTCAAAGGGACGCCAACGCACCCGGTCAGTGGTCTCCGGCCCGCCGTTCCGGCGGCCGCAGACTGGTGGAACGTCTGATCTTTCCCCCGCGGAGTGTGCCCGGCGTTCCGGACCCAGTGACGCGACTGCTGATGCAGGGCCTGGACCCGCGCTACAGCGCCGGCGCTCGATCCATTGCGACCGATCCTAACCGATTGCTTCAGCATGTGGATCAGGCCGACAATGACGTTCTCAGGGTGCTGATCTTGCTGGCCGCCGCCAGACTGAGCGAGGCGGAAGCACTGTTGACGTCTCTGCTGGCGACAGAGGATCCCTCCTTGGCGACGTTCATGTTGGCGGCAGGCGTCGCCGCGGAGCGCGAGCAGCCTGAGCAGGTCTTGGAGCTGTTGGAAAGGGCGCGTCCATTAGTCATTTCCAAGGCCACCCGCCGACGCCTGGATGGCGCGATGGTCGCCTATGCCTTGGACTTGCATCCCGACCGTGGGGCGCCGCAAGTCACGCTGGGGCAGAAAGCGGCCCTACGTCTGCGCGGGGGTCGTCTGTCACAGGCCCAACTGGCCGAGCTCTCCCAGGCCATGGACGGCCTGGAATTGAGTCGAGAGGCGGCCCTGCTGGCGCGACGTCTGTCCCCGGCGAGGCCCTCACGCGCGGGCGCATCGCCCTCGGCCGCCCGCCGCCGCGCGACCCCCCAGACGCGGGTCCAGGCACTCTTCACGGCGAGCAAGACCGCTGCGGCCCTGCGTCTGCTCTGGGGCGATCTGCAGACCGCGGCCGCGAACTCCCTCTATCCCCGCCTGGGTAGCAGCGGCAGCCCCTCCCAGGAGGCCAGGTGGCTGGGCCTGTTGCATGCGAACAGGGCCTTGGATGCCTTCATGGAACTGGCGGATCCCGGCCAGACAGGCAGTGTACGAAAACTCGTTGAGTTCGGTCGAATCAGTGAGATTCTGGACGATCAGGAGAGAGCCCAGGAGGCCTACGAGAGGGCACTGAGCAAACGGCCCGGGGATGTAACGGCGCGGGTGCACTTGGCAATCCTGCTGGGGGCCACCGATCCGGCCCGGGGGGCCGCCATCCTGGCCACCTTGAACCCCCACGTCATGAACCAGGTGGGACCGGCGCTGGTCAACTTGACCAAGCGCAGGTATCGCGGCCGGCAGGTTGCAGAGGCCTTGGACATCATCGCCGTCCTGGCTGGCTTCGTCCGCTCTATCGAGGAGCCGGCCAGAAGAGGCTCCCTGGACTGGTTGGACCCGGCGCTGGAGGCCATCGTGGGACCTTGCATCGGCAGCAGGGTCCGCCTGAGTCACCTGTATCAACTTGGGTCGGATGAAGGAAAGGCCGGGCAAGCGGTAGGGGTCATGAGCACTGCGCGGCTGGTCGCAACCGCGCGACAAGCAGCGGATCCCGCGGCCGACCGCAAGCAGGGGCCGGGGAGAGTGGCTGAACGACGCCTCGCGGTTCACGCCGATCTCTGTCGGGCGATGGTGGCGCTGCCTCAAGTCTCTGCGGCGGGATTCTCCCGTCTGGCTGCGGTGGCGCTGGCACGCCGAGAGATACCGGAGGATCTACCCCTCTTGGCCCAAGAGGCCCTGCTGCGCTACCGGCCGCGCAGCGCCGCAACAAGCAGCTCGGCCCTGAAAAACCGATACTCGTTGCGAAACCGGGGATTAGTCGGCCCCATGGGCCCCGCGGAATTCTTGATAGAACACAGCCGCCAAGGCGGAGCGTTGGCGACCTTTGCACCCGAGTTCGCCGCCCGTCTGCGTGATAACCAGCAGGGAGACCAGGCCCGACAGTTTGAACAACTGGCCGCCCTGTACCTGGCCTCTCCCGATGCCTTTACCCGCGCCGGCGAGGCGCTATTGAAAGATCTGGCCCATCATCAGGGGAGCATACGCTCTCGTTGGAGTCGACTGGACGCCCTGGTGTGGATCCTCGACACCCACGCCGAACGGCAACTGGATATCGAGATCGAGCCCTTTCTGTTGGAGCAGATCGAAGAGGACATCAAGCGCAATCCGGGCGGCGTACAGCCCTTCGTCCGGCACTGTCTGATGCATCTCGCAGAGCGCGGCCCGGAGGCGGCCCAGGTCTTTCTGGAGGGAGTCGTGACCTTGTATGTGGGTCCCAAGGCCGAGCGAACCCAGCGGGTCGAAACCCACTATGACCGCCGACGCGTGACCAGTGGCAGCCTCAACGCCCGCATTCATCACTGTTTCGGTCTGTTGCGCAAACTGGCCCAAGAGCAGGACATGTTCTTCTGGCTGACAGCCTATGTCGAGGAGATGCCGCCCCTGGCCATACAGATTCGCTCGACCCTGGAGATGACCGTGCGCAACCTGTTCAAGCAACCCGACCCTAACGCGTTCATGGTCTTCTTAAAAAGCTCCCCCTTTCTCGCGGACGCGGATCGCTTCTCGACGCTGCCAGTGACGGGGCTCAAGCACAACAGCCTGTACGCCTGCCTCATCCGGAACATGCTCCAGGCGACCGATAAGACACACGAGCACTTTCGCGACACGATTCACCGACGTGTGCTGGAGCTGCCCTGGACGCTGGGGACGCGCCTGATGTCGGGCCATCTATCGGACGGCCGAGCCCAGGCGGTCCACAGTGCCCTGGGCTATGCCCGAGCCGAGATCCAAGAGGCAGATCGTCGTCTCCGGCGAGAACTCGCCTTGATGGTCACAGACACCTTGGGTGAGACGCCTGCCCAGACAGTCAGCGCGTGGAACGAGGAGGCCGCCGGGGCACATGCGTGGATGGCGACCGTTCGCCTCGAGCAGGACCGAGAGCAGGTGAGCCGCTTCATGGCCGCGAAAGATCTTCGCGCGTTGAACATAGAGGATCCGCGTTTAGACGAGCATGTGTGGCAGATGGTGGAGCGCTTGAGTGCCTCCGACCCGGCGCGTGCCAAACAGGTCCTGCTGCGGGCCTGGCATTTGGTGACGCGGGCCGAAAAACGGGGGCAGTGGCGTTACCAGCCCTCCCACGAGTTTGTGACTCGTGTCTTCGCGCATGGCGCTCAATCCCGATCGCTGGGTCAGTTGGCCCTGGTGGCGGATTTGATTCGAGATGCCAACACAACGCCTGTCTTGCTTCGTCAAGAAACGATCGATCGACAGGTGAACACCCTCCAGGAAGCGTATCAGGCCCTGCGGGACGAACAGCAACCGGACGCCCTGCAACAGATGCAGACGCTCTATGAGCAGCTCGGGGACCACGTCGGTCGGGCCAACTTGTCGGGTTTGACAAGATGCTTTGCACCGATCTTTGCAGGCATCAACCCCAGGGAACTGGACGGCATCGCTGCTTGGGCGGAGACCCAAATCTCACAGGGGCCCTATCCCGGCGTCGCCCGGGAGATCAGGATCCACGCGGAATTGGCAAGACTGCGGGGCCAGGCCGGTGAGGAAGGTGCTAAAGAGCAGGTGGTGACGGAACCGATTGAATCCATCATCAGCGACCTGGAGTCGGTATTGACGGATACCAGCCTATCGGTGACCTGGCGCCTGATGGCCCTGGACACCTGGCTGAATTGGGACCGACGGGTCCTGCCCGATCGTTTGATCGTCCGGGGCGTTTCACTGCTGAGCGACGCCTGGAACGGCGATACACCCATGTCGAAGGACCTGTATGGTGATCTGCTGCAGCGCTTCACTTTGCTGTCCTGCACGGAGGCCTGGGATAAGAGTGCCGCCGAGGTGACAAGGGCCTATAACCGTCAGTTGCGACGACGGCTCGCCAGGCGGCGCAGCGCGACGGGACAGGAGAGTCGGTCGATCGAACTCGCTCTCTTGAAAATCAATCTTCTGCGTGACCATGAGGACTCGATCAAGAAACTCACCTCGCATCAGAGCTTGGCGACCCACATCGATACCTGGGCCTTGCTCATTGAACATCGCAAGTTTGGATTGGCCCGCAGCCTCATGCGTGCGCCGCACCAGGAGGTGCTGAAACACCAGGCGTCCCATCCCTTTTCGGCGACGCTCGAGAGGCATCTGTCCGAATGCCTGACCGGCGTCACCAAGTCGGACCTACGCTACTACCTCGAGGTCCGCCTGTCTTCTCTGGCGGATGGCACGGGCGCAGAAAAACCGAGGCGAGCGCGAGCCGAGCGCCTGGAGCGCTTGGCGGCGCGATTTGCGGATCTCACCTTCAGGACGGACCTGTTGGAAAGGCAGACTCTGCTGCTCCTCTGCGAAACTCGCGGCGCCTTGCCGTTTTTAACGGAAGCACTTGCCAAACAGGCCAGACGCGTTGACCTGGGTGCGGTCTGTCGCCTGACGGACAGCCGAGAACGTACCGTCAAGACCCGACTGGTCTTGGCGTATGCCGTCGAGCGCCTCATGGATGAAGATCCCAATGCATTCTTGCAGGCTGTCAAGCAAGTCGTCGCTGCTCGGGAAAAACAAACCCAAACCCGTGCGTCCGCCTATAGCGCCGTTCTGGAGGGGATGGCCCGGCGGGTGAGAGAAGTCGGAGACGCGCTGGACGCCACGTGGGACGTCCGACAGGTAAAGGCCTTGGCCCGAGTGTCCGCCCAACTTGTCGCCAGTGCGAGCCGGCCGAAAAACGTGCGTGAGCGGGCCCAGTTGTCCGGCCACTGCCTGCTCTTTCACGCGCTCGCAGGCAGCGAGACGCCGCTGGAACCCCTCTACGAGCAGATTCACGACGACGTGCGGGGGCAGTTTGTCCGCAGTGAAAACAGTCTCGTCATCTGGCAGATCTTTGCCCGGCTCCTGGCGTCCAAAACGCCGGATGAAAAGATGACGATCGTCAAACGCTATTTTTCTCTGGACCGCATACAAACGAGATTGGCCGTGACCCCGGACTGCGTCATCACGCTGCTCAAGCGGCACCAAATACTGACGGAGGATGAAATCCTGGCCCATGGCACGGAACTGGCGACCTTGGCCGGAGAGGTCCGGCGAAACTGGGAGACACTGGCAGACTTGCAGGAGCAAAGGAACCGTATCGACGAAGCCGACCGCTGCTGGCTGAATGCACTCGACCTCTCTGTCGAACCCACCACGCTCTGGCGCGGCGCTCAATCCTACTGCGCGTTCTTACAGCGGCAGGGACGTCACGATCAAGCTCGCGCGTACCTCAGTGCCCTACCGACCGAAGCGTGGTCCGCCCAACTGCAGAGGCAACACCAGACTCGACTGGAGCAGCTCACGAGCAATGGCGGGGGCAGTGTCGATTAGTCTTGCGGCAGCTAACCAACGGCTAACCGTTCACCGATCATGTCGAGCAGAGACGAACCGTAGAATATCGAACAAGGAAAACCGCGGCTTCCGTGGCTCAAATTTCGCTGCGATAGCAGCATTCTTGAGATCGCCACGAATGTCCAACGGTGAAGTGAACCCCTAGGTTGCATACTTGAACACTAAGAACTTCTTGAAAGAGGATAAGCGCGGCGATAGCTTCTCTGTGTCACAAGGTCGCAAGAACTTGAAAACCTTTCCAGATAATGTCACTGGAGCAAGCATAACTCTCTTCATCTGCAATGGTTTCTGGACTCGCGCAAAGGCGCAAAGCCGTAAAGGAAAAACGTGTTGGAGATCTCTGCGTCTTGGCGGCTTGAACGAGTGAAACGAGTGGGCGCGCGTCATTTTTTCTTCGTTCCGGCCTGAGGCCGGGCTGTGTCTTCTGTGGTAAAAACACCTTTCGTATGCCGAAGGCATACCCTGATATTTATGCAACGGCGAAGTCTATGAGCCGCTCTTCGAGATCAAACTTAGAGTGCCTATCAAAATGAATCGTAGCACCGAAAACGAGCGTTTCTGCGACTGGCAAGGAAGGCGAAGCAGGCCGTCCGAGGACGGTCGATGGAGCCTGACGCCGTCCAGACGCAGAATAAGCCGTTTGAATGCAGAGTCATTTTGTTGGGTGCTCTTAGTCCACATAGATGAATTCATTGCTGGACAAGATGATCTTGCTCAAACTGGCCCAGGCGCGCAGGCGTTTCTGCCCCGCGCCGTTTGAGGGCGACAGTCGGGCCTGATAGGTGTCCAGATAGGTCTTGGCCCGCGTCAACTCCTGCTCATCGGGAAGACGGGCGTAGGCCAGTTCGTAGGCCAGCTCCAGGCGTTGTTTCAAGGGTGCGTCGCCAGCAAGCAAGCGCTTGGCAAGGGCGGTGGCGTTGTCCCCCATAAAGGCGCTGTTCATCATGAAGAGGGCCTGTTGCGGGACGGTGGAGGCCGCGCGAAAGGCGGTGGTCTGGTTGGGATTGGGCCCGTCGAAGAGATTCAGGAAGGGGTGGTTGCCCAAACGGCGGCGCATGAGATAGACGGTACGATGATGGTGGTCGTAATCTTCGAAAAAGGGGCGGTGCTGGGTGATGCCGCGACGCCTTTCGCTAGAGGGAAAGGGATGGCTTTCCAAGGGGGCAAGATCGAGCGTGCCGGAGACGGCCAGGATGGCGTCGCGGATGGACTCGGCATCGAGCCGATGGCTGGGGTAGCGCTGGAGCAGGGCCATTGCGCCGCCGACGGACCCTTGGTCGGGAGAGGGGACGGATGCCATCTGCCAGGTCGCCGAACTCATGATAAGCCGATGCATGCGCTTGATCGACCAGCCGCCCTCGACAAATCGGTTGGCCAGCCAATCGAGCAGCTCCGGATGGGTGGGCCGTTTTCCCTGCGACCCCAAGACGCTGGAGGTGGAGACGATGCCCCGATGAAAGTGGTGTTGCCAGATGCGATTGGCCATCACGCGGGCGGTGAGGGGATTGTCCGGGGAGGCGATCCATTGGGCCAGTTGCACGCGGCCGCTCTGTTTCTCGGGGATGACCGGTTTCTCCGGCGTGATGCAATCGATGAATCCCCGTGGGACCGTCTTGCCGCGATTCTGAGGGTTGCCGCCGATCTGAATCTGGGCGTCCCCTGTCTTGTCCTCCACGTCCAGAACGGCCCAGGCGAGTTCGATGTCGAGCGTGCCACGGAGTGTGCGGAGTCGCTCTTCCAGATCTCCGCGTTGCTGACTGTAGGCTTCCTCGACCTCTTCGGCCTGCCCCTTCAGATCATTCAATGCCAGTTGCCTCGCCTCAATGTTCCGGCCTTGGCCTTCGTCCCGCTCGATCTCTTTGCGAAGGTCTTTTTGCTTTTCCCGGAGTTCCCGGAGGCGCTTCAGAGTCGGATTCTTTCTGACGTCCCGGACCTCCTTGAGTTGTCTGTCGAGATCGGACCTTTCCTGTGAGAGCCGGTTGTACTGCTCGACTGCGGCTGGGTCGTTGACGAGAGGCACGAGATCTGCCGGCTCCCGACCGTGCTCCGTGCCGGCGTGGGGGTAACGGACGCCCTGGAAGAACCCATAGAGTTGGTAGTAATCGGCCGTGGTGATGGGGTCGAATTTGTGATCGTGACAGCGGGCGCAGCTGAGCGTTATCCCCAGCATGCCCTTGCCGATGGTGTCGAGCGTGTTTTCGATGATGAGGTGAGGATCGGCGTTCTTGGAGTTCTTGAAGCGGCGGGCCAGGGCGACATAGCCCGAGGCAATGATGCGCTCTCTATAGCGGGTGTTCGGGTCTTCCCAGGCGAGGATATCGCCCGCGATCTGTTCGATGATGAACCGGTCGAAGGGCAGGTCCTCGTTGAAGGCCTCGATCACGTAGTCACGGTACCTGCCGGCCTGGGGCACCGGCATGTCGGTCCCGTCGCCGGAGGTGTCCGCATAGCGGGCCAGATCGAGCCAGTGGCGGCCCCAGCGACGCCCATATTCGGGCGAGGCCAAGAGTCGATCGACCAACTTCCCGAAGGCATCGGCCGCGTCGTCTGCCATGAATCGACGAATCTGTTCGATCGTCGGGGGCAGTCCGGTCAAATCGAAACAGGCCCGGCGGAGCAGGGTGCGTCTGTCGGCACGCGGGCTCGGGGCAAGCCGGTTTTCTTCCAGCTTGGCGAGGATGAAGTTGTCGACCGGATTATGGGGCCAGGAGGGGTCTTGCACCGCCGGTGGCGACGGGCGGGTGCGGGCTTGGAACGCCCAGTGGTCCAGGGGGCGAACGCTTTTTTCGAAGAACTCGGTCTGCTCCAGGTCGGCGAATCCGACCCGAGCCAGCAGGATGATGGCAAGCGCGATGCACCATCGCATGGGGCACACTCCAGGGCGGGAACGGGGTCCATCCACCCCGCCGGGCACAATGTCAAGGAATCCACTGTGAATTGTAGAGGAACGGGCACGCATCTGGCAAGGAAAAACAGGATGACTGTACATTCGTCGCATTTTTCCAGGAATATTTACCCTTTTACTTCAAGCTTCCTATCTTAAAGAAGTTGACAATACTTGCCTACGGTGGTATCCTTGCCTAGAGTGACGATAAGGACCTGTCCGTGCGAACCTCATGTAGTGCTTGCGGAGCGGGCAGTTTCGACGATGTATAAGCTGGAAAGGAGGCGTGTCTCGCAAGTGATTTACCTGTTTCATCGAGTCCCAGAAGCATCCCGTGCCAGACAAAGTGTAAAATAAAGTCCCTCAACCCCGTTTAGAAGGAGGAAAAAACATGTCAAAGACACTTGACTATTTAACTTCTGTTGTTTTAGTGCTGGCTCTGGCCGCCACAAATCCGGTATTTGCCAGAGAACATGTCGTAGAGGTAAGGGTCTCTGCCAGCGAAGATGATGCCGAAGAGCACGTCTTGAACGGCGACATGGAGAGTTTGACCAGCAGCGACCTGGAGCTGGGCCATGAAGGCAACCAGCACGACCACCGTCTACAGACGATAGCTTGCCGATGGGCCTCGGTCGGCGTTCCCAACGGCGCGGTCATCACCAAGGCCTGGGTACAGTTCAGCGCCGATGATATCAATAATGATCGCCATGTACCCGATGTGTCTGTCGTCATCGAGGGTCAACTGTCTGCCGATCCCAATGCATTCGTTAGAGAGGATTTTGGCATCAGCACCAGGCCTACGACCGCGGCGACGGTCGTCTGGGATATACCGCGCTGGTTTGTCGTGCATGAGCGGGGTCCTGACGAGCAGACACCTAACATCGCCAGTGTCATCCAGGAGCTAGTCGACCAGCCCGATTGGGTCAGCGGCAATGCGATGGTGTTGTTCTTCAGAGACAACCCGGACAACCCCTCCGAGGGCACGCGCGAATCCGAGTCTTTCGACGGGAGGGCGGCCGAAGCGCCGCTGTTGCATATAGAGTTGGAGGCTGACTTTGCTATTGCCCCCAGTCCGGCCGACGGTACGACGGATATACCGTGGTATATCCTCCCCGAGTTGAGTTGGACACCCGGTGCTTCCGCTCAATCAAGCAACGTGTACTTCAGCACCAACGTAGATGACGTCGCCGATGCCAACGCCACCGCCCTGGTCAGTGAGGGCCAGGCCGGAACGACCTATCAGGTCATGGCGACCGAATTGGAGACCACCTATTACTGGCGCGTGGATAGCATCGACGGTGACGGCACCGTGACTGCGGGTGATGTCTGGAGCTTTACGATGGAAGCGGTGACCTTTCCCGACCCCATCGCCGATGTCACCGCCACGGCCGACAGCGAGTTTGGTGATAGCACCAGTGCGGCGAATACCGTGAATGGCTCCGGTCTGACCGACGGCCTGCATGGCACCACGGGGACGGACATGTGGCTCAGCGCCGCTCTCCCGGCCACGATTCAGTTTGATTTCGATCGGGTCTATTCCGTGCATGAGATGCAGATCTGGAACCAGAACCAGGCGATCGAGTCCCTGTTGGGCTTCGGTGCCAAGGACGTGACGATCGAGGTTTCGGCCAATGGCACGGACTTCACGGCCCTCGACGGCGTGGGACCCTTGAACCAGGCGTCCGGTAGCGACAGTGCCGCCAACTCGATCATCGCCCTCAACGGCGCACTGCTCAAGTCGGTGCGCATGACCATCAACACTGTCTTCGGTGGCTTGCCGCAGACGGGCCTCAGCGAGGTCCAGTTCACCGTCATCCCGGCCTTCCCGCGGGATCTCTCACCGGCGGATGGTTCCGATCTGGACGGCCTGAACGTGGACCTCAGTTGGCGCGGCGGTCGCTTTGCGGTCGAGCATCAGGTCCTGGCAAGTAAGGACAGATCGGCCGTGGAAGACGGCAGCGCCGTGGTTGCTACGACGGCGGACAAGAGCTATGCCCTGTGGGGCCTGGACTACGGAAGCGTCTACTTTGTACAGATCATCGATGTGGGCGCCGACGGCACCACCTATGCCGGTCCCATCAACCACTACTACACCCCGAGAACCGCAGCCGTCGATGACATGGAGAGCGAGAATATCTCGAAGACCTGGAAGGATGGTACCAAGGAATTTGCCAATAGCTCTACGGTCTCATCCTCGGAGGAAGCATACGAAGGCGAGCGATCCCTGGCTCTGGACTACGACACGGTGTTGGGTTCTTACGCCTTTGTGACGCGCACGTTTAATCCCCCTCTGGATTTGACTGGCGGTGCGGCGAACATGCTGGGCGTCTGGTTCCTGGGCGATCCCAATAACGATCCCGGCTCGGTTTCTATGGTGTTCTTGGATAGCGACAACAAGGGCGTCAAGGTTACCCATCCGGATGCTGCAGCAACCACTCTGACCGCCTGGACACTGTTTGAAATCCCCTTGAGCGAGATCGATAGATTGAACTTAAAGGAGATCCGATCCATCGCGCTGCGTGTCAGAGCGCCAGGGGCAGTCGGCACGGTCTTGTGGGACTTCCTCCATCTCGGCGCAGCGGCTGCCAACGTTTACTTGGAGGCCGAAGCGGCCGACGTCTTAGGTGCAAGCTGGCGTGTGGTTGAAGACCCCAACGCCTCCGGCGGATGGCGCATTGGATCCGAGAACGATGATGGCAATGACAATAACTTTGCTCCGGGTCCTGAGTGGATCGCTGTTTACGACTTCGATGCCCCCGTGGCCGGCGGCTATAACGTCATTCTGCGTGCTCAGGAGGCCGGCAGTGACTCCTTCTGGGTCCGCATCGTCGGTGCCGATGCTCAAACCCTCGAAGATCCCGATCAACCCGGTACCGGTTGGGTACGCTTCAATGGCATTGATGCTCCCGACGGATGGACCTGGGACAAGGTTCACAGTAACGATCACGACAATAGGATCGTGAAGTTTGCCCTGCCCGCCGGTCCCTTGACCCTGGAAATCGGCAAGCGCGAAGACGGTACCTATGTCGACGCGATCCTGATTACCACTGATGTGAACGTAGACCAGTCGACCTTACCGGATGCCCTTCCGTAGCGGTCGAGGTCAGTGAGATTCAAGGGATCGACTCTTGAACCTCTTACAAGTCGTTAAACACAGAGGCCTGTACCTTGGGGTACAGGCCTTTTTTGGTCTGGTTCAAAAAAGTGTGCGCGTGGGTCGCAGTCCGTCTGACCTGTTTTCGTGCTCGTGCTCAGCGAAGGGGTACTCGTAATCGAGAAGGCCGAGAAGCCGATTACGATTACGGGCACGATTCCTACGTCGAGTCGTGTAACCCGGAATTGAACCAGCCCCTTTTCTTGAGTCTTCCCGTTTTGGATGGCTCATCTCTATTTCATAGACTTGACCGTTCACGTGGTATGGGATTGAGAATGAATGGCAAGGGTGGTTTGAACCGTAGAATATCGAACTGCAGAATGTCGAAGAGCGGCTCATTTAGTGGTCAGCGTCAAGGCGGCAACATCGACGTGACCTTCGATCGCAGCAATACACCCGCGTCCATCGCCGGGTTCATGGGGAGTGGCTCCTCAACACTCAAGTTCATCGCCTCCAGCTACTCGGAACCGCAGTTGTGACAGATGCGGACCTTGTTCATGAAGGTACGGTTCTGCGCGGGTAACGGTCCCTTGATGCCATGTTTGTATGAGCTGCGATATGAAACGCCAGTTGTTGGTAATCAGTAATCAGTGACTACCGACCCACTGACCCACTGACCTCCCTACCTTTGCACCTTGCATTCCCCACGCATGGCCGGGTAAAATGCGTAGGCGCCTCATCTGCGCAAAGGGCCCAGGCGCTGCCCGCAGTAAAGACAATAGGCATGGAGCAACCCATGAAACGAGATACCTCCCTGACGCGGAGACACTTTTTGAAGGGGGCCGCTTCAATCACGACCGGCCTGGCCCTGCCCACCTTCGTCCCGGCGACGGTCTTTGGGGCCCGGGCGCCCAGCAATCGCATCGTGATGGGCGCCATCGGGGTAGGATCCCAGGGGACGGGGGATATGCGGGGCTTTCTGAGCAAATCCGGAGTTCAGATGGTGGCGGTCTGCGATGTCGACCAGGGCCACCGTGACCGGGCCAAGGGCCTCGTCGACGAGAAGTATGGCAATAGCGCCTGTCGCAGCTATCTTGACTTCCGGGAGCTGATCGGCCGAGGCGACTTGGACGCGGTCCAATTGGCCCTGCCCGATCACTGGCATGCCTTGCCGGCGATCGCAGCCGCCAAGGCCGGACTCGACATTCACGGACAGAAACCCTTTGCTCGCTCCATCCGAGAGGGTCGTGCGATGTGTGATGCGGTGCATCGCTATGGCCGGGTGTGGCAGACGGGCAGTCAGCAGCGTTCCGACCGGAAGTTTCGCCGCGCCTGCGAACTGGTCCGCAACGGACGCATTGGTAAGATCTTCAAGATTGAGGTGGGACTGCCCACCGGCGGCGGCACCGATGTCAAGGCCGTGACCCGGGTACCCGAGGGGCTCGACTGGGATTTGTGGCTGGGACCCGCTCCGCGTGTGCCGTACCGAGGCATTTCCCACTGGGATTGGCGCTGGATCATGGACTACTCCGGGGGTCAACTGACCGATTGGGCCGGGCATCACATCGATATTGCCCATTGGGGCATGGGATGGGACCGTAGCGGACCGGTGGCAATCGAGGGGCAGGGAAATTATCCGAGCGACGGCATCTACAATGTTCCCACCGAGTACAAGTTCCACTGTACCTATGCCAACGGTGTCGTCATGACCGTGGCCAATAACCGACGACTCACACAAGGGGCCAAGTGGTATGGAGAGGGGGGATGGATTCACGTCAGTCGAGGCGGCCTGAACGCCTCCAACGAGAAGATCCTCAAGGAAGAGATTGGCCCCGAGGAAATAAGACTCTACCGGAGCCAGGATCACAAGCAGAACTTTCTGGACTGCGTCAAGAGCCGTGAGCTGACCATCTGTCCCGCTGAGGTGGGTCTACGCTCCATCAGTGTGGCTCTGCTGGGGGAAATCGCCATGCTCACCGGACGCAAGATCAAATGGGACCCGGATAGAGAGGAGATATCGAACGATCCTGAGGCCAGTGCGCTACTCGGTCGCTCCTATCGGGAGCCTTGGACACTCTAGAACTCGAAACGAACGCACACGGAGTTCACTCACCATGAGGCATTTGACACTGAGTACATTTTTGGCCACACTTCTGGCCGCCGGAGGCCTTCTCTTCTTCTCGGTCCATTCATCCGAGGCCGCTACCGCGGACTACGAGGCCCTGGGCGATTATGATTTCGGCAAGTCTCGTCAGGCGCTGTCGGCCATTGAGCAAGAGATCCGCTCTCTGCCCTCGACAGGGACCCTGCAAGTCGAGAAGAGACTTCTCGATGTCCTGAACAGGCCTCAGGCCTCCTTCGCCGCCAAGCAGTTCGTCTGCCGGATGCTGCGGCGAATAGGTTCCGCCCGCTGCGTGCCTGACCTGGCTGAGCTGCTGGGCGATGCGGAGTTGTCCCACATGGCCCGTTTTGCGCTGCAACATCTGCCCACGCCGGAAGCGGGAGCAGCGCTCCGCGCCGCCTTGGCGACTTTGGAGGGCGATTTGAGGGTGGGCGTGATCGGCTCGCTGGGGCTGCGCGAGGATCGGCAGGCTGTCGACCGCTTGGCACCCCTTGTGACATCGACGGATCAAGACACGGCCTCTGCCGCCATCAAAGCGCTCGGTAGGATTGGGGGTAGAGAGGCCGCTCAGTCTCTTGCCACGGTCAACATACCGGCCGCCCTTGCGGCGTCACGTGAAGATTCCCTCTTGATGTGCGCGGATTCTCTGCTGGCCGAGGGCCAGCGAGACCGGGCCGTGGCGATCTACCGGGAAATGGCGGGCGAAGACCACGGCACTTGGATCAGAATTGCCGCCTATCGGGGGCTCGTGCAGGCCGAACCGACCCGTGCTGTTCCCTCGGTCCTGGCCTTGCTGAGAGACGACAACCTCGACTTCCAACGGGCCGGGGCAAAGCTTGTCCATCAGATGCCGGGATCGGCGCTGACGCTGGCCCTGGCCGAACAACTGGCCACCTTGGATGCCCGCGGTCAAGCACTCTTGCTCAGCGCTTTGGACAGCCGTGGTGACAGAGCGGCCCTCCCCTATGTCGTGAAAACCCTGGAAGGGGCAGATCCCCAGGTTCGCTTGGCCGCCATCGAGGCGCTGGGGACGCTTGGTGACGGGACCAGTGTGGCCGCGATTGCCCAGGCCTCAACTGGCTCTCCCGCGGCCCGCAGGGCCGCTCAGGAGAGCCTGGGGCGGATCTCCGGGCCGGGTGTCACTGCGGCCCTGGTGGCCGTCGCCCAAAGCCATCTTACCAGTCGCGTGCGCGTCACCGTGATCGAGAGCTTGGTCGATCGTCACGCATCAGACGCCGTGCCCCAACTCTGTGACTTGGCGGAGGACTCAGACGCCCAAGTGCGTGGCGCTGTCATTTTGGCCCTAGGGAAATTGGCCGGTCCGGGGGAGATTCCCCTCTTGGTAGATCTGCTGCTGACGACGTCGCATGGACGCGATCGACCGGCGATAGAACGGGCCATGGTGTCCATTGCGGCGCGAACGCGGTCGGTCCAGGCGGCGCCTTTGGTGGCCGGCCTCGAACGTGCCGAAGGTGAAGCCACCGCGCACCTGGTGGCGGTCTTGGCGACAGTCGGCAGTGACGCCGCCCTGACCGCGGCCCGCGAGCAACTCCTTCATGAAGATCCCAACGTTCGAAAAGCTGCGGTCCGGGCGCTGAGTCAGTGGCCCAATGCGGCGCCTCTGGCAGACCTCATGGCCATTGCCTCTGCAGTCTCGGATCCGACCCAGCGTGTACTGGCGCTTCGCGGCTACATCCATCTGGTCAGCCGGCCGGCGAACCGCAGCGCCGCTCGGACGGTTGCCTTGCTGGAAGAGGCCATGGAGGTCGCCCAGCGAGTCGAGGAACGCAGATCGATTCTTTCGGTCTTGGCCGACCATCCCTGCAAGGAGGCGCTGGCCCTGGCTCAAAAGGCGGCTCAGGATCGGGCCCTCGGCCCGGAGGCCGCCATTGCCCTGAAGAAGATTGATGAGCAGTTGACCCGGCAGGGTCTCACGGCAAAGGCCTCCCGCAACAGCCGCAGCGCCAAAAATGTGCTGGACGGTCAAGGCCGCACCCGTTGGACCACCGGCCGCGGCATGAAACCCGGCGACTGGTTCGTCCTGGATCTCGGTGTCGAATCGACCGTGCGAGGCATCACCTTGGACACCCGAAACTCCAGGAATGACTATCCCCGAGGCTATGAGGTATTCGCCTCTTTTGATGGCGGGCAATGGGGCGCTGCCATTGTCACTGGCAAGGGCACCTCGCCTCTCACGGAAATCCGGTTCGGCTCACCGGTCAAGACCCGCTACTTCAAAATTCTGCAAACGGGATCTTCCGACAGTTGGAACTGGTCGATTCATGAATTGAGCGTTGAATTTGATTAGAAACGTCCATAGGCGAGCGTTGCCCTGGTTGTTTCTCATTGGCCTCTCTGGGTGGGCTCTGGTCGTCATGAACGATGAGTCGGCCCGGCAGGTGAGCAGTGACCGTAGGGCGGCCGCGCTTCGCGAGTCGCGGCCGCTAGCGGCCCGGCGTGCGGGCATCAATGAATCGAATTCGCCCCAGGGGCCTCCCCCCGCGAAGCGCCCTGCGGCCTTCGATAGACGCCGGACGGAAAGGTTTCAGATGGTGGACCTTCAGATCGAATCTCGGGGCATCAAGGATCCGAATGTGCTGCAAGCCATGCGCAGCGTGCCACGACATGCCTTCGTGGCGTCTCGCTTTCAGGCCGAGGCCTACGAAGATCGTCCCCTGCCCATCGAGCACCAACAGACGATCAGCCAACCCTACATCGTTGCCTTCATGACGGAGGCGCTGGCCCTTGATCCCAACGATAGGGTTTTGGAGATTGGGACAGGATCCGGGTATCAGGCCGCCGTCTGTGCCGAGATCGCCAAAGAGGTATACACGATCGAAATCATCGAGTCGCTGGCCCGCTCGGCCGCCGCGCGGCTTGAGACACTAGAGTACCGGAACGTCCATGTGAAAGCGGGAGACGGCTACTTCGGTTGGCCCGAGCATGGCCCCTTTGACGCGATCATCGGCACGGCTGCCGCGGGTCGAATTCCGCAGCCCCTCCTGGATCAACTCAAACCGAAGGGACGCATGATCTTGCCGCAGGAAGATCGCCGCGGTTATCAATACCTGGTCTTGGTCACCAAGGATGCCGATGGCTCGATCCACAAGAGAGAGGTCTTGCCGGTCCGCTTCGTGCCCATGACGGGCGAGGTCGAGCGGCCCTAAAGCACCTGGGCGGCGAGCTTGCAGCTTGTGGTCGAAGTTGCAGCGTTCCTCTTTGTTTCGGTGTGTCCGACTGAATATCGGCTCCTCTGATTGGGTAATCTGGCCCTCCTTACAATGCGGCAGCGACCTCCGGGAAGGTCTGTAAGGTTGAGAATGGTCCCTCTGCACCTCGGACCGAGCGCTCGCCCTGGTGTTGAGAAAACTACGTATTCCGCGTTTTTTTCCTAAATATCGCAAATTACTTTGTAGCTTCTGCAAAGTCTCCCTGAGATATTGCCGTATTTGTCTAGTAAAGACTGTGGTTTCAGAGTCGTGGTAGGACTGCAAATCTCGAACTGATTCGGTCGAAGCCCTTCATTGAGAGGCGAAACAGGACGGTTCGAGGGATCCCCCAACACCTCGACCTTCTGGAATGGCTTTGTTGGTTTATCAGGAAAGGCAGGATGCATGGGCAAGAAGTGCTCCTCGACGGTGAGTTCTGGTGTAGGGTCGGCAGCTAAACAGAAGGTTCGCACCGGGCCGCAAATCATCTTCGATACACTCCTGGATTTGGGTGTGGATACCCTGTTCGGCCCTTCCGGCGCTGCGGTTTCACCGCTGTTTGATCGGCTCGCCGACGCGCCGTTTCGCTGCATTTTTCCCCGTCACGAACAGGGGGGGTGCCACATGGCGGACGCCTACGCCCGGGCAAGCGGCAAGGTGGGTGTGATCCTGGCGACCCATGGTCCTGGCATCTGCAGTTTGACTACCGGTTTGGCCACCGCAATGATGGATTCCTCTCCCCTGGTGGTCTTGATCGGTCAGGATGGAGTCGATCTATTTGAACGCCAGGCCTGTCATGAGGCCAATACGATGGGCATCACCCGCGCCATCACCAAGTACACCTGCGCAGTCAAGGATATCACGGAACTAGAGCGAAACCTGCGCGAGGCCTTCCATGTCGCGGCGACCGGCCGGCCCGGTCCGGTGGTAGTCGACTTGTCGGCCGATCTCTCGGTAGCCCGAACGGCCGGCAATGGCACGATCCAGATGGAGTTGCCTGGGTATCGCCTCCACACAAAGGGCCACGCCCGCCAAATCGCCATGGCGGCGCGGGCGATCAACAAATCGAATTGCCCAGTCCTGTATGTCGGTGGTGGGGTCATCAGTGCCGGGGCGACGCAGGAACTGCGGACGCTGGTCGAAAAAGCTAAGTTGCCCGTCACCATGACATTGATGGGACTCGGGGCCTTCGATCAAAGTCGACCGGAATCGTTGGACATGCTGGGTGTGCATGGGGCGGCCTATGCCAACTACGCGGTGCAGGCCTGTGATCTCCTGGTCGCCGTCGGCGCCAGGTTTGATGGCCGTGTCACGGGCAAAGCGGCCTCGTTCGCCCCGAATGCGAAGGTCGTCCACATCGACATCGATCCGGCGAGCATTTCCAAGAACCGGCAGGGGGATATCCCGGTCGTGGGCGATGCCAAGTGGGTGCTGGGGGAATTGACCCGGCAGGTGGTCTTTCGGGATCGAGCACCTTGGTTGGCGAAGATCGCCGAATGGAAGCGGGCGTTTCCCTTCTGCTACGACCAGAGCGGTTCCGGTATCAAACCACAATTCGTGATTGAAGAGGTACACCGACAAACCAAGGGCCGGGCCATCGTGACCACGGGTGTGGGGCAGCACCAGATGTGGGCGGCGCAGTTCTATCGCTTTTCGCGTGCCCGACAGTTCATTACCAGCGGTGGCATGGGAACGACGGGCTTCGGCTTGCCCGCTGCCATTGGGGCGCAGTTGGCGGATCCCCATGCCGTCGTGGTTGACTTCGACGGCGAACACAACTTTATCAAGACCGCGATGGAACTCTCCACCGCCGTCGAGCACCAACTGCCCCTCAAGATCTGTATCCTCAATAATCAATGCATGGGGTGGCTTCGTCAGCGCAAAGGCAGGCCCTTGCGAGAGGGTCAAGGCAAGGGCCAGGTGCCGCGCCCCGACATTGCCAAACTGGCGGAGGCCATGGGGGCCATCGGATTGACCGTGACCGAAAAGGGCCGAGTCCCCCAGGCGATCGAACAGATGTTGGCTGAGCGGCGGCCTTGCCTGCTCGATTTCATGGTTGACTGCGACGAAAATGTCTGGCCCATGGTGCTAGGCGACCGCAGCCTGGACGAAATGGAGGGACTCGATGTCTTACAGCAGTATCGCTCACCGTAGGCTCTTTCTGAAGACCCCGTCGTCGGCCCGAAATCGGGCAATTTTTTCGGCTGACAAAGACGGCGAAGCAGGCGATATTGGTTGTATCGTCGATGGAGCCGGATGCAGCCAGGCGAAAAAAGGGCCGCTCGAAGCCAGATCGGATTTTCAGACAGAGCCTATAGGAAGGCTCTTCCCATGAAGCACATCATTAATGTCCTCGTTGAAAACAAGCCGGGTGTCCTGGCCCACGTTGCCGATGTGTTCGCAGCGAGCGGCTTCAACATAGATTCTCTGGGGGTCGGCCGCAGCGAGGATGCCAAGCTCAGCCGCATGACATTGGTGGTCATGGGCGACGACGTCGTCGTAGAGCAGGTTCGTAAGCAGCTGGCCAAGATTGTCTCGGTCGTCCAGGTGCAGGACTATGCTGAGAAGCCGCTGGTGATACGGGAGTTGGTCCTTCTCTCCCTCACGGCGACGCCCGAAAAGAGACCCGAGCTGTGCGCCCTGGTCGAGATGTTTCGCGGGCGGGTCGTGGACATCGGCTCCAAGACCATGATGATCGAGGTCAGCGGTCCCGAAAACAAGATCGAGGCCTTCGTCGAGATGTGCCGGCCCTACGGCATCAAGAGTCTCGCCCGGACAGGGACCATCGCCATGCCCCGCCGAGCAGGGACAAGTCAGCAAGACTCATCCTAGGCTTTGTCGGAAAACTCGGTCGTCGGCCCGAGAGCGAGCAATTTCTTCGCCTGGCAAAGACGGCGAAGCAGGCGATGTTTGTTCTATCGTCGATGCAGCCGGATGCGGCCAGGCGGACAACAGCGGCTGCCTTGATCCGACAGTGGCTGCGACAGCAGCAGATAAAACGATTCAAGAAAAAGGGCCGCTCGAAGCCAGATCGAGTTCTCCGACACAGCCTAACAGCCCGGCCATGCCGAGGTCTGCAAAAGGCAAAAGACCTTTGCCATGAAAGTACTTGCTCGCCGGAGCTCCCATAATATAATGAACCGCTTTGCCTGTCGGACCGGTCCCACGCTGCTGGCGGCTAGGGAGGTTGACGGACGCTCAGGCGCTCGTAAAGAAGGGCTGCTGGTTGGTCGATGCCGCTGAAAAGGGTTGTGAGACCATTCTCTGACCAGCAGGACCACAAATGATCGAAGAACGGTGGTTTTTGCCGCACAGAATGGAGAAGAAGAAACATGGCGAACATTTACTATGAACAAGATGCCCCGATTGACGCACTGACCGGAAAGAAAGTCGCCGTCATCGGATATGGGAGTCAGGGACATGCGCACAGTCAGAATCTGAGAGAGAGTGGCATCGAGGTCGCCGTGGCGGAACTGGAGGGAACCGACAACTTTAAACTCGCTCAGGAGCATGGGTTTACACCGACCGACATCAAGACGGCTATGGAGGGAGCGGCGCTGATCGTGATAACCTTGCCCGATGAAGTGCAGGCCAAGGTGTACGAGAGCCAGATTGAGCCCAATCTTGTTGAGGGACAGACACTGGGATTCTGCCACGGGTTTAACATTCACTTTAAGTACATCGTGCCTCCTGAGAGCGTGAATGTGGTGATGATTGCCCCCAAGGGTCCGGGTCACTTGGTGCGTAGTGAGTATGAGAAGGGCGGCGGCGTTCCCTGCCTGATCGCCGTCGAGAAGAATCCGTCCGGCAACGCGAAGGAGGTGGCGTTGGCCTGGGCCAACGGCATCGGTGGGGCGCGGGCGGGTATCATAGAGACCACCTACCAGGAGGAGACGGAAACGGATCTCTTCGGTGAGCAGGTGGTCCTGTGTGGTGGCTTGAGCGCCCTCATCAAGGCGGGCTTCGAGACCCTGGTGGAGGCCGGCTATCAACCGGAGATCGCCTATTTTGAGTGTATGCACGAAGTGAAGTTGATCGTTGATCTGATGTATGACGGCGGATTGAGCTATATGCGCTACAGCATCTCCAATACCGCCGAGTATGGTGACTTGAGCCGCGGTTCCCGCATCATTACCGAAGAAACCAAGGCCGAGATGAAGAAGATTCTGAGCGAGATCAAGTCGGGCGAATTCGCCAAGGAATGGGTGAACGAATACCAGACCGGTCTAAAGAACTTCAACGCACTGTACGAGAAAGACCACGACAGCCAGTTGGAAACCGTGGGTCGACAGCTTCGTGACATGATGAAGTGGATTGACGCCAAAGTAGTGTAGGTCGGTGTGCTCGTCTGCGCCCCCGTGACAGTGGGGCGCAGGCCCGAGAGCAGGACACTCACCGACCCAGTAGGAGGTAGAGATGGTGGTCGGGAGTGTGGGATCTGAGTTGTGTGTCTGCCGGGGCTGGGTCTACGGGCCGATACTGTGGCTCTTCGCGGCACTCTGTGGATGTAGTTTCCAGCAGTCCATTCTGCCGGGTGACCCGGCCTACCAGCAACTGACGCGGCATTACCATGAGACGACTCTGAAGGAGACCAGCGAATGGGATGTCCTGCGGGCCCTCGAAGCCGCGCAAGGAATGGTTGGCAACGAGGGTCGGCGCACGGAGTTGGTCAGCCGGGGGGACCGCGTCATCGCGACCTCCGGCCTGGGCCGCAACGGATATAGACGCTGGTTCACCTTGTTCGTATTTGACGAGCGAGCCCGCACCGCCCAGCGGAAGTACTTCTTTTACCTGGATGAAAGGGTGGGAGCCCTGCCCAATGGCGTGCACCTGGGCCTGGCTCTGCCTCGACGGAATCTGGTCTTTGAGGGGAGCCTGGTGCTCTCCCATGACTTCGGCGGAGAGGCGCGGTCTGCCGCTGCACGGGACACGGCGCTGCTGCGCTACATCGCCTCCCGCGTACGCTTAGATTGTCAGAAAGTCGATGCCGGTATGAACCCAACCCGGTCGAGAGAGAATACCGTCAGCGTCTCGGGCTTACTCATGAATCAGGTCTTTCGAGCGGTCTTGCTGGAGTTGGAGCGGTCGCCCTCATTGGCCGCTGCCCTGTCCACTCCGGACGGCATGGCCTTTGAACACCTGACCTTGGATCGAGGACGTGCGCACGTGACGGTGCAAGGAGATGTGGCCGTGGTCCGACTTGAAGTGGGTCTTCCCAGCGATAATCCGAAGCCTTCGGATGGTGTCGTTGCGCTGATCAAGTCGCTTCTATAGCACGATTAGGCACATGGCTCATCTCTAAGCCGTTGTCAACGATAGACTGCCAACTCACTCCTGGAACAGGAGGGAAACACTGTTTCATTCCCTTGAAATGGCTGTCCAGTGTGTAGAGTGTTTTACCATTTTGCATGGCATTTTGAGCTATGAACAGGTCAGGGATTCCGACTACCTTGGAGTCTTGGGTCCTGGGTCCTGGGTCTTAAGCTCTGAGAATACGAGCAACACACTCCGACCCTCTAGCGACTAACCAAAACTCACTTAGAGACCTTCCTTTGCAGAATGATGATGCACCAGTAGAGCATGCGTTTTTGCCTTTATCCCCTCCCCCTGTCCTCGTACAATGCCCCCGGTGATAAGCTCGTAATGACAAAGGAGTGTCTCGTTTGGCAAGACAATGCATGATTGTGTGCGTCAGCTTCCTCTGCTTGCTCAACTTCAGTTGCCTTCCCTCGCATCCGTCTCATAACCCCAAGGAGTCTCAGTTGAAAGCGTTTATCTCCAAGCACATCGCCCAGATTCAACCTCTCCATCGAGAGGCGGCCCTGGCCTACTGGCAGGCGGCCGTCACCGGTGAATCGGAACACTACGACCGATTCAGCGCGTTGGAATTGAAGATCCGACGGATCTACAGTGATCCGGATGAGTTTGCGCTGCTGAAGGCGGCCCGGGACGCTGGGTCGCTGGCGGACGATCTGCTGACTCGGCAAGTCGACGTGTTGTATCACCAGTACCTCGGCAATCAAGTGTCGCCCGAGCTGTTGAAGCAAACCGTCGAACTGAGTACTGAGATTGAAAAGACCTTTAGTACGCATCGTCCGACGCTGGGCCCGGAGAAGGTCACGGACAATCGGATCAAGGAGATCCTCAAGACGGAAACGGACCCAGAGAAACGCAAGCAAGCCTGGCTGGCCAGTAAGCAGGTCGGACCGCAGGTGGCAGGCGATTTGATTCGCCTGGTGAAACTCCGCAATCAGGCGGCCCACACGCTGGGCTTCGAGAACTACCATACGATGTCCCTGGTCACCGCGGAGCAGCGTGTCGAGGATTTGGTGCAGCTTTTCGGAGAACTCGACGACCTCACGCGTGAACCCTTCCAGCGGGTCAAGGGCCAGTTGGATGCCCTCTTGGCGGCTCGCCTGGGCGTCACGGTCGAGGATCTACGACCCTGGCACTACCACGATCCCTTCTTCCAGGAGACACCGATGGTCTATGACCTGGACCTGGACGTCTACTACAAGGGTAAGGACATCAAGACCCTCTCCTCCCAATTCTATGCCGGTCTGGGGCTCGATGTGGCGTCGATCCTGGATGACAGCGATCTGTATGAGCGGGGAGGCAAGAATCCCCACGCCTTTTGTACGGACATCGATCGCGCGGGGGATGTTCGCATCCTGTGCAATATCAAGGACAACGAGACCTGGATGGAGACGCAGTTGCATGAGTTGGGTCACGCGGTCTACGACAAGTTTATGGATCAGGAGACGCCGTACCTATTGCGTGAGCCGGCACATATCTTCACCACCGAGGGCATTGCCATGTTTTTCGGTCGCCTCAGCCGAAACGCCCATTGGATGCAGCAGATGCTGGACCTGAGCGAGGAGCAGCGAGTCGCCATCGAGGAGATTGCCGGCAACTATGCCCAGCTCAAGCAGTTGATCTTCGCCCGCTGGGCCATGGTGATGTTTCACTTCGAGCGGGCGCTCTATGCCGATCCGGATCAGGATCTCAATGCCCTCTGGTGGGACACGGTCGAGACTTACCAGAGGGTGACGCGGCCGCAGGGTAGAGATGAGCCCGATTGGGCCGCCAAGATCCATTTCGCCATTGCCCCCTGCTACTATCACAACTATCTCTTGGGTGAGCTGTTCGCGTCGCAACTGCATCACAAACTCGTGACGGACGTCATCGAAGCGGATGACCCCACCCAAGTCAGTTATGTGGGGCAGGAGCGCGTCGGCCGATTCCTGGTCGAACGGGTGTTTGAACCGGCCGCCATCTATCCCTGGAACCAGATGATTGAGCGAGCCACGGGTGAATCGTTGACAGCCAAGTATTTTGTGGCACAATTCGTCAGGAAATAGCAACCGAAGCCAGATCGAGTTTTCAGACAGAGCCACTCCATTGCGAGGACATGACATGGAACAAAATGGAAAGTCACTCCCTGAGATCACCGTCAAGGCCGTATTGCTGGGGATCGTGTTGTCGATGGTCTTGGCGGCGGCCAATGCCTACTTGGGCCTGTTTGCCGGGATGACCGTATCGGCGTCGATACCGGCCGCCGTGGTGTCGATGGGCATCCTGCGTCTCTTCAGGAAGCACAACATCCTGGAAAACAATATCGTGCAGACCGCGGCCTCGGCGGGCGAGTCCCTGGCCGCCGGCGTGATCTTCACCCTGCCCGCTTTGGTGATCATGGATTACTGGACCGACTTCAACTATCTGTGGGTCACGGTCATCGCGGGATTCGGCGGCCTATTGGGTGTGCTCTTTACCATCCCGCTCAGGCGGGCGCTGATTGTCGATGGAGATCTCAAGTTCCCCGAAGGTGTGGCAACGGCGGAGGTGCTCAAATCGGGACAAAAGGGTGGGTCCGATATCTTCTACATCGTCAAGTCCGCCATCGCCGCCGGACTGTTCAAATTGGGTGCAGGCAGTGGATTTCGGTTCTGGCCGGATACCGGAGAAATCGCTGGACGCATCGGCGGTAGTCTCGGTTACGTCGGCACGAACCTCAGCCCTGCCCTTCTGGCAGTGGGTTATATCGTGGGGCTCAACATCGCTGTGCTGATCATCCTGGGGGGCATCGTTAACTGGTGTGTCGCCATCCCCATCTTGGCGGGCCAGCAGGACTGGCCGATGTATCAGCTCCAAAGCGAGGTCACGCGGGCGGACGATTGGACCGTCTTTGCCTTGGAGTATCAAACCGTAGATCCAAACATGGTTGCAGAAGAGATTGAAGCGGTAGCGAGCCACAACGCCGAGGTTGCCGAAATGCTGGGAAAACCGGTGGAGGCCGGTGCCTATGCAAGGAAAATCTGGTCCGCGAGGACACGCTATCTGGGTGTGGGCGGCATGCTCATCGGCGGGCTGTGGACTATCTTTAGCATGCGAAAATCTCTGGTGGGCGGCGTGATGAGCGGACTGAAGGCCTATAAAAGAGTTGGCGGCAACACGCCGAAAATACTGGATAGGGCGGAAAGAGACATTCCCATGAAATGGGTGCTCATCCTAATTGTCTGTTCTGTTGTGCCGCTGTTCTTGGTGTATGAAGTCTTTGTGGCCCAGGTGAGTGTATCTCTAATCATGGCCCTGCTAATGCTGTTGACGGGATTCCTGTTTTCGGCGGTGGCCGGGTACATGGCGGGTTTGGTGGGATCTTCGAACAATCCGATCTCCGGTGTCACCATCGCCACCGTCACCATCTCGGCGTTGTTGTTGGTGGTTTTGCTGGGAAAAGGCGACGAGAACGGTCCGCCTGCCGCCATTATCATTGGCGCTGTGGTCTGTTGTGCGGCGGCGATCGCCGGCGACAACATGCAGGACCTCAAGGCCGGGCACATCCTAGGGGCGACTCCCTGGAAACAACAGGTGATGCAAATAGTCGGGACACTGTCTGCGGCCTTGGTCATGGCCCCGATACTGATGTTGCTGCTAAAAGCCTACGGTTTTGCCGGCCACGCGTCTGCCAAAGGCAATCCGCTGATTGCGGCTCAGGCCAATCTCATGGCGTCCGTCGCCACAGGCGTGTTTGAGGGGAATCTGCCCTGGACCTTTGTCGGCATCGGCGCGGCCATGGCCGCAGCGGTCATCGCGCTGGACGAATACCTCGTGGCCCGCGGCAGCCAATTTCGAACACCGGTGCTGGCGGTCACCATCGGTATCTATCTGCCACTCGAGCTGGAAGTCCCCATATTCATTGGTGGCGTCATTCACTTCCTGCTCAAGTCGTACCAGAAGAAGCGCGCCATGGCGAAAGAGGCGGTCGAGACGTTAGACCGGCGCGGCCTGCTCTTTGCCTCCGGCCTGATCACCGGCGAGGGCATCATCGGCA
>JADFMM010000039.1 GCA_022563885.1 Planctomycetota bacterium | reverse complement strand
AAAAGCCTGTCCCCCATCCTTGTTTCGACCCAATATGGGGCACACTTGGATCCCAAATTGTCCAAGTTGTTTATTGCCGACCCCTGATTGTTAACGCATGATGGGATCGTGACAGAGAAAGTGCCTCTATTCTGTCGTTGGAGACGGCAATAACCTGACGTAATCCAATCCAAACATAAACGCCTTAATAGCCTTGGGGTGGGCACCCACGATTGTGACTTGTAGTATATGGCTTCCCTTGTTCAACTTGCGCTCGGGAAACGTCAGGACACCCGTCGTGATCACGTCCGGCGCGTTGTACAAGTCGATCGAGTTTCCAAGGATTTCGTCGTTGAGTTTGAGCTGGACAATGCCGTAGTCGCGGGCTTTGGTCAGCACGATCTCGACGTCGTAGAAGCCAGTTTTTTCTACCTCGATGGCCAACTCGAGAATCTCGCCGGTTTTCCCACCTGACCAAAAAAGATGATCGCCGCCGCTCCAGCGGTCCTTGGCAAAACCGTCCATTTTTTGATTTCGTGCGTTGCCGGCACTTTTCAAGACGATTTTCATTGACTCACCCTCGATAGCGCCTGCCACACGATTGGTTTTCGAATCAATCGGTGCCCGCGGTCCCCGCGGCGCCACTTGGGATGGACTCGCCAAGTAGGCGATCAGGTCACGAACTTCAGCGGGTTTCAATAGATCGAGTTGGCCTTCGGGCATCACCGACAAGTCAGAAAGCCGTCGTTCTTCGATGTCGTCCTTTGCCACGACAACGGTATCGTTGATGGTTCGCAGCGTCACGGCGCTGTCGGTTTCCTTTTGGATGACACCGGAAATGACTCGACCGTCCATGGTAAAGATGACGGTCATGCGATACTCTTTTCCGAGAACGGCACTTGGGGCGAGAAGGTTTTCCAGGATGTAATCCAGATTGGCGCGGTCGGAGCCGGTGATATCCGGGCCTACCTTGCCGCCTTCTCCGAACAGTGTGTGGCATGACGCACACGCCCCGTCGTATAGTCGCCGACCATTTGCGACATCGGCTCTGGCCAAGACGTTGCGTCCAAGCTTCGATGCGTAGCGCGCGATTGCAGCTTTGGTGTCGTGCGATGTTTCGCGGACCTCTCCCCACACTTCGTTGATACGTCTGTTGAGTTCTTCGTCGCCAAACTGGAATAGTTGTCGGACATGATATGCGTGCAGATCCGTGCCTGGTATTTTGCCCGATTCAATCGAGTCAAGCAGCTCCCTGGCATAGGAAGGTCGAGACGCCAACGTCGCAATAGCATCTCTTTTTTCGTTGTCGGTTAGCCGGTCGTAAATGCCGAGGACTGCGGTCGGTGTACGCGAGTCGGCCAGACGCGACAGCGCACGAAGGGCAGGACCGCGAAGCGCTGGTTCGCTGAGTACTTTTTGATATGAGGCCGCGGCGTCTTTGTCACGACCGCGAACGAGGACATCGAGGGCTTGCTGCCGTTCCTCGATCGGCGAATTGCCATTCACTAACAAGGTTCGGAATTTGGGATAGACACGGGCATCCCCCAAAATAACTGCGACTTGATCCGCTCGGTCCCGCACCTCTTTTGTTTCATTTGCTGCCAGAGATTTGTACGCCATTGCCCAAGACGCAGGAACTGGAATGTTCGCGCGGCCCTCAAACGCGTGGAGCATTTCGTCCAAATAGAGCATTTTCGATTTCGCATCATCAGTCTCGGCAATCGACGCGACAACCAATTCTAGCCCGGCTTTGTCGGATGCTGCCCGCCGAATGACGTATTGAGTCAACAAAGGAATTTCCGACCTTTTCGCCAATGCCAACGCACGACTTGCATCCTGCGTGACCAGCGGTTCAATGGCGTACCAATACATGAGAGGTAGGTTGTGATCAGATGCATCCTCGCCATGCCGAGCGAGCGCTTCGACCAACGGCCAGCGCTGCGAGGTGGGGAGGCGGATTGCCGCCGACGCCAAATACAGCCGCACGACCGGTGATGGATCGGATTTGGCCATCTCTGTCATCAGGTTAACAAACGAATGGCTCGCAGTGTGGTCCTCTAATTCAAATTGGACTACCCATGCACGGACATACTCGTTGGCATGGTTCAGCAAGGCGATTCGAAAATCGGCGGTTAAGCCGCCAATCACGTGCAACGCCCACAACGCGCGCAGCTTGCGCGTGACATCGGGATGGTCACGAAAAATCTTGACCAGCGCGGGCCGCGTTTCGGCATCCAACCGATCCACTGCCGCTCGGTGTTGTAACAAACGCCTCGCCATTCGCACATACCAGTCGTTTCCGTGCAGCTGCATCTTGACGAGTTCGGCGTCCGTCAATTTGGCAAGGTCAACGGAGACGGTTTGTGGATTGCCGTAGGCCAAGTTGAAAATACGACCGTTGCTTCGGTCCCAGATGCTAGGGTCTCTCCGGTGGCAAGCGTTTCGATCGTACCAGTCGGTTAGGTATACCGAGCCGTTCGGTCCGTACTTGAGATTGATCCCACGGTACCACTGGTCATTGGCCAGCAAAATGTCTTCTCCGTGTCGGCCGATATATCCCGAATCACGACGGTGCAAAAAATCGACATTGACTCGGTTCCCATGAATGTTGTTCATAAAAATCTGATTACGATAGCGATCCGGCCAATTATCGCCCAGATAAACCATGGCTCCACAATGAGCATGACCACCGCCCGCCTGTAGTGTATTCTTGGGCGCCTTGGGTTCGCGCCCCCCCCACCAAGCATGGTCTCTGATGTTGCCGACGAAATGCTCATGATCTGCGATGGTCTTGATGTCGTCAAACAAATAGGGGTTAAAGTGTCTGCCTCCCTGTCGATGATAACTGCCGCCTTGGATCATGTGCCAAAGATGCGGGATCACACATGCCGTGATAAATGCCTGTCCGTAATCATTGAAGTCGATGCCCCATGGATTACTGGTTCCCCAGGCAAAGACTTCAAATTTGTGTCTCGTCGGATGGTAGCGCCAAACGCCGGCGTTCATGGGGGTTCGTTGGTTGTCGGGCATACCAGGAGGACCCACCCGGGAATAAGTGAAAACGCCGTGACACCCGTATAGCCATCCATCGGGACCCCAAATGAATGAATTCAGTGTTTCGTGCGTATCCTCATAGCCAAACCCGTCTAGGAGAATCCGCGGTTCTTCATCCGGAACGTCATCGCCGTTTTCGTCTGGAATAAACATGAGATAGGGCGCCGCACCGACCCAGACACCGCCAAAGCCGACTTCCAAACCACTGACCAGGTTCAGTCCTTCAATGAACACTTTACGGGAATCGAGCGTTCCATCTTGATTGGTATCTTCAAGGATGACGATCTTGTCTTTGCCCTGACCCTCGGCAGCACGCAAGGGATAGTTGTAGGCCTCGGCGACCCAAAGCCGACCTCGTTCATCGATGGTGAAAGCGATGGGCTGATGCACCTGTGGTTCCCCCGCGGCCAGTTGGACTCGAAAACCGTCAAGTGTGGTCATGTGTGCAGCGGCCGCTTCGGGCGACAACCCCGATTTCAGTGGCACGATTGGCTTGGGTTGTCGGGCGCGCCAAACCTGCTCGTCGACGCGTTCTTTCTCATGGATCAAAACGTGCAATCCTTTCATTCCTCCAATAATTATGTCAGGCAGTTTGTCTGCGTTGACGTCCCCTACAATAACCTGCCGCCCAACGCCAGCCTCGTCATTGATTTTGTAGGGAATCCAGTCAACACCGTCTTTGTTACGGACCAGCTTGAACCAATACACCACAGCACCGGCATCCCACATGGAGCTTTTCATGTGATGGGACCAATACGTCTTACCGGTCACGATATCTTTCAGGCCGTCGCCATCGATGTCTGCCAATTGGACGGTGTGCAATTCGGTAAACACAACACCGTACCGGTTTTCCTCTGGCGTTCGCCCCATGATCAGATGTTGGCGAAAGGCGATTCCATCTCCGTCTTGGTATTGTTCATGCCACGCCAAACCGAATTCATGTGCGGCCAGGCTTGTGATGATATCGTTATCGCCGTCACCGTCGACGTCGTAGACGTGCATTTCTGCACCACCGGCGGCGGCAAACTTGACAGGATGAAAATCCCATTGAGGATCACTCTGCACCGATTCCGGTTGCTGAAACCAACCCACCTTTGTGATAAGGTCCAAACGACCGTCACCATCGACATCGCCGACTCCCAATCCATGACCAAAACGTTTCGGTGCGGTCTGCTCGGACACTATGTGAAACAACCACTTTCTGAATGGGTTCTCCCAGTCGATGGTGGCGTAACCAAAATAGCCATCTCGCGTGCAAACCAGTTCAGGACGTTCATCTCCGACCAGGTTTACGAAGTGCGGCGCCTCGTTAGAAACCCAATCGAATACTTCGTGCTTTTTCCAATGCGCATCGAATCCGGACTTGGCCGGATTCTCGTATACATGGGCAGGCGTGCCCGGAAAACCTACTACAAAAACATCGTTCCAACCATCGCCGTCAAAATCGTAGACCCATGAGAAAAAATTGTCGGCATATTTCTGTCGAGGCTGAGCCAAGGGACGATAGATTTCGTGCTTGAATTTATAGTCAGGCCCCTGAAACCAATAGGGACCGTGAACAACGTCAATAATGCCATCATGATTGATGTCACCAATGTTGACGCCTTCGGAATAGTAAGTGTCGGTGAGTTGCATCGATTTAAAGTTGTGCAACTCGAACTCGTCAGCAAACGAAATAGAGCTACTGAATCCCCATCCAACCAAGACCAATAATGTACAGAACTTCGCATTCATTTCGTAGTATCCTCAATGGGAGAAGGTATGCCATTGACCCTATTGGTTATACCTTAAAGTGCCTAGTCCGTCCATTGGTCCGTTGCACGTGCCACGCAGGTGTTTATTACGCGGCACGACCTCCCAATTTTGGTTCTTTTTCTTTTGTTCAGTGCCTTATGCTCTATTGTCCGCCCTATCTGGAGGGCGAGCCGCCGAACCCGCCGAATCCTCCACCAGGCCGCCGCCCCATCTCCCATCGTCCTCCGCCGGGCGTAAACCTACGCCCGATGACACGACCCATATCGTCGTCCCGTTCCAGGCCGACGATATAGCGCTGCTTCATTTCACGGCACCAGCCGGCCGAATCGCTACATGCAAAGTAGTGGACATCCACCGTGAGCGTGCTTCCCGCCTTGGCATTGCGAAGGTCAACCAGAAACTCGCGAGGGGTGGTATCGGTCTCGACGTCGACCTTGGGCGCGACCTGGGTGGCCGGACTAAGGGTCACACCTTCTGGTGCGGCGAGGGTCACACGAAGCGGCTCAGTCAGGTTGTTCCAGTGCACGTCCAGTATAGGATCGAGATGGAAGCCGAGATAGAGTTTGCCCGTACCCGATGACAAGACTTCCGGCGTGACTTCAACACGCAGTTTGGCGTAGTGGTCTTCAAGCGGCGGCTGGGGAGTGACCTGCACCGCGACCAGGATCGAGGGGACCTGGAGACGAGGCAGCACGCGTTCACCGTTTCCCACCCGTTGCACCTCGGGCAGGTGCAGGGCTTCATGAGACGTGCGCTGCTCGGGCACGCCGACCAGGTCGTCCAGGGTACTCCGCAATTCCTCTTCGTCAAACCAAGACTGCATGTGCACGATGGCGCCGGCCTTGTCCAAGACGAAGGCCGAGTTGGGCGCATCGCCCAGGGCATGCTTTACCTCGTTCTTCATGGTGTCGCACAACCAGGTCACCTCAGTACCTAAAACCGATTGTGCTTCTTCGATATGCTTCAGGCGCTCATCCAGAGTTAGGGGATCTACATAACCGTGGTTCTCCGGATGGGCCAGTGTCTTGTACACATAGTAAAACGGTACGCCTTTGTCCGCATAATCGCGTGCCGCGGCTTCCACCCCCGGATAGCTGCCCAGGAATACCGGACAGGTCAGACACCCAAAGACCAGCACGGTATAGTCATGCTGAAACACCGTGCGAAGCTGCATCTTCTCTCCGTTGGCGTCATGGATGGGCACATCCGCCACGACATCCCCCACCTTCAATCCGGATCGCGACAGCATGCCCGGGCGTCCGCCCGAGCCGCCGAAACCACCGGGCCGTCCACCGGGAGGGCCAAAACCGCCGGGCCGACCACCACGGGCAAATCCTTCCCTGCGTTCCTCCATGGTCAGTACGCCGTCTCCGTCACGATCCAGACGTTTGAACACCTCGTCCGGGCCGGGGAATTGTGCCGCGGTCATGTCCATCATTCCAAACCCAAAACCACCGCGAGGGCCGCCCCTGCCCGGCCCGAAACCCAGAGGAGGGCCGTCCATGGCCTCGTGGGATGCCGCAGCGGGCCCTTCGCTATTGGCCTTGCTGGGATCGACCCAATCACTATCCTGACGGGCCAGATCCCCCCAGACCCGAAGGTACTCAATCATCTGCCACTGACCATCGCCATTGGTGTCGAATTGGCCGAATATGGCGTCAATGTCCACGCCATCCACCTGCTGCAGGGCCTGCGCCAATTCGCCGCGGTCCACCGTGTTGCCGTCATCCACCTTTAGCCCCTCGAAGATCTCCTTGGCTTCATCGGTGATGATCCGGTTCTCTACATACTCCCGCGCAGTCACGACTTGATCGCCGTCGCGGTCACTCGCCCAAAAAATACCGGCCCGGGCCTGTTCGTTCATATACAGGCCCTGCACCGCATATTCCTCGCGTGTGGCCCGCTCATCGCCATCTTCATCGATGCGATTAAAGATCAAGCGGTAGAGCGTAATGGTAGTGGACGACAGGCCCGCTGCCCCCTTCCCCCCCAGGAGACGAAGCACCCGCACGGCATCTTCAGAATCCGTACCGATGTCTTCCTCCGCAAACAACATGCCTGAGGCCATCCCCACCACCGACAACAACACCATAAAGCGATTCAAACGTCTCATTCTTTTCTCCATTCCGGTGTACGTACACCCTTTCCCGATCACCTGATGACTCTACCGTGATCCAAGGTTTGCCACATAAACCTACCCGTCCCGCGCGACGCACGCTGACCCACATCAACCACCTGTTCAGGTTCCAGAGTTTCGGTCCTTAGGAACCGGCAAGAAATAACTTGGCGTTCCATGGTTTCGGACTGCCTATTCAACATCAGAGTGAGGGTGGAATTCGAAAAAGTTACAGCATTAATTTGGCCACAGAAATTAAGAGCCCCTACGCAAAATGATCGTCGCACCGAGAGCGAGCGTTTCGTGCCTCTGGCAAGGAAGGCGAAGCAGGCCATCCGAGGAGGGTCGATGGAGCCCGACGCCGTCCAGAGGGACAACAGCGGCTGCCTTTATCCGCCAGTGGCTGCGCCAGCAGCGAATAAGACGGCTAAAGAAAATAAGCCGCTCGAATGTAGAGTCATATTGCGTAGGTGCTCTAAGTCGGGATTTCCCGTAGTGATCCATCGCCCACCACCGCCGATGGGGCTGGACCAGTGTAGTCGAGGCGATCAGCGCAGTCAAACCGTCGTTTGCCAGGCGAAAAAATGGCTCGCTCTCGGGCCGACGAGGGAGTTTTCCGACAAAGCCTAGTATTATGGAACGAGAGTATTATCATTTGGCAACACCAAGCTGAGTCAGATGCGATCAGACATGTTAGGCCAGTATGATATGGGCAAATGTGTAGACTGTCGTTTTTCGTTCGGGCCTTTGATTATTCGATTCGGGAGGACTTAATTATGGCGCGTGTCTGTGTTTTCTTGGTGCTCGGTTTAGTCGCCTGCGCCACATGCTCGACGATCACCGAGCAATCGGACCACGTGACACTGAGCACGCCACAGCTGGAGGCATCCTTCGTGCGCAAGGGCTATGTCTCGGGCGTGAAAGCTGGGTCTTTCCTGGACAAGGCAACCGGCGCCCGCGATCTGGGCTTCGGTCTGGACATCATCGACTGGATCATGGAGCCGGGGGCCGACGATGCCTACAAAGACAAGCTGCCGGGGGACCTGGCCTACCGCTATAACAACCTGGTGCACGGCAAGCGCCCGAAGCGTTCCATCGAGGGCCCGCAGATCTGTACCCAGGCCAAGGAACTGGACCCGCAAGTGGTAAGTGCCGACCATTTCACGGCGGTGCATATGCAGTACAACTACACCATTGCCGCGCCGGGGAAGCGCACCGGATCCTTGTGGCAGCAGACTCTGGTGTTCCCGAAGGGGAAGCGCTACTTCATTTCCTCGGACCGCATCACCAGCGTCAACGCCAGCGACGCCATGTTCCTTCGTCTCGATATGCCGGGGCATATCAAGAAAGAAAAGATTGACCAAGCCAGTGAGATCTACCTGAGCTATATCGACGGCGGCAAGCGCATCCCCATGAGCGAGTTCGCCACACCCTTCGCACCCGATGAAAAATTCAATTTTCGCCGTGACCGTGACGGCGTGCCCGAGCGCTTCATCCGTGCCTACCGTGTGAAGAACCCGAGGACCGGCGAGCCCGGCCCCTGGCTGGCCGGCATGACCCTCGACCCCGGGATAGTGCACGAAGGCTGGTGCAACCGCCGCCCCGGCTTCATCTGTTTCATCGAGGAATTCGGGGGGCGCCCCATTCGCCCCGGCCAGAAACTGAGCGCCGCCTTCATCGTGGGCTGGTTCGATTCAATCGAAGAAATGCACCGAGTCTACGACCAGCACAAGGGTGCCACGGACCTGGAAGTGGCAGGAGAAAGCTGGCAACTGCATTTACCAACACGTCAATGAGTCCAAAAAGAGTTGCTCTAAATCCGTCTCGTCAAATGGACGCGGGCACAACTTGGTCACGCGATGCTGCGGCATCGTGCCGGCAACCAGCTCGGGCACGTCATCGGGTCCATAGCCCACGGCGCTTAAACCATTCGGGATGCCGGTTTGCCGCATCAAATCAACGATCGCAGCAGCGAGCAAGTCCCCGGCGTCATCCGGGTTCGCATCGGCAATAGGTCAAAGATGGCCACACCGGTTGTTTCACTGCCTGTGCCGGCCGTTGTGGGGATCGCGATCAATGGCCTTAACTGCCCGGGAACCGGACGACCCTCGCCAATGGGCGGATTGACGTAAGTGAGCAAGTCTGCCGGGTATGTGGCGTAAAGGTTGGCAGCCTTAGCGGTGTCGATGGTCGAGCCTCCCCCTACCGCAACATACCCGTCAAACGCTCCATCGATCGCAAATTGAATAGCATCCTTAAATGAAACGTCCGTCGGTTCGATTCGCACGCGATCATAGAGCACCGCGTCAATCCGATCCGAGTGCAAGGCCTCCAGAGTCATTGCAACGGGTTCGCTGCCCGCCAGGTTGGGATCGGTCAGGACCATCACCCGCCTTGCGCCCAGTCGCTCCATCTCGTAACCTACCTCACGCGTCACGCCAGGGCCGTACTTGATGCTGGACGCATCCATGGTAACAACGGTCTCAAACGTCATTTGGATTCCTCCAGGGGTTGTGGTTAGATGTCGAGCCATTTAGGGACCAATGTATCATCCTGCAAGTGCGGGTAGGTAGCTTTGTTCATACAGAGCGGAGATGGTAACAGCTAACCAATTCAATACACGGGATATTTGGGCCGGCCATCCAGGGCAGTTGATCGCAGAACGAAGACATGCGAGCGCCTGTTGTCGGTTTCCCGCGCGTTCAACGCGGATCGGCGTTGCCGAGCGGTTGGGTCGCAGCCAGAGCCGCGACAGCCCAACTCGCGCCGCTGATGGAGATGAACTGATCCTTCCCGTGCGGAAAGCCGGATTCAAAATAAATCTGAATCGGTTTGGAGCGGGTCTTGACCAACCACGAACCGTCTTTCTGTTGCGTGTCCAACAAGAATCTGACGCCGCGTTGGTAGACCGGATCCTCGGGGGCAAGTCCGGCTTCCCTCAGCATCCACAGCGCCTGTCCCGTCGCGTAGGAATCGCTCGACATATCCGATAGTTGAGCCCAACCGCCGTCGTCGCGCTGGGAATCCAGGACGGCTTTGCGGGCGGCGGCGATTTGTTCCTTGTTGGCGTTGAGAAGATGCATTCCCCACAGTCGGGCGTTCTTGTCCTCCTGTCTTTCAGGCTCGGAGTTGAACAGCCAGCGTTTGGCCCTCTCAACGCTGTCGTCCGCGCTGGATTCCTGCGAGTCGGCGGCAAACTCCTGCAAATAGTAGGCGGCGATCGTCACGCTGGTCGCGGGCGAGTCCTCCAGTGGCGGGCGAGTCTCGCTCGTGTAGAACCGACCGTCCTTTTTTTGCGTCTTGATGAGGTAGGCGACCATGGCTTCGGTGGTTTCATCGGGCTTCCATTCGGCGATGTCCAGCGCCCAGAGCGCGTAGGCGACGGTCATGCTTTTTCCCCCGATGCCGATTCCGGCGCGCAGTTTTTCCGTTCGAGTCTTGAAGGCGTTGTGCGTGATTCGCGATTGCTGTCGGAAAAGTTCCTCGTTGATCTTGAAGCCATGTTCTCGCGCGGTGGCCTGCGCGAGCATGGGCAGCGTCTGGTGATGGCAGGAAAAACAGCTGCGATGTTCTTCGTAGTCGACCGTCCCTTGATTCAGGATTCGGAGCCCCGCGTTTACGGCCTGGATCACTTCCGCCGGCTGGAAGGCCTTTTCGGCCGCATCGATCGGCACCGGCGTCAATAAGAGCGCCGTCCAAGCGGCAACCAGCGCCAGACCGCGTGGTATGGACTTCAAGACCACGTCGAACCTAGGCTCTGTCTGAAGACCCCGTCGTCGGCCCGAGAGCGAGCGAATTTTCCGCCTGGCAAAGACGGCGAAGCAGGCGATGTTGGTTTTGTCGTCGATGCAGCCGGATGCAGCCAGGCGGGAAAAGGGCTGCTCAGATTGGGTTTTCAGACAGAGCCCAGGCCAGATCGGGCAGCGAGCGGAGGGGCGCATTTCGATTTCACTACATCCAGCGGCGCAGGAAAAATGTGGGTTTACGGACAGGAAATATGATTTTACGCCCATAGAACATAATTATATCCTCGAGAAAAAGACAGATCAATGGGAAAATAGCCCCAGGACTGCCATGGGAACCCTGGGGCTGTTGCACGTGGGGCGCCATCCGGTCCATTTGAGCCTAAGAGCCCCTACGCAAAATGAGTCTGCATTCGAGCGGCTTATTTTCCCTCTGGACGGCGTCAGGCTCCATCGACCATCTTCGGATGGCCTGCTTCGCCTTCCTTGCCAGAGGCACGAAACGCTTGCTCTCGGTGCGACGATCATTTTGCGTAGGGGCTCTCAATGCCATGAAGAAACCTCTAGTAGGGGCCGGTCTGTCGGTCTATGGGTCATGGGCCATGGGTCTATGCGGGTCTGTGGGTCGAGTATTGAATATTCGGATTAAAATGGCGGAACACGAAGATTTACTACTTGACCCCTTATCTCCTGCTTGGGTTCGCAGGGAGAATGACAGTCGCGCGACCCATGCGGGTTAGCTCCGCGCGTCCTTTGTCCAGACCCATTCGGCAGAGGCGGTCCAGGAGGTCGTCGGCTGCTACACGTGGGATCGGGCGACCCGAACGCGCTCGGCTGCTTCCGTGCCCATTGAGATTCTTCGCCTTCCCATGCGAAGCCTCACCAGGCCGCCGTATGGGTCCTTCGCCATGACCCGTAACGAGGATCCGATCTTGATTCCCAGTGAAGACAGATACCGGAGAAACTCCGGATCTTCATCCTCCACCTCAGAGACGATCCCTTCATCACCTGCCGCGAGATGGGCGATGGGCACGCCCGAGCGGGCGGCAACCGCTCCGTCCGAGTCGGGAATGGGAGATCCATGAGGATCGAATTCCGGCTTTCCAAGGTAGGCATAGATACGCTCGACGAGCTGGTCACTCACCGCGTGTTCCATCACTTCGGCGTCGGCGTGTACCTCGTCCCAACCGAGTCCGAGCGTCTGGATCAGAAACAGCTCAATAAGCCGGTGGCGCCGCAGCATCCGCAGGGCCAGTTCGCGTCCCTTCGCCGTGAGCTCGAAGCCGTGATAGGGCACATGCTCCAGGAGCCCCTCGGCCGCGAGATTCTTCACCATCCCCGTCACCGACGCCATTTGGACGCCCAACACGTCGGCCACAGCCTTCGTGCTTGGGCGCTTCTTGGCCGCCTCGAGGCCGTAGACGGCCTTGAGGAGATCTTCGATCGAGGTTTGAGGCATACCGGCCGTCTCGTGATTCTGCTCCCAGCCAGCCATCGGCGCCTCCCTTTCGGGCACATTCGGGCCAGCGTTCATGTATATCCTACCTGTCCATTTTTACCAAGTCAACAATAAAATTCAACAATCCTAATTTTAGAATTGACAATCTCAATTTCTGGCGCTAGTGTGGGCACAGTCTGGAATTGCGGGCAACGATCCAGGGGGCTCGGGTTCAGCCGGCAAGAGGAGGCTCTCGACAACGGCATGGGAATCTTACGATGATGGGAATCTTATCAATGACTGAGCGAAGTGGTGCGACCTGGCGGCTTAGAGTCGCGATCGGGGTGGCATGGATGACTGGAGTCGTACCTATGGCCACGGCCCACATCATCCCGCCGGAAGAGTTACATCCAGTAGCGGAAGCCTACCGCCGGTGTACCTTTGCGCTGAACCTGAACCCGGTTCCATGGGAGTTGGTTCGTCAGGATGTAGAGTCGATCGAACATTGGCTCCGGACTGCGGATGCCGACGCCGCCGATCGATTCGATTCAGACTACTTGGCGGTTCTGGGCAACGATGACGGTGGAGAGGATAGTTCCGTGGAGGCTCCCTCGACGCGTGAGCGCAAGCGTCGGGCGGTGTTTGAGTTGTGCACACGCGCGGTCGGCCGCGCCCTGCTTACTGCGCTGGAAGAGGCGATTCGCGTCGCTCCCGATCGTGAACTCGCCCGGAACCACCTCAATTTGTCGCAGGCCGTGTTGGCCGCGTTCGCGGATACCTTGCCCTACGTCGATCCCGAGGCCTATCGTATTTTGGGCAAGGCGTTCCTGTCCGCCTCAGATGCCATAGGCAGCGATGGTTTGATGAACCACGGCGGCGTTTCATTCGACGTGCCAAGGTTCCGGTCGAATCTCCAAACGGTCGCCGCCTACATCAGGGCCAACTTCGGAGACGACTTTGCCGCTGGGCCGGACGCATGGCTTAGCCCGCGACCGCTGGCGAGCCCGACCCATCGCGTCCGTGCCGTGGCGCCACGACGGTTGCCGCCGGGAGCCAACCTCAACAAGCAGCTCCCCAGGCCTCGACAGATTCTCAACATGGCGGCGCGGGGCGTCGATGAAAGCCAGACCCCGCTCATTGCCCTGGGGGACATGGCGTTCGACAGCGCATTCATTTTTGGTGAACCCGCCCGCTCGCTGGCGATGTCGTGCAATACCTGTCACAACAAGGGCGTCACCAATCCCAACTTCGTCGTTCCCGGTCTATCCAGCCGTCCCGGCGGCATGGACGTAAGCAACAATTTTTTCACCGGCCATGCGAACAATGGGCATTTCGACCCGCTTGACATCCCCGATCTGCGGGGGATCCGCTTCACCGCGCCCTACGGGCGCAACGGTCGGTTCTCGTCGCTGCGGGAGTTCGTACGCAACGTCATCGTCAATGAGTTCAACGGTCCCGAACCCGACCCTATTCTTCTTGACGGGATCATTGCCTACATGAACGAATTCGACTTTCTGCCCAATCCGCACCTGAACGCGGACGGCACGCTGGCTGCATCCGCGTCCGATGCGGCGAGGCGAGGTGAGGCGATCTTTCGTCGCCCCTTCCCTCAGATGGCCGACAGAAGCTGCGCTACCTGCCATGTCCCCTCCGCGAACTTTGTTGACCATCAACGACACGATCTGGGGACGGTCAACGGACATGAGCCGTATTCGATGGATCGGGCCATGGACACACCCACGCTGCTCAGCAGCGCCTATACGGCGCCCTATTTCCACGACGGGAGCCAGCCGACACTCCGATCGGTCAACGAGTGGTTCAATACGACCTTTGGGCTGGGGCTGACGGAGCACGACTTGAGTGACCTGACCGCTTATGTCCGAACGGTGGGTGATGGAATCGACGCGTATGAAGATTCCGTCTACTACTTGGACGCCGAGATGGAGGAGTTCTCCTTCTTCCTATCTGCCTTCGAATTCCTGGCCGAGAAGAATAAGCCGGAACTGATGAACGCGACGTTTCAGACGATTGCCTTGGAGATTCGCAATCACAAATGGGAGCTGCAGGACTATGCTCATCTGCCGACCATGGACGCCTTGGCCGAGCTGATGGACGAGGCCTATGAAGCGAACCAACTCGGCGATTGGGATAGAGTCGTGGGCAGCGTCGAAGCCTATCGGCGCCTATACGCGGCCAATATGGAGGATCTGAAATGAAATTCAAGATATTGTGGGCACGCCCAATTGCCGTGTGTTTCGTCGTGTGCCTTGTCGGCCTTGCTGGCCACTCGCCCGCGTGGGGAGCTTCCGCACCCGACCAAGCGACCGCCGAGCAGCTGAAGATCGCCTTCATTTCGTATGCCAACCCCCAGCAGGTTATCGAGGACATCAAGCCAGTCGTCGCCTATCTGGAGGGCCGTCTCCGGGTGCCGGTCAAGGGCTTCGTGACGCTGGACTACGGATCGAGCGTGGAGTCGATGCGGAACGGACACACCGACGTCGCGTTCGTGGATCCGTTGGCGTTCATGATGGCCCACGAACAGATTGGAGCCATCCCCCTGCTGCTCGAGGTCTACCCCGAGGGCAAGCCGACCTATCACTCGAACGTCTGGGTGCGCCGCGACTCCGGGCTTACCAAGGCAGAAGATCTGGCGGGCAAGACGATGGCCTTCGCCGACCCCGTGGATATGTCCGGGTACCTGCTGCCGCGTGATATCTTCGAGCGGAAGTCGTTGATCGACGGCGTGGACCGTCCCGATGGAGGATTCTTCTCCCGGGTCTACTTCGCAGGCGGCGACGAGCAGGCGATGCGGGCCGTGTTCAATGGTTTTGTCGATGCGGCCGGCGTGAGCCAATACGCCTACCTGCTGTTGCGCCCGGAGGAGCGTGATCAGGTCATTCCCATCGCCCAGTCCATTGAAAGCCCTTCACACTTGGTCATGTGTCGTCCCGGGCTCTCCGATGATATTCAGCGCAAACTCACACAATCCCTGGCTCGGCTCGACATTTCGAGGGAAGAGGACAAGAAGATTCTCGACAAGCTCTATGGTGTGCGTGGCTTCGTGGAAGCCAAGATGTCCGACTTTTCCTCCGTGGCACCGATCGCAGCCCGGTATGGGTTCATCAAGCATCCGGCGACGTTCATGTCGGATGCCGGGAAGTAGCCATGACCCAGCGTACGACTCCCGTCATCCGTGTGGAGCATCTGGAGGTCAAGTACGGACGCAACGTGGTCCTGTGCCTGGAGCAGCTCCGGATCAATCGGGGCGAACAGATCAGCATCATCGGCCCATCCGGCGCCGGCAAGACCACGCTGCTGCGAACGATCAAGGGGTACGTACGTCCGAGTCTCGGGAAGATCGAGGTGCTCGGGTTGAACTGGTCCACGTGCAACCGTGCGACGCGCCGTCGCGTTCAGCGGCGCATCGGCTTGATCTTTCAACAGTTTCACCTGGTGCCCAGGCTCACCGTCCTCCAGAACGTGCTGTGCGGACGCCTGGGATCCACCCATCGATGGGCTTCGCTGCTTGGCCACTTCAGTTCGGAGGATCGGCAAATTGCCTGGCGAGCCATTGCGGAGGTCGGTCTCCAGGAGCAAGTCCACCAGCGGGCGGACACGCTCTCCGGAGGGCAGCAGCAGCGGGTGGCCATCGCCCGTGTCGTGGCTCAGCAGCCCGAGGTCATCCTCGCCGATGAGCCGGTCAGCAGCCTCGACCCCGTCCTCGGGGCGGAGGTTCTGTCTTTATTGCGCGAGGTGACGCGACACCACGATGCCACCTTGATTCTCATCCTTCATCAGCCCGCCCTTGCCAAACAATTTGGAAACCGCGTGGTCGGGCTCCGCAACGGAGCGGTCGTTTTCGACGACCCGCCGTCGAAGCTCACAGACGACCGGCTTGAGGAGATCTATCATGGCCACAGTCCCGTCCCGCTCCCTCGCGGAGATTCCCCGGCAGACGAGCCGCTTGCGCTGGTGGGTGCTTAGGCTCGGCGGCCTGGCACTCGTTGCCATCGCCTTGGTGTGGTCCTGGCGTGCGACTGAGTTCTCCCTCGGCGGCCTGGCGACTGGAGCACCCGCGATCGCCCGATTCGTGGCCAACATGACGCCCCCGGACACCACCTGGGAAATTTTGAAGATCGGTCTGAAATCGGGGTTGCTGACGCTGCAGATCGCACTGCTCGGCACAGGGATCGGAGCGCTGTTCGCCGTCCTGCTCGGTCTGCTGGCGGCCAACAACCTCACACCGGAGTGGGTTCATCACCCGCTCAAGATTCTGCTGGCCATCATGCGGTCGATCCCCATACTCCTCCTGGGGTTGATCTTCGTCGGTGCGGTTGGATTGGGGGGGTCTCCCGGAGTGCTGGCCATCGCCATCCATACGATCGGCAACCTGGCCAAACTGTTCGCCGACGAATGCGAGACGGCCTTCGAAGGGGTGTGGGAAGCCATGGACAGCGCCGGAGCGAACTGGTCGCAGAAAGTCCGCTTTGCCGTTTGGCCTCAGGTAGCGCCACAGATCGTCTCGCTGACCCTATACCGATTCGAAATGAACATACGAGAGTCTGCGGTCTTAGGCTTCGTCGGGTGTGCGGGTATTGGCTACTACATGGAGATCTACCGGCGCTCATTCAACTACCCGCGTGTCTGCACCATGGTGCTATTCACCATGGCCATCGTGCTTGGCGTCGATCAGCTCAGCGTACAGATTCGCAAGCGCATCTCCTGAGCGCCTCCACCGGCCCCATTCACGCGGAGCACGCCTTTTCATCTTGATCAAATCACTTCGGAAGCACCGCCCTCGCCAGGGACCTGGCCCCACCTCGGGCCAGGAGCGCCGCCCCCAGCAGAAACAGGATCATCCAAATCTTCAATAGCGTCAGACTGGAACGAGCGAGCCAACCGCACTCGACCAGGAGGGCGTGCGGTACAAGTCAAACATTCTCGCCCCCCTCGAAGGTTGAGTGAGGACTCGGGCAATCAAGAGTCCGTCCGCAACCGCTTGCTTGACAGACCGCACGACAGCGCGTACGTTGCCCGCAATGAGCTTCTTAACGGCACAAGCGGCCTTCTATTACCTGGCTTCCGTTAGCGTCGCGAGCGCGCTGCTGGCCGTGACGCGGAAAAATCCCATCCACAGCATGCTCTGGGTGCTGGCCCTCTTTCTGCACGTGGCGGGAATCTTCCTGCTGCTGCGTGCGGAGTTCCTTGCGGCGGTCCAGGTTATCGTTTACGCAGGCGCGATCCTCGTCTTCTACCTCTTCGTCCTGATGCTACTCGACCTGCCGGCCGAGACGGCTGGGCCGCGCTTCGGCAGGCACTGGCCGCTCGCCGCTGCTGCGGGACTCGGATTCGCGGCGCTGGGCGGGCTTGCCCACATCGAAACGCCCGACGCCGCACCGGCTCCGGAAGATCTGGGGAGCCTTGCGGACGTGGGGACAAAACTGTTCGGTCCATTCGCGCTGCCCTTCGAAATCGCATCGCTGGTCCTCCTGGCCGCCATCGTGGGCGCTGTCGTGCTCGCCAAGAGAAGGGCAGTAGAATCTTGATCGTGTCCATGGATGTGGTTCTGGCCTTGAGCGCCGTCCTGTTTGGGATCGGGGTTTTCGGCTTCCTGGCTCGGCGGAATATCCTCCTGATGCTCGTCTCGGTCGAGATCATGCTGAATGCCGTCAACCTCAGCCTGGTCGGATTCAGCCAGCACCACGGCGACTCGCGTGGCCAGGTGCTGGCCCTGTTCGTGATCGCCGTGGCGGCCGCGGAGGCAGGGGTCGGTCTGGGGCTGATCATCGCGTTGAACCGAAACAAGCCAGGCGCCCACGTGGCGGACCTGATCCAACTCAAGGGGTGACTGCGTTGGAATCCTTGCTGCCGGTCATGCCCCTGCTCGCGATCCTCGTCCCCGCCGCCGGTGCGTTGCTCATCGCCTGGTCGGGCGAACGGCGGGCCAATCTGAGGGAGTTCTGGTCCGTTGCGGCCGGCGTCGTGATGGCCGCTATGGTCGCCACCATGATCCTGGCGGGCGGCACGCCAAAATACACCCTCTCCACCCTCCTGCCAGGCATCGAACTCGCCTTTCGGGCGGATGCCTTCGGCCTCCTCTTTGCCCTGGGCGCGTCGCTGCTGTGGATCGTGACATCGTTCTACTCGATCGGCTATATGCGTTCTCTCAAAGAGCACGCTCAGACCCGTTACTTTGTCTGCTTCGCTTTGGCCCTCTCCGCCACACTAGGCGCGGCATTCTCGGCGAATCTCTTCACCCTGTTTTTGTTTTATGAGGCCTTGACGCTGGTCACCTACCCGCTGGTGGGTCACAAGGAGACGGCCGAAGCCAGGGCAGGCGCCCGCAAGTACATCATCTATCTTCTGGGCGCTGCCAAGGTGTTTCTCGTGGCCGCCATTATCCTGACCTACAACGTGGCCGGGACTTTGGAGTTTCAAAAAGGCGGGATAGCGGAGATAGGCGAGCAGATCTCGGCGCAGCCCACTCTTCTCTTGCTGATTTTCGCCCTGTTCCTGTTCGGATTCGCCAAGAACGCGTTGATGCCGCTGCACAGTTGGCTGCCGGCCGCCATGGTGGCCCCCACTCCGGTGAGTGCATTGCTGCATGCCGTGGCCGTGGTCAAGACCGGGGTATTCTGCACGCTCCGGGTCTTTCTGTTCGTTTTCGGGCCTGCCGCCATGCAAGCGATCGGCGCGGACCAATTGGCCCTGGGCGCCGCCTCGGTGACGATCCTGGTCGGGTCGCTTCTGGCGCTCGGACAGGACAATCTCAAGGCGCGGCTGGCCTTTTCCACGGTGAGCCAGCTCTCGTATATCATCCTGGGAGCGGCGCTCTTGAATCACCATGGGGTCACTGGCGGGATCGCCCATATCACCAACCACGCGGTCTCGAAGATCACCCTCTTCTTGTGCGCCGGGTCGATTTACGTCTCCACCCGCAAAACCGAGATCAGCCAGTTGTCGGGCATCGCCAGGCGCATGCCGTGGACCATGGCTGCGTTCGCGCTGGCCTCGCTGAGCGTGGTGGGTATTCCGCCCACCAGTGGGTTCGCGTCCAAGTGGTATCTGGTCCTCGGCACGGTGGAGCACGACAGTCTGATCTTGTTGGGAGTGCTGCTGGTCAGCTCGCTGCTGAACGCCATCTACCTGGGCCCGATCGTGTACAAGGCCTACTTCGAAAAGGGGCCCGAGAAGAACGAGGACGAGCAGATCCGCGAGGTGCCCTGGATGGTCGTGCCCTTGGTGATTAGCGCGGCCGCGAGCCTGCTTTTGGGCATCTTTCCGGGGCCTGTCTTTAGATTAGCCGGGAGTGTTGTTCCATGAGTTTCTTGCAGAGGCAACTCGAGGACCCCGTCCGCTTCGCCCGGATCAAGCGCTGGTTCTATGTGGGTCTGGCCGTGGTGGCTCTGGCTGAGATTGTTCTGCCGCTCATATTCCCCAGTGATCATCCGCACCATTTCGCATTCGAGGGCTGGTGGGCCTTTGGTTCGCTCTACGGGCTAGCCTCCTGCGTGGCAATCATCGTCGTGTCAAAGTTCCTCGGGAAAATCTGGCTCATGCGCCGGGAAGACTATTATGACTCTTGAGTTGGTGAGTCTTGAGTGGGTGCACCCAGGGCTTCTGCTCATCCTAGGCGCCTGGGTCTTGCCATTGCTCAAAGGCAGGGTCAAGCACGTTGCGATGCTGCTGCTGCCTGCCGCGGCCCTGGCCATCTGCGTGCGCCTGAGCATGATGCCGGGAACTTATGGCATGAGTTTACTGGGGCATGACCTCGGGTTTGTTTTCCGAGTGGACAAGCTAAGCCTGATTTTTTCCTATGTGTTCTCGATCATGGCCTTGCTGGGCATGGTCTACGCGCTCCACGTGAAAGACGATGCCCAGCACGTGACCGCCCTGACCTATGCCGGCGGCGCGCTCGGGGTCACGTTTGCCGGGGACTTCCTGTCCCTCTATGTGTTCTGGGAACTCATGGCGATCTCATCCGTGCTGCTGGTGTGGCTGCGCCGTGAACCATCTGCCGTGGCAGCCGGCTTTCGCTACCTCCTGGTCCACGTCTTCGGGGGGCTGATCCTCCTGGCAGGGATTGTGCTCCACTGTTCCGCGCAGGGGTCGTTCGCATTCGAGAGTCTGGGGCCGTTCCCGGCCGAAGGGGGTTGGACCGTGATCCTCCCGTGGTCCCTGATCCTCGCGGGTTTTTTGCTCAATGCGGCAGTCCCTCCCCTGGGCGCTTGGCTTCCAGACGCGTACCCGGAAGCGACGGTCACGGGCGCGGTTTTTATGACCGCCTTCACGACCAAGTCCGCGGTCTATTGCTTGATCCGCGGCTTCGCCGTACCAGGCGGGACGGAACTCATCGTGTGGTTGGGAGCGGGCATGGCCATCTACGGCGTGGTCTACGCGGTGCTGGAAAACGACGCACGGCGGCTCTTGGCCTACCACATCATCAGCCAGGTGGGCTACATGGTCTGCGCGGTCGGAATCGGCAGCGATCTGGCCATCAACGGTGCATCGGCCCACGCCTTCGCGCACATCCTCTACAAGGCACTGCTCTTCATGGGAGCCGGCGCGGTCCTGCAGGTGACCGGGCTGCGAAAGCTGAGCGAAATGGGAGGACTCTACAAGACCATGCCGATCACGCTTGGCCTCTACATGATCGGCGCCTTTGCCATCTCGGCCGTTCCGTTGTTTAGCGGTTTCGTGAGCAAGTCCATGATCATCTCTGCCGCGGCCGAGGACCACCGGCAGTGGATCTTTCTGATGCTGACCTTAGCTTCCGCCGGGACTTTCCTACACACGGGCCTAAAACTTCCGTACTACATGTTCTTCGGCAAAGATTCCGGCGTGCGCGGCAAGGAACCGCCCGCGAACATGCTCGTGGCCATGGCCCTGGCTGCGGTTGCGTGCATATTGATCGGGGTGATGGGTTTCTTCCCTGACCTTCTGTACCGGCTACTCCCAAGAGATGTGGCGTACCACCCCTACACCCTGCACCACGTCACAGCCACCCTGGGAATGTTGGGCTTTACGGCGTTGGGCTTCTTCCTGCTGCTCAAGCAGCTCGACCCCGAACGCAAGATCAGCCTCGACACGGACTGGTTCTACCGCAAGGGATCGACGTTCGTTGCGTCCGCAGCCCGAGGACCGCTGGCACGCCTAGAGGCGGGATTCGTGGGAGAGATTTATGAGTTTGTCATGCGGCGGCCCGTGTTGGGCGTGGCGCGTCTGTTGCGGAAACTCGACACCCACGTCGTCGACTTCGCAGTCATGAGCGTGGGTCGCTTGACCCAGGCCTTTAGTCAGGTCTTGAAAACCACGGTGAGCGGCAACGCCCAGCACTACGGACTGCTCATGGCAGCGGGCGTCTTGGCGCTGATGGCTTTGGCGATGCTCTTGCAATGAAAATCCGAAACAAAATCAAAGCACGGAACTGATGCGGATTTTCGGGGCCATCCTGCAAAAGTCAGACTGAGTAGTTTATGACATTTGAATTTCACATTTCGGATTTGTTTCGAATTTCGATATTCGGATTTCGAATTTAAGCCACGCGGATCCTATGATGGCCTACCCCATCTTAACCACGACAACCTTTCTGCCTCTCGTGGGGGCGGTCGCGATTCTGTTGTTTCGCGGCGAGCGGCTCGCGCGTTGGATCGCCCTGGGGACGTCGCTGGCCACCTTCGCCGTCTCGGCCCCGCTGTACTGCCATTTCGACAAGACGTCCAGCGCCTTGCAGTTCGTCGAAACCGCAAACTGGATCCCCACGTGGAACATCGCCTACGAGGTGGGAGTGGACGGGATCAGTCTGCCCTTCATCTTCCTCGCCGCGATGCTGACCGTGCTGTGCGTGAGCGTCTCATGGACCGCGGTCCGCACACGCGTACCGGAGTTCTATGCCGCGCTGCTGGTGGCCGAGACCGCGATGATCGGACTCTTTGCCGCCGCCAACCTGTTTCTCTTCTTCATTTTCTGGGAGTTGATGGTCGTCCCCGTGTTCCTGCTCATCGGCGTCTGGGGTGGCCCGGCGCGCGTTCATGCCGCCGTGAAGTTCTTGCTGTTCACCCTGAGCGGCAGCGTCTTGATGCTCGTGGCCATGATCGCCCTCTACAGCGAATTCGGCACCTTGAACTTCAGGGAACTCGCCGCGTCCACGCTGCAGCCCACGCTCCAAGCCTGGCTCTTCGTGGCTTTCCTGGCCGCCTTCGCTGTCAAGGTGCCCATGTTCCCCGTCCACACCTGGCTCCCCGACGCTCACACCGAGGCCCCCACCGCCGGCAGCGTGATTCTGGCCGGCATCCTGCTGAAGATGGGCGCCTACGGTTTCCTGCGGGTTTCGCTGCCCATTCTTCCCGACGCCGTGCAGCTCTTCCGCACGCCCATGCTCGCCCTCTCGGCGGTGGCCATCGTCTACGGCGCCTATGTGACCCTGGCACAGACGGACATCAAGCGCCTCATCGCTTTCTCCAGCGTCAGCCACATGGGCTTCGTCACCCTGGGCATCTTCACGCTTAACCGGAGCGGGGTCGAGGGCGCGGTCCTGCAGATGATCAACCATGGCATCATTTCCGCGGCCCTCTTCTTGTGCGTGGGCATGATCTACGAACGCACCCACACGAGGGAGATCAAGGACTACGGCGGCGTGGCCAAACTCGCGCCGGCCTACTCCACCTTCCTGGCGCTCTTTTGCCTGGCAGCCGCGGGATTTCCGGGCTTGAACAGTTTCGTCGGCGAGTTCCTCATCGTCGGCGGCGCCTTCAAGACACAGGTCTGGCTCGGGGGCATGGCCATCTGGGGCGTCGCCTTGGGAACAACTTACCTGATTTGGTTCTACTATCGAGTGGTCATGGGCGAGGTCAATCCAGGGCTTGAGGGGCTGAAGCTCGAACTCAATGCCCGTGAGATCGCGACGCTGGCTCCGTTGGCCTTCCTCGCGGTATGTCTCGGCCTCTACCCTGATTGCGTGCTTTCCTATCTTCGTGAAACCGTGGGCGCACTTCCCGGAGTCACGCCATGAATGGCCCGAATGTGAAGGACCTGGCCCTACTCTTACCGGAGCTGATTCTGGTCTGCACGGCATTGGCGCTGATCCTCGCCGCCCGCCGGATCCAGAAAACGCCCTGGGCCGCGGCCTTGACGGTTCTCGCCGCGGTGGCCGCTGCCTTAGCCTCGGCATGGCTCTTGTCCGGAGGCTCCAAGACCGGGTTCGGGGGCATGATCACCGTGGACGCCTACTCCCAATTCTTCAAAGTTCTCATCGCGTCCGCCTTGGCTCTGGTGACACTTCTCTCCGTCACAGCCGACAGACCCTCACGCCCAGACCCAAGGACCCACAGACCCAAGGACCCACAGACCCACAGACCCAAACCGCGTCCCGCCGAGTACCACGCCCTGCTCCTCTTGGCCTCTACGGGCATGATGTTCGCGGCCAGCGCCGTCGATCTGTTGATTCTCTACCTGGGCCTGGAACTGGCGACACTCTGCTCATACATCCTGGTCGGGATCACGGTGGAGAAGCCCACTTCAAACGAGGCGGCCATCAAGTACTTCCTCCTGGGTTCCTTCGCCTCGGCCCTCCTCCTCTACGGGATAGCGCTGGCCTACGGCGCGACGGGTGCCACGGACTATGCAGCCATTGCCTCGGCTTTCTCCTCGCGCGGCCCGGGGAGTCATCGGATCCTCTTGGCGGCGATAGGTCTGTTGGCCGCGGGGCTGGCCTTTAAGATCGCGGCGTTTCCGTTTCACGCCTGGGCGCCCGACGCTTACCAGGGTGCGAGCACCCCGGTCGCGGCCTTTTTGGCGACCGCCTCCAAGGCGGCTGGTCTGGCGGCGCTCGGACGGGTCTGCCTGGTCGCGTTCGCCGCTGAAGCCCGAGTCTTGTCCTCGGTATTGGCGGGGCTCGCCGGGCTCTCGATCATCGTGGGGAGCATCATGGCCCTGTCGCAAACCGACATGAAACGCTTACTGGCGTATTCCTCGATTGCGCATGCGGGCTACGCCTTGTTGGGCTTCGTTTCCGGGACGCCCGAAGGGGCCGAAGCCACCATGACCTATGTCTTCCTGTATGTCTTCATGACGCTGGGGGCCTTTGGCGTGGTCATCGCGCTGGGACAGCGAGGCGAGAGCCTAAACGGTTATCAAGGCCTAGCCGCGCAACGTCCCGGAACAGCGGCGCTCATGCTACTGTTCCTCTTGTCCCTGACCGGCATCCCACCCACGGCCGGGTTCACGGCCAAGTTCGTGGTCATCCTAAGCATCGTACGCGCAGGTCATTTGGCATTGGCAGTCCTGGCCGTCGTCTGCAGCGTGGTCTGGGCCTTCGTCTATCTGCGGGTGGCCGTTCTCATGTACATGAAAGAGCCGCAGGAGCCCGCACCGTCCTACTTCTCGGTGGCGGTGTACACGGCGCTTGCGGTGGCCGCATTGGTCACTATAATCGGGGGAATCTTCCCCGGCAGCCTCGCGACGTGGGTGGTATCGCCGTGACACGGAGTAAGGGTGCAAAAACAAAAAACCACGCCCAGAGGACGTGGTTTCATGGGTTCAAATAAAACGACAGGTAATGGTGAGGTCATGCACGCATGAATGATGAATACATAGGTATCGCGGCCGGTTTTGTCCTGGCCGCCGTCATCACGGGAACAATGGTGACGTTGGCCTCCACGCTGGGTAAGAAGAAGCCCTCGACCGTGAAGTCCGAGCCGTTCGAGTGTGGCAAGACCCCTTTCTCCGTTCCTGGCGGAAACTTGGCGATCAAGTTCTATCTGACGGCGATCCTGTTCATCCTCTTCGACGTTGAGCTCGTCTTCCTCTACCCATGGGCCGTGATTTACCGTCAGCTCGGGGTGGTGGGTCTGGTGGAGATGGGGGTCTTTTTGGGGATCCTGATGGTGGGCTACATCTACGCTTGGGACAACGGCGCCCTGGAGTGGCAATGACATGTTCGATTCGTTCTTGACCAGTCGACTTGATGCGGCCCTTGGCTGGGCCCGCAAGTACTCGATCTTCCAATACCCCTTCGTGACCGCGTGTTGTGGGATGGAGTACATGGCCACGGCCTGTGCTCACTACGACATCGACCGCTTTGGGGCTGGCCTACCAAGATTCTCCCCACGTCAGGCGGATGTGCTTTTTGTTGTGGGTACGATCAGCCACAAGCTGGCGCCGGCCTTGAAACGCATTCACGACCAGATGGCCGAGCCGAAGTGGGTCGTCGCCTTCGGCGTCTGCACCTGTACGGGCGGCTTCTATGACAACTACGCGACAGTCATGGGTATCGACACGTTCATGCCGGTGGATGTCTACATCCCGGGCTGCCCCCCGCGACCGGAGATGGTTCTGGACGGACTGATGAAGCTCCAGAACAAGATTCAGGACCAACACACCACCGGTCGCCGCGCCGCTGCCGAATCTCGCCCGGACAACCTTGAACTATGATTACTCTAAAAACTCGAAATCCGAAATCCGAAACAAATCCAAATGTCAAATGACCGAAACGACGCCGCGGGTTTGATCTTTTTGAACATTCGTGTTTTGAATTTGTTTCGGATTTCGATATTCGAATCTTAAAGGGACAATCGTGAATACCTCCTTAATCGAACTCGTCAAGGAACGCTTCCCCACGGCTGCGTCGTCTTCCCACACCTACCGTGGCGACGAAACCGTGGTTCTGCGCCGGGAGCTTCTACTCGAGGTCGCACGGTTTCTCAAAGAGGACCCGGCCTTGCAGATGAATTTCCTCATGGACTTGACCGCTGTGGACTACTCGACCTTTGGCAAGAGTCCTAGTCCGGCTTTCTTCGCTTCCTCGGGTGTCGCGGTGAGCCCTTCCTCCCAAATCCCGGACAAGGACCCGTGGCCTGGGCCGCCCGCAGAGGCGCGCTTCGCGGTCGTGTACCACTTCTATTCTCTGAAGCACAAACACCGGCTGCGGCTGGTGGTTCCACTGAACGAAACTGATCTAGAGGTGGACACTCTGACGTCCTTGTGGGCCGGAGCAAACTGGCTCGAACGCGAGGTCTGGGACATGTTCGGCATCCGCTTTCGGGGGCATCCAGACCTGACGCGTATCCTCATGTATGAAGAGTTTGAAGGCCACCCGCTGCGGAAGGATTATCCGGTCAATAAGCGACAACCGCTGATTGGGCCGGTGAACTAAACTCGAAGCACGAAATCCGAAATCCGAAACAAATTCGAATGACCGAAAAACCAAATGACAGAAACGATGTAGCTGGGCTGTTCTTTTTGAACATTCGTGTTTTGTATTTGTTTCGGATTTCGATATTCGGATTTCGAGTTTTTAACCGATGACCACTGATTTGGAACCAAAGACCGACAAGACGCAGAGCGCCCCCGCGGAACTCGAGACACGGGAAATGATGCTCAATATTGGCCCGGCGCACCCGGCCATGCACGGGATCATCCGCATCGTGGCGAAGCTCGACGGGGAGAAGATCCAAAGCGCAGAAGTAGAGATCGGCTACCTTCACCGCGCCTTCGAGAAGATGGCGGAAACGGTTGACTACAACGGCGTCATCCCCTACACCGACCGGCTCAACTACTGCTCCCCGGTGATCAACAACATGGGCTACTGCATGGCGGTGGAGAAGCTCCTGGGGATCGAGGTTCCGGAGCGCTGCCACTACGTGCGGGTCATCCTTTCCGAGATCTCCCGAATCTCCGACCACCTCACCTGTGTGGGGGCGAGCGCCATGGAGCTGGGGGCGTTCAGCGTTTTTCTCTACATGATCAAGGCCCGGGAGTATCTGTGGGAGCTGGTGGAGAAAGTCACCGGGGCGCGGCTGACTGTCACCTACTGCCGCGTGGGCGGGGTGAAGGCCGACCTGCCCGACGATTTCGCCGAACCCTGCGCCAAGGCCTTTGAGGAGACCCGCAAGGTCATCGACGAGGTGCATGGGCTGCTGACCCGCAACCGCATCTTCGTGGACCGCATGAGCGGCACCGGCGTGATTTCCCAGGAAGACGCCATCTCCTACGGGATCACCGGGCCGTTTCTTCGCTCCACCGGCGTGGAGTACGACGTGCGCAAAGACTGCCCCTACGCGGTCTACGACCGGCTGCCCTTCGACGTGCCGGTGGGGAGCCGCGGGGACAACATGGATCGTTATCTGGTGCGCATGGAGGAGATGGAGCAGTCGATGCGCATCGTGGAAGCGGCCCTGCGCGACATGCCGGGCGGCCCGGTGCTGGTCAACCCGGAAACCGGGCGGGCCATCCCCGCCGCGGAGATGGTCGATCTGGCCAAGGTGGGGAACATCGCGGCCATCTCAGGCGCCTGTGCCAAGATCGGACCCACACTGGAGGGTTCCGAAAAGGCAGTGCACGCGTCCATCGCCGCAGACGAAAAGCGGGCCTTCCTGCCCCCCAAGGAGGACACCTACGGCAACATCGAAGGACTGATGCACCACTTCAAGTTGGTCATGCTTGGCCACGGCGTGCGACCGCCCCAGGGAGAGGTCTACTTTCCGGTGGAGGGGGCCAACGGGGAACTCGGATTCTACGTGGTCAGTGACGGATCGGGAAGCGCCTATCGGGTGCGAGTCCGTCCGCCCTGCTTTGCCATCATGTCGGCTCTGCCTAAGCTCCTGGTCGGGGGTATGATGGCCGACATGGTCCCCACGTTCGGGTCGGTCAACATGATCGGGGGGGAGCTGGATCGATGACACCTGCCCTAGATGCCAAGGCCAACGAAATCCTCCTGCGCTACGAGCAGCCCAAGGCAGCCATGCTGCCGCTGTTGTGGCTCGTCCAGGAAAATCAGGGTTACGTCTCCGCAGAGGCGGAGGCCTGGGTGGGGCGCATGCTGGGTGTGGCACGCTCCCACGTGCGTGAGGCGGTCTCCTTCTACAACATGTTTCACACGAAACCCGTGGGCCGGCGCGAATTGCGGGTCTGCACGAGTCTACCGTGCCTGTTGCGGGGAGCCGGCGAGCTGATGGACCGGATCAGGGAGACCCTGAAGATCGGTCCGGGTGAGACCACCCCGGGTGGAGAAGTCCTGCTGACAGAGGTCGAGTGTCTGTGCGCCTGCGAAATTGCGCCCATGGCCCAGCTCGACGAGCGCTATGTCGGGCCGCTCGAGGGCCCGAGCGTGGACTCGATCATCCGGGACTCGCTGACACAACCCGGTAGGCCTGAATCGACACCTGAGCCGGAACCCTACCTCTCCACGGACGGGCCGGTGCTCTCCACGCACTTCAAGGACCCGGGGGGGACCTGGCTGGACGACTACCTGACTGACGACGGATACGTCGCGGCCAGGAAAGTTCTCACCTCGATGACCCCGCAGGACGTGATCGACGAGGTGACCAGCGCTAACCTGCGGGGCCTGGGCGGGGCCGGGTTTCCGGCCGGCAGGAAATGGTCCTTCGTCCCCAAAGAAACGGACAAACCAAAGTACCTGGTCGTCAACGCGGACGAGGGCGAGCCGGGAACCTTCAAAGATCGCTACATCCTGGAGCGGGATCCGCATGCCCTGCTCGAAGGCATGCTCATCGCGGCCTTCGCCATCGGCAGTCACAAGGCCTATGTCTACATTCGTGGCGAATACTTCCGGTCTGCGAAGCGCCTGCAGCGTGCCATCGATGAGGCAACTGGCAAGGGTTGGCTAGGGCAGGACATCCAGGGGACCGGCTTTGACCTGGACGTCGTCATCCACCGAGGGGCAGGCGCGTATATCTGTGGCGAGGAGACCGCGCTGCTGACGTCGCTCGAAGGCGGGAAGGGTTTTCCCAGACTCAAGCCGCCTTTCCCGGCTATTTCGGGCCTCTTTCAGTGCCCCACCATCGTCAACAATGTGGAGACCCTGGCCTGTGTCCCCTTCATCCTGCGGAACGGAGCCGAACACTTCGCCCGCATCGGCACGGAGCGTCAGGGTGGCACGCGGCTGTTCTGCGTGTGCGGCCATGTGGTCCGCCCCGGCGTCTACGAGGAACCGGTCAGCATCACCCTGCGGGAGCTCATCGAGAAAGCCGGTGGCGTGCGCGATGGCAACAGGCTCAAGGCCGTCATCCCCGGGGGCATCTCGGCCAAGATCCTGGCCGCCGACGAGATTGACGTGGCCATGGACTTTGACTCCCTCAAGGCCGCCGGCACCATGGCCGGTTCAGGAGGCGTCATCGTGATGGACGAGACCACCAGCATGGTCCAGGCGCTCGATTCCGCCGCCAGGTTTTTCGCCGACGAGTCCTGCGGGCAGTGCTCGCCGTGCCGTGAAGGGACCGGCTGGGTCCATCGCATTCTGCGGCGAATCATCGACGGGCAAGGAAGTCTTAGGGACCTGGACGAGTTGCTCGCCATCGCCGGCGACATGGAAGGGAACACCATCTGCGTCTTCGCCGACGCGGCCGCCTGGCCGGTGCAATCTTACATCACGAAGTTTCGGGACGAATTCGAGGAGTACATCCGCTCGGGACGCAGTACCGAGCAGAAGGAGACTGCGGAATGCCCAGCCTGACCATCGACGGTCGAGAAGTGAGCGTCGCCGACGGGACCATGGTCATCCAGGCCGCGGAGACACTGGGGATCTTTATCCCCCGCTACTGCTACCATCCCGCGCTCTCGATCGCCGGCAACTGCCGCATCTGCCTCGTCGAGGTGGAGCGGATTCCCAAGCTCCAAATCGCCTGCAACACGCCCGTCTCCGAGGGGATGGTCGTCCACACCAAGAGCGCCATGGCCGAAGACGGTCGACGCGCGGTGCTGGAGTTCCTGCTGGCCAACCACCCGCTCGACTGTCCGGTCTGCGACCAGTCCGGCGAATGCGACCTGCAGGATTATTACATGAACTTCGGCCTCTACAACCCGCGGTTCCGGGAGCACAAAGTCAAGAAGCAGAAGGCCGTGGAACTCGGCCCGCATGTGATGCTGGACCAGGAGCGATGCATTCTCTGCTCCCGCTGTGTGCGCTTCACGGACGAGATCACGAAGACCGGCGAGTTCGGCATCTTCAACCGAGGAGACCGGGCCGAGCTGGGACTCTACCCCGGCGATGTGCTCGACAATCCTTACTCGGCCAACGTCGTGGATATCTGCCCCGTCGGGGCGCTGACCGAGAAGGATTTCCGATTCAAGGCCAGGGTCTGGTACCTCTCCAGCGCCCCCACCCTCTGCAACGGCTGCAGCCAGGGGTGCAACGTGGATCTGCACTACGTGCTCGACCGGCCCCATCTGAACGACGGGGCTCGAGTAGCGCGCATCAAGCCCCGCTACAACCCCGACGTGAATCAGTGGTGGCTGTGCGATGAGGGGCGCTACGGCTTTGAGTGGCTGGATAAGGAACGACTCACCAAGGTGCGCGGCCCGTCCCAAAGATCCACAGACCCACAGACCCACGGACCCACGGACTCACAGACCCAGACTTCCTGGGACCAGGCCCTCCAGACGATCTCAGCGGCCCTAGCGGGTTCGGACCACGAGCAGGGCAGCCCACGGATCGGCGTGATCGCCTCGGCCCAGCTCACCTGCGAGGAACTCTTTCTGATCCGTCAGATTTTTCGGGACGCCCTCGGCGCCCAGGTCACCGCCTCCGTCCCGGAGGAGCCGGGATCCAGCGATGACTTCCTTATTAAAGCGGACAAGAACCCGAATACCCTGGGGGCGACACTACTGGGTCTGGCCGGCCCGGACGCACCTGCGGCCGCGCAGATCGTGGACGCGGCAATCGATGGAAACCTCGAGGCGCTGTGGGTCTTCGGGCACGACTTGGTCGAACTCTTCGGTGAAGAAAAAGTCCGGCAGCTCTCAGAGAAGGTGTCTCTCTTCGTCTACTCGGGCACGAACGAAAACCCGACCGTTCCTCTGGCCCACTGGGTCCTGCCAAGCGCAGCCTATGTCGAAAAGGACGGGACCTTCGTGAACTGCCACGGCCGTGTGCAGCGGATCGGCCGCGCATTTGGGCCCATCGGGGATTCTCGCGAGGACTGGCGCTTCCTCCTCGAACTGGCCGGGAAGCTGGGTCTATCGTTCGACGGGTCCGGACCGGAAGGAATCTTTCGGGGACTTGCCGAGCACGTCACGGCTTTTGAGGGATTGAGCTATGATACGATCGGGACGCAGGGGGTAGCGTTGAGGACTGAGTCTGTAGGTCTGTAGGTCTGTAGGTCGATGGGTCGATAGGTCGGTGGGCTTATGGGTCTGTAGGTCTATGGGTCTGTGGGTCCTTGGGGTTGTGTTGTTTCGGACCGACACATGTAAGGATAGAATGGA
>JADFMM010000038.1 GCA_022563885.1 Planctomycetota bacterium | reverse complement strand
CTGGAGTCGCTGGCCCTGGTTGCCTCCGGCCTAGACCAGCCCGAGATCGCGGAAGACGCGGGTTTCGTCGCCGTGCTGATCGCTGAGAGAATCAGCGGAGGCAACACGGGCCAAGTGCGGGCGGTGATGCAGAAGGTAGCCGAAACCGTCCAGAGCCAAAAAACGCGGGATAGGGCGAAGAAGGTCATGGAGGCGTCTCAGCCGCAAGCATCCGCGTTGAAACCGTTCGAGATCATCACGGCCGACGTCGACGCCCGTCGGGTCCATAAACTCATATGAAAGTATAAACGGGCAAGGGCGTAGGGTGTCAATACGCATCAAACGACCAATCCCTTTCATCCCCCATGACCTTATGTCCGTGTACCAAGAAGGCGCATGGTGCGAATAATACTTAAACTGCACGTGATCATAGGAATGAGAAAGCGAAAAGAAATATCTCTTCCTATTGTGATTACAACGAGGCATTTACAGTCTATGATCAACTGCGCCGACCAAATGGTCTGCGGGAACTCCTACAGATCTTCAAACAAACCGATAGTCCTATTGAAGAACAAAAAGTCTTGGAGGGTGGGTTCGGCACAGGCGCCTATGTTGACCATATCAGGCACCATGTAAAAGAGATATACGGGGTGGAAGGCTCTAGTGTGGGATACGAGCAAGCTTTACAAAAAATGGGAAAAGCAACAAATGTCTATCTGCAAGTCGGCAGTGTTCTTGGTCTCACCTTTTCTCACGATAGCTTTCACGTATATATGGTTAATCAGGTTTTACACCATCTTGATACCGAACCAGGTTATCCTAACCTGAATGTTTTTCTAAGAGAGAGCAGACGGGTCTTAAAGCCTAGAGGAGTGCTGACGATTAATACATGCTCGCGAGAACAGCTGGATCCAGATTGCGGTGTCTACTGGAACTATGCCTACATGGAGAAAGCAGCTCGGGCCTTGCAGGCACGTATTGTTCCCATCGATGAGCTTATCTCGCGCATGGAGGCATTACAGTTCACCGCGATTGACACCACAATTCCTTCCGGAACATTATTTCACGAGCGCTACTATAACGATCCGCACATGGTGTTGGAACCTGGCTTTCAGAAAGGAGATTCAGCGTATTGCTTTTTGTCCCAGGAAGAAATTGAAGCGGCAAACGCCCGCATACACGCGGGCATTGAAGATGGATCCGTTCATGAGACGATGAAGCGTGCTGCGGCACGTGCTGCTGAAATCGGGGAAGCAGTCATCATATCAGCCCGTAAACCTGTTTAATGGCGATAAATCTTAACACAGGCCAACTCGACGGCTGAGCCGGACAGGGTTTCTCCTTGTGAGGTGTAAATAACACTCCCACATAACTCATTCTGTCACACTGCATAAGGTCGTCATGGATGAAAGTGATTGCCCGTGAGGCGTGGATAGAGCATGAGCAACTGCCGAGACGCCGTTGAAATATAAGATTGCATCTGACATGCCGAGGTTAGCTTTTGAAAGTCGGGTGACTTAAACCACGGATGAAATCTTACGCCGCGCCCGGAAACGGGCTGGTTCAAAATCACTCCCGCATAGGTATCAGCCTGCCCAGCTATCTTCGTTGTCGTTGTCAGCGCAGCCGTTGTCGTTGTCGTAATCGATACCCCTGATCGCCCCAATCCCAAGTTTCGATTACGATTACGACAACGACAACGATCGGGAATGTAACCCGGAATTGAACCAGCCCCCGGAAACCAAGAAACATGTCTCATAACCTACTCATACCTATGACGTTATGAGTTTTTTTCGCTAACCGGTGAGTTTTGCGGGATGCGTCATCATCCTACCTCTTCTGGTACTTTTCTGGTCGGTCCCGGCAGAAATGGCGATTTTCTATCCCGGCTCCAAGGAATTGCTTTATAATGGCCCTAGTGCAAGATTTACGAGATGCTCACCATGAAAAGAGCATTTAAACCCACACCAACCGTCGCCAGGAAGCTGCCGCTCTCTCTTCGCGGATGAGTCGCATTCGAAGTTTTCGGCAGTTCAACTGACCAGCGACCTTGCGTGACCGTGGGCCAGTTTTCGAACGACAGCATGGTAAGGAGATGAAGTTAGGAAGAGGCGTAATAGGGCCTCTCGCGACACGCGTAAAATTCTTTCCTCGGGTGCCCCCACGGCCTGCCTGGCCGGGTGCCGCCTGAGACGTCATAAGATACAAATAGTCCATAACTATGTCATGAAACTACTGGAGGATCCCCATGTTTAAACACCTACTCTCTTTTCTCATGACCGTGAGCCTGACTCTGTTTGCCGCTACGGCGGTTGGACAGGATACCGCCTGCGTGGACATGCAGGTGGTGGAAGACTTTGAGGCCTACAACGACGACTGCGAGCTAATCTTTTATGCCTGGACCGATGGTCTCGGCCACGACGGATCCCCCGAATGCGGCGTGGACCCCTATGCCGGTAACAACACCGGCTCGATCGTAGGCAACGAGAGTACGCCCTTCGCCGAACAACGCTACGTGCACGGCGGCAGCCAAGCCCTGGTAATGGGCTATGACAACGCCGGCGCGCTCCTGGTATCGACCACCGAAAGACAATTCGAGAGCCCCCTGGACCTGACGGCCGGAGGGATCATGGAAGGTCTGAGGCTGTGGTTCCAGGGTCGGGCCGGCAGCGCGGGCAGCATCTCAGAGAATGCGGGCACCTATACGATGACAGGTGCCGGTCTGGGCATCGGCGCCTTTGCAGACTCCTTCTTCTTTGCCTACCAGCCCTTGAATGGTAATGTGACCGTGATCGCGAGGATCGATAGCATGACGGCGGCCAAAGGCAAGGCCGGCGCCATGATCCGCAGTGGTCTCGAACCCGACGACACCCATGTCTCGGCCTATGTCACGGCCGAGGGCAGGGCGACCTTCCAATTCCGAATTCAAAAAGGTGGCAATACCCACATCACGACCTCCACCGCGACAGATGCCCAATGGATCCGCTTGTCCCGCTCGGGCGACACCTTTACCGGTGAGTACTCCACCAACGGCAGCACCTGGCTCCCGATTCTCAGTGACGACCCATTGGACCCCGCAGAAATCACCTTTCCCATCATCGGCGACCTGCGAGTGGGTCTGGCCCTGACAGCGGGCAGTGTAGGAACCGCCTCAGATGTGGTCTTTTCGAATGTGACGATCACCGGCGGCGTTTCGGGCGGTCCGCTGATGGACTCTCAGGAAATCGGCATCATCAGTAATGATCCCGCACCGCTCTCCATTGGTTTGGAAGATGCGTCCGGTACCCGCGTGCTGATTGCGCATGAGGCGGGAGATCAGGCCCTGCTGGTCAACTACTGGAAGGCCTGGGAAATCCCCTTGGCCGCCTTTGCCCCGGTGGATCTCAGCAACGTCACCAAGATAATTCTCACCGTGGGCGACGACCAAACCGAGGCCCGCGGCACCCTCTATGTAGATGACGTGGCGACCATCCGTCGCGTCTCGATGCCCTGGGCGATACGGCTCTTTGCCGAAGACTTTGAAGGATTGGACCTCGGACCCAACATCGATGAATCCGTGGCCGGTGATACCGTGGTCACGCAATCGCCTCCCGCAGGCTGGACATTGGACGACAGCGGCGTAGACCAAGCCGGCGATCCCGACAATGGTGTGGACGAATGGGAGGGTTGGAGTTTTGCGGACAAGACCTGGTGGGCCACCGTCGACGATCAACGACGCACGGAATTCGCCCGGGCCTGTGGTACCGTGGCCGTGGCCGATTCGGACGAATATGACGACAAGGGTAACACCGGCTCCTACAACGCCTTCATGAGCACGCCGGCCATCGACGTCCTGAGTGTGCTGGCGGGTGAGGACACGCTGATGCTCCGTTTCGATTCGAGTTGGCGTCCCGAATCCGCCCAGACCGCCAACATCACCGCCTCCTTCGATGGGGGAGCGCCGATCGAGATCCTCCGCTGGGAATCCTCGGGTGATCTCTATCACGACCACGCCACCAACGAAGCGGCGACCGTGACCTTCGGCAGACCGGTCGGGGCACAGAAGATGGTCCTGACCTTCGGCTACTTCGATGCCAGCAACAACTGGTGGTGGGCCATCGATAATCTTGAGGTGCTCGGCGAACCGCGCATCTTCCTGCTCAGGGAAGACTTCGAGAGCCTGCCCCTGGGCCCGAACGTGGAGGAGAGCATTGGCACCGAGGTGGTCCAGGCCTGGACGGACACGCCGCCCGCCGGTTGGACTATCGACGAGAGTGGCGTCCCCGGGGTGGGCAATCCGGCCACCGATGGTGTGACCGAGTGGGCCGGTTGGGCCTTCACCAACAAGGACTGGTGGACGCAGGTAGCCGGCGATCAACGGCGTTCAGAATTTGTGCTAGGACAGGGCAACGTTGCGGTGGCCGATCCAGACGAGTGGGATGATGCTTCCCATCCGGGACCTATTTCTGAGGACCCCTATGATACCTGGTTGACGACCCCGGTGCTGGATATCTCCAACATCATCCCCGGCACGCTGAAGGTCAGCTTTGACTCGAGTTGGCGTCCAGAGTTTGATAGCGACTATCATCAGTCGGCCAATATCACGGTCTCCTATGACGGCGGCGAGCCGATTGAAGTGCTCCGCTGGGAATCCGATCCAGGGAGTCCTTTCTTCAAGAATGACAACTCGACCAATGAGAGCCTGGAGATCGAGCTGAACAATCCGCCCAAGGCCCAGACGGCCCAAATCACTTTCGGCATGTTCGAGGCCGGAAATGACTGGTGGTGGGCGCTGGACAACCTGGCCGTGACGGGTTTGCCCTTCGAACCCATCGTCGCCTTTACGGAAAACTTCGACGGTCTGACCCTGCGGCCCAGTGTCGAAGAAGACCAGGCGGCACCCTCTGATATGGCCTGGACCGATGCGCCTCCAGAAGGATGGACCATTGACAACAGTGGCACGACGGAAGGCGGCACGGTCGAGTTTGACGGCTGGACCTTTGTCGCCCGGGACTGGTGGAACCAAATTGGTCAAAACCGCGAGCAGTTCACCCTGGCCAGCGGCACCGTGGCGGTGGCCGATCCGGACGAATGGGATGACTTCCTGGAGGGTGACGGTCGCATGAACTCGCTGCTGACCACCCCGGTCATCGATGTCTCCGCGCTCGGCACCGGTACGGCGGAGCTGAGCTTCGATTCGAGCTGGCGTCGTGAAGATACCCAGACCGCGATTGTCACGGTGAGCTACGATGGTGGCGAACCCGTGGAAATCCTACGTTGGGAGTCCGAAGGGGCCGACACCGGTTTCGTCAAAGACGATGCCGAGAACGAGCATGTCGTCGTAGCGATGAACAACCCGATCGGCGCCCAGACCGCTGTGGTGACCTTTGCCATGCTAGAGGGCGGCAACGACTGGTGGTGGGCCATCGACAATGTGATGGTGGCCGGCCAGCCCAAGTCCAATGCCGTTCGGCTCCTCTCGGAGGATTTCGAAGGCGTCCCATTGGGTCTCAGCCCGGAAGAAAGCCCTCCGACGCCCCAGTTGGTGTGGAGTGAGGACCTGCCCGCCGATTGGGTCCGCGACAACAGCGCGATTCCCGTCGACGGCGAGAATAACGGTGTGGACGAATGGCTGGGATGGCACGTGGCCAACAAGGACTGGTGGTCCTTCGTGGCCGGCAATCAGCGTCGGGCCGAGTTTTCCCTGGGTGAAGGCGCGGTCCTGATCGCCGATTCGGATGAGTGGGACGATCTCCCGCATCCGGCCGGATCCTACGATGCCTTCATCGATATGCCGGCCATCGACGTGTCCTCGGCCGGCGGCAATCTGACACTGCAGTTCGCCTCCAGTTGGCGGCCGGAGGTCAATCAGACCGCCACCATCACGGCCTCATTTGATGGCGGAGCCCCTGTCGAGATCCTTCGTTGGGAATCTGGGGGATTCAGCGCCTTCTATCATGCCCACCTGCCCAACGAGTCGGTGACGGTGGACTTCTCGAAGCCGGGCGGTGCCCAGAGCCTGGTCCTGACGCTGGGTTATTTCCAGACCAGCAACAACTGGTGGTGGGCCGTAGACAACCTCGAACTGTCCAGCAACGGCAACCTGCTCTTCGCCGAGGACTTCGAGGGCGTGGCCCTGCAATTGCCGGTCGAGGAGGCTCAGTCGCCCCCGCCGGCGGATATCGCCGCGATCTGGAGCAACGTCCCACCGGCCGGTTGGTTCAATGACAACAGCCTGGTGCCCGGTGTTGGCGATCCCACGACCGATGGTGTGACCGACTGGGCCGGCTGGGCCTTCGCCAATAAGGACTGGTGGGTCCAGGCGGCCGGCGACCAGGAGCGTTCCCAATTCGCGCTGGGTCAAGGTACCGTGGCGGTGGCCGATCCGGATGAATGGGACGATGCCGCTCATCCCGAGGGCCTGATGAACGCCTTCCTGGTCTCTCCGGTGATCGAGATCCCGACCGAGCTCCTGGCCGGCACGCTACGCTTGAAGTTCGATTCGAGCTGGCGTCGCGAGGACACGCAGACCGCGATTATCACGGTCTCCTATGACGGCGGCGAGCCCTTCGAGGTTCTACGTTGGGAGTCCGAGGGGGCCGACACCGGTTTCCTCAAGGACGACGCCACCAGCGAGTCTGTCAACGTGGATCTGCAAAGTCCGGAGGGCGCCACCCAGATGGTGATCACCTTCGGCATGGTCGAGGCCGGCAATGACTGGTGGTGGGCCATCGACAATGTCGAAGTCGTGGGTGAACTCGCCCCATAGGGCAACGCCCAGATACAGTGTTCGTGACCGGGGCCTGCGTCAAACCCTGACGCAGGCCCGGTTTTCTCTGTCTGCAGGCACCATAAAGAGACGCGGGACGTCGCTACTCGCAGAGGGTTTACGGCCTGCCCATATCACTGTAAGATGGGTCGCTATGATGTATGCCAGTTGTGAGGATTCTAACGATCCCACGGATCACGGATGCTAGACTGTTTTAAGTTAGGGGACCAGTCATGAAACGAAAAGCGGGTTTTACCTTGATCGAACTGTTGGTCGTGATTGCCGTTATCGCCCTCCTCATGTCAGTCTTGCTGCCCGCCCTCGGTCGGGCCCGCGAGCAGGGGAGACAGACGGTCTGCACCGCCCACAGCAACTCCTTGGCCATGTGCTTCCGCCTGTACGCGGAAGACTACGACGGCTATCTTCCCCCTGCGCCCAACAACGGCCTCTGGGACAACGCCTGGGAGCAACCGGTGATCCTCAAGAAATATGATTTGACTGACAACAAGGCCTACTGGGGTATAGCTTACGAGCCCTACACCAAGAGCAATGAGATCTTCCACTGTCCCAGCCACATCCGGGTCGACGATTGGCCGGAGGATGGTTGGGGGTACCCCTATCAACACTTCTTTGAGTACTGTTCCTATGGACTGAATGGCTATCTCGTTTGGAATAGTGACAAAGGCCGTCACTTCAATCTCTTCAATGATCCTAAACGCCCAGCAGAAATGATCATGTTCCAGGACCATATCGAGCAGAAGCTGGAAGTCAGATCTGATTCATTTACCATCAGCGCCGGGGCTGACATCAACCTGACCCAGTGGCGTAATGGCGGCACCTTGGGAGATTTCCCTAACGCGGTTGACGAGTGCTTCCGCCATGGAGGAAAATCAACCACTGCCTGGCTGGACGGCCACGTCGGTCAGATACGAAAGACCACAGGCCATGACGTTCCACGCAGATGGTATACCGGGCTCGACACGAATGATGAGTGGTAAGGGACCGGCAGCTTGGCCCGCGGGATGTGGATGTTTGTGTAAACGAGACTTGTGGAAGAGCATATGCTAAAGAGATGTAGATGCATCAGCCTACTGTTGCTTTGGGCTTTTTTGGCAGGAGTTGGCTGCAAGGACAAGAACGTCGACCGTTCTCAGGGTGGCGGGACACCGGACCCTGCGGCGGCGAAGGCCTACTTCGACGCCGTCTCCAAGGGGATGCAGACGATCCCGGTGGATCGTATCTCGGGAACGATGGTGGGCAAACGCTGTGCAATCATGGCCGCTACCCCCCAGGGCCGTGTGCCTCCTCCGCCGCCGCCTCCCGGTATGATGCGCATCATGGGCCCGACCACCGTATACCATGGCACCTGCGCCGAGGCAGGGGCGGATGCCGTGACAGTTGAGGTGGCTTACCCCACCAGCGGAAAATCGAAGCGGATCGCGGTGCCCGTGCCGGACATCCAGATGATTGCCGTAGAGAATTGAGCCAATGAACCGCATTCCCTGGCTCGTCAGCGGGCTGGTGTGCCTCCTGTCACACCTGGCAGAGGCAGCGCTCTCCGGCGTCCAGCCTGTCTTCACGGCCCCGGCCGGGACACTTTACTGCCAGATCCAGGAGGACGGCGTTTCGGTGATTCCCAACGGGCGTTTGCTGACGCCCCGGGGTAGACAAATCGTCGTGGAGCCCCATCCCTACGGATTGACGCTGTCGCCCGACGGTCAAACCGTGGTGACCGTCAACAGCGGCACGGAACCTTTTTCGCTCTGTATCATTCGGGGGGCCCTAACCGAAGAACCCCACGTACAAACCATTCCGGAGTCCGTGGAAACGGATGCGGGCATTCTCAATGCCTGTTTCATGGGGGTGGCGATCGGCCAGGGAGAACGCGCGCAAGAACTCTACGCCGCGGGCGGTGACGACGGGACGGTGATGATCTGGGACCTGGCCGAGGGCACGCGTCTGGCGACCGTCGATCTGAATGTCCCCTTTCGAGGGCGTAGCTGGCACGACAGCTACACGGGTGATCTGGTCCTGACTGCCGATGGGACGCGCCTCTATGTGGTGGATCAGATGAACTTCCGGGTGGTGGCGGTGGACACGGTGACTCGTGCCATCGTGGACGTCATCCCGGTCGGCCGATATCCCTTCGGTCTGTGCCTCAGTCCGGACGGCGCGACCCTCTACGTGGCGAACATCGGTCTCTTCGAATACAGCGCCATCGACGGCTTCGATCCCAACAACTTCAAAGAGACGGCGCTGACCTTCGCCCCCTTCCCTTATCTTTCCCGGGAGATGATAGAGGGGGCCACCGTACAGGGCATCCGGGTCCCCGGCCTGGGCGACCCCAATGCGCCGGAGGCGGTGTCGCTCTACGCCATCGATCTCGGCGATCCCGATAGGGGACGCGTGACCGCGCGGATCAAGACAGGGGTACGAGTGGGCCAGAAGGTGGAGGGCATCCCCGCCCTGGGCGGCGCATCTCCCAACTCCGTGGTCAGCGATGGGCGCCACGTCTATGTATCCAACGGGACCAATGACTCCATCACGGTGGTGGATGCGCGATCACGGCAACGTCGTGCCGACATCCTGCTGCGACTGCCCGAGCCGCTCAACCGTCTGCGGGGGATCATTCCCTTCGGTCTGGCCCTATCGCCGGATGGGCGGCGCCTGTACGTGGCCGAAGCCGGCATCAATGCCGTGGGCGTGATCGATACCGAGACACATCGGGTGCTGGGGCACATCCCCGTGGGCTGGTTCCCCAGTAAGCTGGCCGTGACGCCGGACGGGCGTCACTTGGTCGTGGCCAATGCCAAGGGCTTTGGCGCCGGTCCCAATGGGGGGCCGGGCGTACGGTACAAGGAACGGGACCATTACATCGGCAACCTCATGCGGGGCACCGTCTCGGTCTTGCCCATCCCCGCCGATGACGCTTTGGACGCGGAAACAAGCCAGGTGCTGCAGAACAACGTGCAGGTCCGTTGGCATCGCCCTGGGGCAATGGGCCCACGCAATCCGGTGCCTCCTTACGTGGGCGCCTATACGTCTCCCATTAAACACGTGGTGCTGATCTTCAAGGAAAACCGCACCTACGATCAGATCTTTGGCGAGCTGCCGGGGGGGCGGGGAGACCCCGGCCTCACCGAGTTCGGCTTGGATACGACGGTACGATCCACGAAACGTCCCGATGAAGTCGTCGAGCACGTGAATGTCATGCCCAACCACCAGGCCTTGGCCCGGCACTATGCCTGCTCGGACAATTTCTACTGTGACGCCGACCACTCCGCCGACGGACACCGCTGGCTACAGGGTGTCTACCCGGGCGTATGGACGGAAACCAGTACCACCGCCTCCTACGGCGGGCGGCGGCGTTACCTGCTCGACTCCCCGGCCCCGGGCCGTCGCGCAGTGACCGGGAGCTACGCCGCGCTCCTGCCGGAGGACTATCTGGAAGTGGGCAGTCTCTGGGATCATCTCGATCGCCATCACGTGAACTTCTTCAATTTCGGCATGGGCTTCGAGTTCCCCGGGACGGAGGCGACGGCGGAGTACCCCTTTACCGGGATCCGACTGGCCGTCAACTATCCGATTCCCGCGCCCCTGTGGGAACGGACCTCGCGTCTCTTCGCCACGTACAACACCAACATCCCCGATCAGTTTCGAGTGGATATGTTCGAAAGGGAACTCGATGGGCGCTGGCTTTCCGGTAAGGAGCCCTTCCCCAACCTGATCGTCATGTCCCTACCCAACGACCACGGGGCCGGCGAACGCCCCGAGGCCGGGTACCCCTTCCGGGAGTCCTACATGGCCGATAACGACCTGGCCCTGGGCCGCGTGATCGCACGGCTCAGTCAGACCGAGTTTTGGCCGTCCATGGCGATTATCATCACCGAGGACGACGCTCAGAATGGGCGGGATCATGTGGACGCTCACCGGAGTCTCTGCCTGGTGGTGAGTCCCTACGCCAAGAGAGGCTATGTCTCCCATGTGCACACCTCTATTCCCTCGATCCTCAAGACGACTTTCTTGATATTGGGCATCCCCTTCATCAACCAATATGATGCCATGGCCAGTGACCTCTCCGACATGTTTCAGCCCGAACCGGACGCCAGCCCCTACGAGGTCCTGCCAGTCCACGCTCAGGTGTTCGATCCCAACCGGGCCCTGGACCCCTTCGATGAAGCGTTCGACTGGAAAGGACTCCAAGATTTTCCCCGTATGGACGATCCCGAAGTCCTACGCGACTGGCGCCGAGAAGACGCGGACCGACGCGACGCGCTGGAAAAGGGGAATGCGAGTGTGGCGGGAGATGATATCAACGCTCCTTTGGCACAGGGAGAACGGCCCTAATGGAAAACCCCTATGTCCTCCTTACTCCCGGACCGTTGAGTACTTCGAAAACGGTCAAGGAGGCGATGATGCGGGACTGGTGCACCTGGGACGACGATTACAATGTCGGCATCGTTCAGAAGATTCGCCGGAAACTGGTCGAACTCGCCACCACGTCCGCAGGGTACACTTCAGTCCTCATGCAGGGAAGCGGCACTTTTTCCGTTGAAGCAACCCTGGGTACGGTAGTGCCGAATGACGGTCGACTGCTGGTTCTGGCTAACGGTGCTTATGGGAAGCGGCTGGCCCAGATCGCGGCGCGACTGCAAATCGATCACCTCGTGGAAGAGTCGGGTGAAACGGCCCCTCCCGATCCGGCGACGGTGGAGATGGCCTTGAAGAAAGACCCGAAAATATCACATGTGGTGATGGTCCACTGCGAAACGACAACCGGCATGCTAAATCCGATTGAAGCCGTGGGCGACGTGGTGAAACGCTACCAGCGGATCTTCATCGTCGATGCCATGAGTACCTTTGGAGGCATGCCCATGGACATAGCTGCCTTGGGCATTGATTTCATCATTAGCAGCGCCAACAAGTGTATTCAGGGTGTGCCTGGATTTGGTTTCGTCATCTGCAGGCGGGAACGTCTCGAGGCTTGCGAGGGCCAGGCGCGTTCCCTCTCGCTCGACCTATTCGATCAATGGCGTACCATGGACCAAAGCCGAGGAAAGTGGCGCTACACCTCTCCAACGCACACGGTGCGTGCGTTCGCTCAGGCCTTGGTGGAACTCGAAGAAGAAGGCGGTGTCGCCGCCCGAAATGCGCGCTATTGCGAAAACCACCGAATTCTGGTCGAGGGTATGGAGGGACTTGGCATCCGTTGTCTCTTACCCCGCGCGCTTCAGTCACCCATCATCACCGCTTTTTACAATCCGGATTCACCCGACTATACATTCAAGGAGTTTTACACGCGGTTAAAAAAGAGTGGATTCGTGATTTATCCCGGGAAGGTGACCGATGTGGACACCTTTCGCGTGGGGAGTATCGGGCACGTCTTCCCGGACGATTTCCGGGCCTTAATCAAATCGGTTCGGGAGTCGATGTTCTGGTAGTCAACTTTCTATAAAATGGACGATCCAGGAAACGATGAGCCCAACATCCAGCTTCTGAACCAGGGTTTGGTCGGCCTTTTCAATGCATTCTTTGCCAATGCTGTCCCTACGCATATGCATAAGAGCCTGCGCGTATTCTTTGGTGAAGTCAGGGTGACCCTGAATACCTAGAAAGGAATTTCCAGTCTGAAACATTGAAACTGAGCAATGAACGTTTTCGGCCAGCACCACTCCCCCGGGAGGCAACTCGACAATCTGATCCTGATGGCTCACCAGCAAGCGAAATGAATCCGCGGCCGGTTTCATCCAGGGCCGACTCCTGACCACATGAGCGGCTTTTACACCTACGCCCCAGCCTTGGTCCGATTTAGCAACCCGTCCACCCAATGCCTGAGCCATGACTTGCTGACCGAAGCAAATGCCGACCAACTTCTTTTTCTCTCGGTACAAGCGGCGAACAAATGCTTCAAGATTGCGGATCCACATCTCGTCATCGTATACCGAAGCGGCGGATCCGTTGCATACATAACCATCACAGGAGTCGAGGTCAGGCGGATAGTCGCCCTTTTGAACGTCGTAGATTTCCAGTTCCACATCGGGCGCATACTCTCGCATCATGGCCGTGAACATATCGGAGTAATCCCCGGAAATGTGCCTCAAGGAGGGTTTGGTGTGATCGCAAAGCAAGAGACCCATACGCACTATGGATATGCCTTTTGATAGACGCTCAATAGATCGGGTTCCGTCACCGGGATGATATTGCTGCGATGACAGGGATCCTCAAATGCTTCCGCGGAGAGAAATACGAGGTTGTCTTCAGGAATACCGTGGTGACTCAAACCAAAGGTGATACCCAGTTGAGCAAACCAATGGCGGCAGGTCTCCGCGAGCGTTTGCCGGGCCAGGCCGGATTTTTCAAAAAGATCGAGAACATCGGCAATGCGTTCCTTCTGATCCTGATCCAAGTCGCTGTTTTCGATAAACTCGATGGAATCTGGTAGGAGCAGCGCATTCGCCAGTCCGTGATGCGTATCGTGGTGGGCGGAGAGAGGGTGAGCCAGGGAGTGGATCATGCCCAGGCCTTTCTGGAACGCGGTAGCGCCCATGGAGGAGGCCAGTTGCATCCGACCCCGGGCGTCCAGATTCTGCCCGTCTTTGCAGCAGGTTTCCAGATGACGAATACAAATGCGCATGCCTGCAAGCGCCACGCCGTCAGCCAAGGGATGGAACCCGGGCGCAAGATAAGCCTCCAGAGAGTGCGTAAAGGCGTCGATCCCGGTAGCAGCGGTAATATGCGGCGGTAACCCCGCCGTCAGTCTGGGGACAAGGACGGCGATACGGGGCATGAGCGCTGGGGCGAAGATGATCGTCTTTCTCTTCGTTTCTCGCAGAATAATCACGCCGGCCCGGCCCACCTCGCTACCGGTTCCCGAGGTGGTAGGGATAGCGTACAGGGGAGCCATTGGATTAACGATTCGATCTCCACCGCCAATGGCGTCGTCATATCGCGACAGGGGTGCGGCGTGGGTCGTGGCGACATTGATAACTTTCGCGACGTCCATCGGACTGCCGCCACCGAGGGCAACGATGCTGTCACAGCCAGTGGAGGTGAAAGCGTCTGATCCTTTTTCGACATCCTCCTCAAGGGGATTGGGATGAACATGGTCAAAAAGAACGATCTCGGCTCCGCTGGTCAATAATACGTCGGCGACCTGTTTCGCCAACCCCAGTGACGTGAGTGTTCTATCGGTGACCAGAAGCATCTTCTGGTGCCCCTTGCCCTTGATGGCACGGGCGAGCGACTCCAGGGCATCGTCGCCAAAATAAATCGTGGTAGGGAAATTGTATTGCTGCATTTTGTCAAACAATCTCCATGTATCTCTCTAATTGCCAATCGGTTACCTGGCGTTCATGCTCACGCACTTCCCAGAGCCGGGATGATGCGTAATGTTCGGCAAATGCAGCCCCGAAGAATTCAGCCGCTTGCGGGCAGGCCTGGAAATCTCGTACCGCGTCGCGCAGGTTGCTCGCAAGGTGCAGTTCCGGGGGAAGACCCTCTTCCTGCTCATAGGCGTTCCCGGTGAGGGCCTCCGTCGGCTCCAGCTCTTGTTCGACTCCGGCTAAGCCCGCGGCGATGATCGCGGCCGAGACGAGATAGGGATTGCCGTCCGCCGATCCGAGACGAAATTCCACGCGCTGAGATTTAGAAGACCCTGGGATCACCCGCAAGGCGGTGGTACGATTGTCAATCCCCCAGGTGGCCGCCGTCGGGGCCCAGTAGCCTTTAACCAGGCGCGTATACGAGTTGATGGTTGGCGCGAACATGCAGAGAAAGCTTTTGAGAAACTTCTGCTGCCCACCTATGTAATGCCGCATCATAGTACTCATGTTGTGCTCGCCGTCGGCGTCATAAAAGAGGTTCGAGCCGCTATCGAGATCAAACAACGACTGATGGACGTGCCCGCTCTGCCCCGGATAATCCATGGACCACTTGGCCATAAAAGTCGCCAGCAGGGCTCGCTTCTGGAAAAAACTCTTAGAGAATGTCTTGAACAGGGCCGCACTATCCGCCATGGGGAGGGCCTTGTCAAACCTCAGAGCCGCCTCCCAGGCGCCCGGTCCGGTTTCGCAATGCAGTCCTTCCAAGGGGAACTTCATTTTTTCACAGTAAACCATGAATTCCCCGAATAGATCTGAATGCGTATTGGTACGTAACAGAGAGTACCCGAAATTTCCGGGTGTAAGGGGTTTAAGGTTGCGAAAGCCTTTTTCGCGTATCGAGTTCGGTGTTTCATCTAGGATTAAGAACTCATACTCAAAGGCCATATAGACTCCGAGCTTCATGGCCTCGGCCTTCTCCAGCACCCGCCGCAGGAGACTGCGCGGGCAGATGTCGTGGAGCCCACCGCTTTCATCAGCAAGACTCACCAGGTAGAAGGGAATGTCATCCTCATCTTCGAGGCGCCGCTCCGTTGAAAGATCAATACCAAAGCGTGCGTCAGGAAAGGCTGTATGCCAGCCTGTAAATGACGCGTTGTCGTAAAGCTGGTCGTTGATATCCCAGCCGAGAACACAATCGCACCAGCCGCCGCCATTTTCTAGAATGGAAGCAAACTTGTCGAGATCGATCAATTTACCTCGGTGCACGCCGTCGATGTCGGTGAACGCGACCTTTACGCGTTTTACCTCTTCTTTTCTGAGTTGCTCAAGTTTATTCCGCTCGACTTCATTCACGGTGGAGATCCCTCATAATTTCTGGCGAAAATGAATGGCTTTGCGACGCGTCAGACCATAGAAGCCAAAACGTGATAACCCGGAACCTTTACCGCTGTCCTTGACGCCCGTCCAGGGTAAGGCGGGATCCAGGTAGTCGCAACGATTCCGGAACACCGTTCCCGTGTTTGCGTCCACGGAAAACTGTTCAGCCATCCGGTCGTCCCGAGTGAATATGGCGGATGTGAGACCATATTGGGAGTCGTTGATGAGTGCAACGGCTTCGTCGTAGCCGGAGACTTTCATCACCGGCATGATGGGGCCAAAATTCTCCTCCCGCATGACGTCCATGTTGTGCGTGACGTCGGTAAGCAATGTCGGCTCGAAAAACGTGCCGTGACCGATCAGGCGTTTTTTGCCGCCGCACAAGACGCGGGCGCCCTTCCTGCGGGCGTCTTCCATCTGCGCTTCCATTTTTTCGGCGGCGTTGGCATGAATCAAGGGTCCTAGATCAGTGTCATCTTCCATCGGATCCCCCAATCGGTAGGCGGTCATCAGCTCTCGACATGTCTCCACAAAGACGTCGTAGATCTCTTCGTGAGCGTAAACACGTTCAATGCCGCAGCAGGACTGTCCTGCATTGTACATGGCTCCGTCCACCAGGACTTCGGCAGCCTTGACCGGGTCGGTATCTGCGTCTACAAAGGCGCCGTCTTTGCCGCCCAGTTCCAGGTGACATTCGATGGCGCGTTTGGCGGTGCTTTGGTAAACGGCCTGTCCGCCCTCGACGGAACCGGTGAACACCACGTGATGAATGTTGGATTCCTGAAGGACCTCCGCCAAGGTGTCGTGGTCGGCCACAATGTGCTTGAGCAGCCCTTCGTGTCCTTCGATCCTGCCAAAGGCCTTCTCAAAATGTTCGCCGATGGAGAGGGTGGCCCGTGCATGTTTGAGCACCACCGAGTTGCCGGCAAGTAACGCCGCAAGGACGCCATTCACAGCAATCAAAAGCGGATAATTCCAGGCGGCGAAAATCATGACTGTTCCCAGAGGAACATGCTCAATACGGCGGCAGAGTCCGTCTTTTTCCGCAAGCACCTCCGGCGCCAGCGTTTCCTCGGCCGTCGTGAGCAGGTAGTCTGCACGCTCAAAAAAGGTGGCGACCTCGTTTTTCGCCTGGCGGAGCGGTTTACCCATCTGCCCGGTGATTTCCCGAGCAATCACGTCACGGTTGGCGTCGAAGTAAGTCAGTGCCTTTTGCAGCAGAGTGGCGCGCTCGCCTGGAGGGACGCGGCGCCACGCGTTAAAGCGATCATTGACCGTCCCAATTTTCGCATTGACGCCGTCCAAATCGTCGCACTCATAGGTGGCAATGACTTCGCCGTTGAACGGGTTTCGGGTTTGAAAATTCATCTTCATGTTTCCGGTATTTTGTAGCATGCCCATCCCATTAGCTATAAAAACAGAGTCGGATCATTCAAATCCTTGGAAGGTGAAGTCGGCAAGATTAGTCAGGATGAGATCGGCCTGTGAAACATCCTGGGTGTTGGGTTCTCGCTTGAGCGCCACACAGGTCATGTCGGCGCGCTTGGCCGCGGCGACTCCGGCGAAGGAATCCTCGAAGACGAGACATTCGTGCGGATCAACACCCGCTAACCTGGCCGCTTCAAGAAAGCATCCCGGATCGGGCTTGCCTTCGTGGTAATCGTCATTACCCAGATAAAACGCGACCCTTTTCGAAATATTCAAAAAGTCGACAAAATAAGCGACTTCGGCGCGGGATGATCCGGAAACGATGCACACCGGCAGCTCTCTTGCGAGTTCTTCGAGGAGGGTCACCGACTCGGGAATAGCGACGTTCCCAGATGCAATCATTTGATCGAAGTGTGGGCCGCAGGCTTCCTGCAAATCCTTACTTGAATGAAACAGATCAGGATGATCTCGCTGAATCTCTTGGTACGATCTGTCCCATGGCTTACCGATGATGTATTCATTCCCCGTCTCCAGGCTCAGTTCACACCCTCTTTCCCGCGCCGCGATGATCAAGGATCCCACATGAAGATCCTCGGTGTCGACCAGGGTGCCGTCCAGGTCGAAAATGATCAGGTTAAACTTCTGTTCTCCGGGTGCCATAGCGGTTAGGGTAACAGAACTATTCGTGATAGTCTATCGCAGGCAATCCATGATGTCCATGAAGGAGGCACTCATGTCGACAGATGAAGTCCTCCCCACCTCCGCCAGGGTCGTGATCGTGGGTGGGGGCATCGTCGGCTGCAGTGTGGCCTATCATTTGACGGCACTGGGTTGGAAAGACGTCCTCTTGCTCGAACAGGGAAAACTGGCGGGCGGCACGAGCTGGCACGCTGCCGGACTGGTGGGACAACTCCGCACCTCGAACAGCCTCACCCGAATCAATAAATACAGCGTCGAACTCTACCAGAGGCTGGCATCAGAGACCGGCTGCGAAACCGGGTGGAACGAGGTGGGAAGCCTCATCGTGGGGACTTCGGAAGAACGCATGACGCAACTTCGGCGAACGGCAGCGATGGCGGAGGTCTTTGGCGTAGAAGCCCACATCATCGGAGGGGACGAGGCAGGGGAAAGATGGCCACTGATGCGGGTCGATGACGTATTGGGCGCGGTCTGGCTTCCCCACGATGGCAAGGTCAAGCCGGAGGGGGTTGTCAACGCGTTGGCAACCGGAGCGAAGAATCGAGGGGCCGCGGTGATTGAAGGGGTGCGTGTTGACGACGTGATCATGAAAGATGGCCGCGCGCGCGGAGTCCGTAGCGACCGTGGCGATGTGGCTGCCGATTGGGTGATCTTGTGCTGTGGCATGTGGACGCGTCAACTCGGGTTGAAGATGGGTCTCGACATCCCCCTCCACCCTGTCGAGCATCACTATATCGTGAGCGAGCCGATCGAAGGGGTGGACGCGAACCGGCCGGTGGGCCGTGATCCCAATGAGATGATCTATTTCCGTTCGGAAGACGATGGCTCGATCATGCTGGGAGCGTTCCAGAAGTCTTCGATCGCATGGACGGTCGAGCGTGTGCCGGACGATTTCAGTTTTCAACTACTCGAGCCGGACTGGGAAAAATATGAGCAGCCATTCCGCGCGGGAAAACACCGCATTCCGGTCTTGGAGCGTGCCAATTTTCCAACGTTCGTGAACGGTCCGGAGAGTTTTACGCCGGACAACAATTTCATCATGGGAGAACCGCCGGGCGTCGGGGGGGTATTCGTTCTCGCGGGGTTTAATTCCGTCGGTATCGCGAGCGCCGGAGGCGCCGGCAAATACGCGGCCGAGTGGCTGGAGCAGGGAGCGTCGACCATGGATCTGTGGTCCGTCGATATTCGCCGATTTTCACCCATTCAGAACGACCGCTCCTACTTGTGCTCTCGGGTGACAGAGATTCTGGGCCTGCATTACCAGATGGCCTGGCCAAACCGCGAGATGGAAACGGCGCGCGGGATCCGGCGGACCCCGCTCCATGATCGGCTCAGCGACCGAGGCGCCTGTTTCGGGTCTTCCAACTGTTGGGAACGCGCGAACTGGTTTGCACCGGCCGGCGTGGAACCGAGGGTCGACTATTCATTCCAGAAACAGAATTGGGCGCCTTACGTGGCAGACGAAGTCAAGGCCTGCCGGGAGAACGTCGCCATCTTCGACCAATCGACCTTTTCGAAATACATGCTGAAAGGTCCAGCCGCCGTTGCCTGCCTCCAGCGTCTGTGCGGGAACAATGTCGACGTGCCATTGGGCAAGACGGTATATACCGGGCTGTTCAATGAGCGTGGCACCTTCGAGTCAGACCTAACCCTGGTCAGGTTGACCGAGGACGAGTTCTATATCATCACGTCGACGGGGCAAACCGTTCACGACTTCGAATGGATAAAGCGCCACGTCCCGCCGGGCTCCAATACGGAACTGTTCGACGTGACCACTGAATTCGGAGTGGTCGGTGTGATGGGACCGAACTCAAGAGCGCTGATGGAAAAAGTGACCGAGTCCGATTTGAGCGACCCGGCCTTCCCCTTCGGGACGGCCCAACTCATCGCGATTGGCGGCGCCGAGGCACGGGCCATTCGGGTCACCTACGTAGGAGAGCTGGGCTGGGAACTTCACTGTCCGCCGTCGAGTGTTTCGCTCGTCTATGACACTCTGGTCAAGGCCGGCGAGTCGTTTGATCTGAGAAACGCGGGACACTACGCGATCAATGCCATGCGCATCGAGAAGGCCTATCGCGCATGGGGACATGACATTTCCTCCGATGAAACACCCCTCGAAGCCGGCCTCTCGTTTGCCGTCGATTGGGAAACCGATTTCATCGGACGGGAGGCCCTTTTAAAGCAAAAGAAACAGGGGATTCGCAAGCGGCTGGTCGCCTTCGTGCTCGAAGATCCCGATCCGACTCTTTGGGGCAGCGAACCGATCCTGTGTAATGGCGAAACCGTCGGCTACACGACTTCAGGGGCCTACGGGCCGACGCTGGGTGCCGCGGTGGCCATGGGATATGTAAAAAGACCCGATGGCGGAATCATAAATCCAGCGTTCATTAAGGAGAGTCAATTTGAGATTCTAAACGATGGGATTCGCTACCCGGCCAAGGCATTTCTAAGATCACCTTATGATCCCAAAAGAGAGAAGATCCTTCGATGAGTCTGAACAAATCGCGAATCACAACATGGTTGGAACGATCTCCGACGTGGGTGTTGACCCTTTATGCAGTCTGTGCCTCGTTCGCGGTTTATTTGTGCATGTATGCTTTCCGCAAACCGTTTTCGGCGGCGACCTACGGGGGCCTAAAGTTCTTCGGCACGGATCTTGACCTCAAGACGGCATTTGTGATCAGCCAGATCATCGGCTACACGCTCTCCAAGTATATAGGGATCAAAGTGTGCTCGGAGATGACCCGTGGGCGCCGTCTCTGGACGCTGGCCGGCTTAATTCTTGCCGCCGAAGCGACGCTGGTGCTGTTCGTTATCTTGCCTGACGACTGGAAACTTGTGGCTCTGTTTTTTAACGGGCTGCCGCTCGGCATGGTCTGGAGGCTCGTCGTGCTGTATCTGGAGGGCCGGCGTACTTCCGATTTGCTGCTGGCCGGCCTATGCTGTTCTTTCATCTTGTCCAGCGGCATGGTCAAGACCGTGGGAAAATGGCTGATCGACGCACACGGGACCGGGGATTTTTGGATGCCCTTCCTGACGGGTTTGATCTTACTCGCACCCTTCGCAATCGCAATCTTTCTTCTGAATCAGATTCCCGGACCGACGGCGGCCGACATCCAGGCACGGGTTGAGCGGGAACCGATGGATAGGGCGGAGCGCCGGGCATTTATGCGCCGTTTTTTACCGGGGATGATCATGCTGCTTGTCGCGTATTCTTTACTCACCGCCTACCGGGATTTTCGCGACAATTATATGGTTGAGATTTTTGATGACCTTGGCTTCGGAGGTAAACCTGAAATCCTCACCACCACCGAACTGCCGGTTGCGTTCGGCGTGCTGATCGCCTTGGGCGCGCTGTTCATGATCAAGAACAACCGGCTGGGCCTGGTCGCCGCCTTCGGGATCATGATTTCGGGTCTTGCGCTCATGGGCGGCAGCACGCTACTGCTCGACGCGGGAAAGATGAAAAGGGATGCATGCATGGTTTGCGTCCGCTTGGGCGTTTATCTCGCCTATGTCCCATTTATGCTCAAGATGGTCTCGGATTGCCTGTGCGAATCGCTTCACCCTGCCTAATCCTCGTCTATTGTTGCCAATCATGAACAACAAGTTATGCTGAATATCAAATTAAATGAAATTCTAACAATCTATCATTCTCTTTTTTTATATACTGAGGCATGATTAAAAATTGGCTTAGCAAAGCGCCTCCAACGGTCTTTACAATTTACACCACCGTGTGCGCCTTTTGTGTTTATTTCTGTATGTACGGTTTGCGAAAACCCTTTTCAGGTATTGGTTACGATGGTCATAATCCTGTAGATTACTTTGGTGAACTATTTGTTTTTGATAATGGACGCTCACTCAAATTCAAAGCCATCTTGATTTTTAGTCAAGTGGTTGGTTATACACTCTCAAAATTTATCGGCATCAAATTTATTTCAGAGCTTAAAAGCTCACACCGCTTAGTTGCTATTTTAAGCTTCGTAGCTTTCGCTGAATTTACGCTGCTTTTATTTGCCATTCTTCCACATCAATGGAAACCTATTGCCTTATTTCTTAACGGCCTTCCCTTAGGCATGATCTGGGGTCTTGTGATGGTTTTTTTGGAAGGACGCAAAACCAGCGATGTGTTAGGCGCCGGATTATGTTGTAGTTTTATCATGGCTTCTGGCATTACCCGTTCAACAGGAAGATGGTTGATGACCGTTTTTGAAAACATGGGTGAATTTTGGATGCCTTTTTGGACAGGCCTCGTTTACATAATCCCTTTGTTTCTTTTTGCATGGCTCTTAGCTCAAATCCCTCCGCCTACAGAAGAAGATATACGTGAACGTGCGAAACGCGAACCTATGAATCGCTCAGATCGTTTTCACTTTTTAAAAACATATCGTTTAGGTTTCATTCCCATTGTCATCAGTTATATTTTATTTACTATTATCCGATCTTACCGCGATGACTTCGGATCGGATATTTTTAAAGACAATGGCATAACTGCGTCAGCCGCTTACGCAACTTCTGAAACTATCATCGGGTTTGTAATTGCCATTTTATTAGGTTGCTTAATCTTAATTAGAAATAACCGAAAAGGTCTTCTATTCAACTATCTCATAATAATTAGTGGATTAGTTCTAGCCCTCGTGAGTAACTGTATGTTTGTCCAAAAATCTATCGATTCGTTCACTTGGATGGTTTTGATTGGCCTCGGGTTATATATGGCCTATGTGCCCCTCCAATGTTTCTTTTTCGACAGACTTTTAGCATGCCTGCGAACAACGGCTAATGTCGCTTTTCTAATTTATATCGCAGATTTTTCAGGTTATTTAGGTACCTTATTTATTTTACTCTACAAAGACCTATGGGCTCCAAAGGGCCAAAATCATTCTGATGTGATGGTGGATTTGGTCTACGTTGCTTCAGTAACAGGGATCGGCTTGATCATATTTTCATTTGTTACTTTTAATCGGCAAACAAAAGACCCCGTTGCTGATGGTCGCCAGCACCGTGGTGATGATTGGACTAAGCGGCTTCGCCGCATAACGAGGCCTTGATCTTGCCGCACGCTCAGTCCAATACGGTTTCACCCATCGGCTGCGCGACGGGAAAAACCATATCTATTGTGGTCCCGCTCTCGCTTATCGGTGCAATGGTGTATTTTCGACCGAAACTAAAGGATTAGGACGCGTACAACAATAAATTACCGAATTATCCGCTCAGATTTAGGTTGGATTGGATCGTGATCGATTGAGCGAAACCGGAGGCGTAGTGTGCCTGCGTTCAGGATTTTGCGATTGTGGAACTTCCTGCCGACCACCGTGGCACCTAGCAAAAAATCGATGAATGAACCCCTAGCACAACTCGCCGAACTCATGGCCACCCGTCGCAGCGGCTGGTCCCTCCCGGGAGCATTTTATGCGGAGGCCGACGTTTACCGCGCGGAGATGAATGCGATCTGGCGGCGCCAGTGGCTCTTCGCGGGGCATGCCTGCCAGATTCCCGAGGTCGGCGATTTCTTCGTCGTGCAGGTAGATACGGATTCGGTGATCGTGATTCGTGGCGATGATGGAGTCGTTCGCGCCATGCACAACGTCTGCCGACATCGCGGCACGCAGATTTGCGGAGAAGAATCCGGGCACGCTAAAAAGCTCGTCTGCCCCTATCACCAATGGACCTACGGGACCGATGGATCGCTGCAATACTACCGCGGGATGCAGGAGGATCTGAACAAAGACGATCTCGGCCTGATCCCGGTGCATCTCCGGACGATCGAAGGGATGATCTACATCTGCCTGTCCGACTCGCCGCCCGATTTCGCCAAGGCGTTCGAATTGATGACCCCTATGGCGCGTCCGCAAGGGCTCGCCACGGCGAAGATCGCGAAGATCGTGGATTACGAGATCGAAGCCAACTGGAAACTCGTCTGGGAGAACAACCGAGAATGTTACCATTGCAACGCACATCATCCTCAATACATCCGCGCGAACTACGACCACTATAACGAAGACGACACCACCGACGCGATCCGGACGCGGATCGAGAGCGCGGTCGAACGCGGCGAGAAAAAGTGGAGCGCCGCCGGCCTGACCATCAGCCACAAGCAAACGGGCATGGCCTGTTTCCCCGATCACGATATCTGGTACTCGGCCAACCGCACCGCCCTGGCCGACGGCTACGTCAGCGAGTCGATGGACGGGCAACAGGTGTCCACCCTGATGGGCGACTACCCCGACCCGGAGGTCGGTACCCTGCGCATGCGAACGATGCCCAACATGTGGATCCACGCCAGTTGCGATCACGCAGTGAGCACTCGCCTCCTCCCGGCCGGACTCGGGAAGACACGTGCACGCGTCGCCTGGCTGGTCGATAAAAGCGCTGTCGAAGGCAAAGACTATCAACTCGATCGATTGATGCCGTTTTGGCAACTCACTTCGGAGCAGGATTGGGACATCTGTCGCGTTGCCCAGCTCGGGGTTTGTTCGGGCGGATACCGGCCCGGTCCCTTTTCGACCTACAAGGAATACAATGTGGATGCCTTTGTGCGCTGGTATCTGAAATCCCTCTCTAACCCAGTATGAAAGAGTTGAAGAAAGACGATTTCGAGTTTGTGGTCATCGGCGGCGGCGCCGTCGGTTGCGGTGTCGCTTATAGCCTAGTCCGGGCCGGCAAGACGGATCTGTTGCTTATCGAGCGTGCGAACGACGTAGGCGAGGTGACGACTTCTCAGGGAGCGGGGCTCTGCGGCCAAATGCGTAACTCCGTCGATCGGACAAAACTGGCTATGCATTCGGCCCAGACCTTTCGCGATCTTGAGGCAGATGCCTCGGTGAAGCCGGACTGGAACGAGGTCGGGTCAATCCGTATCGCTTTTTCTGACGAAGCGGTCGATCAATTCGATGAACTGAAATCTGTGGCCGACTCCTGCGGGCTCGAAGGTGAGATGATCGATCTACGCGAGGCCAGGAAGCGGTGGCCGCCGATGCAGTTCGATTCCGTAAAGGCCGTTCTTTGGTGTCCGACCGACGGCTATATGCTTCCGAAATCCCTGGTGCATGCCTACCGACACGAATGCGAGCGTATGGGGGCTCAGTTTTCGATGGGTACGGCGGTGGAAGAGATCGTCCTTAAAGACGGACGGATATCAGGTGTGAAAACAAACCGTGGCGAGGTCACCTGCCGATATGTCATTAACGCCGCCGGGGCACATGCCTATCACATAGCGAAACTTGCCGGGCTTGAGTTTCCGATTGTCCCTGTACGGCACGAGTATTTTGTCACGGTGCCCTTAGAAGGACTCGCCCCAACCCTGCCATGTTTCCGGATCCCTGACATGACGCTTTATGGGCGAGTCGCGGAAGGAGGCCTCCTTCTGGGCGGGTGGGAGCCGGCAGCCCTCCACGCGGATCCGAGAGCATATCCGATGGAGGAAATGGCGCCGGCGATCTCGCCGGACTGGGCGGTACTCGACAGTTTCGAAAAAAAGATGATTCATCTGTTTCCTGAATCTCAGAAAACCGAGAAGTCGCGTGTAGGAAAAGGTTGGCCGACGTTCACCCCCGATGGACAATTCATCATCGGCGAAAGCTCGCGGGTAGAAGGGTTCGTCATGGCCGGTGGTTGCAATGCACACGGCATCTCCGGCTCCGCCGGAATTGGCCGGCTATTGGTCGAATCGCTGTTCGACGATGCTCCCTCCGATTACGTGAAGAGCCTGAGCCCGGATCGATTTACCGAAGCGGCGTGGGACTGGGCGGAGGCCAGTGTTCAGGCGCGGCGAATCTACGAGACGTATTATGGCATTGAATGTTGTTGAATCGCCACCTGTTCTAAGGGACCGGCAAGAAATAACTTGGACTTTTGAATGCCCAATTGCACCCCATCTTTAATCGCTTCTCAATCGCAAAATCCGCGACGTAGAACAGCTACGCCTATGGTTTCGCTCAATCGGGCGCGACCAAATATGGGGCACACTTGGACCCCAAATTGTCCAACTTATTTATTGCCGATCCCTAGCTGAGGGCGGATTCAACGATCTGGAATGCTTCGGTGAGTTGTTCCGACGTAATCACCAGTGGGGGCGTTAGCGTGAGAACGTTCCCGGCAGAGACCTTGAAACTCAAACCGTTTGAGAGACAGTGGTAGAGAATGCTGTCGGCCGAGTCGTCCCCGATTTCCATGGCGAGGGCCAGACCGAGTCCTCGGATGTCGGCCACGACCGAATGACGGCTCTTGACCGCGGCCATAATTTCGAGCGCTTCCGCGCCTAAAGTCCGGGTATGTTCCAGGAGGCCCTCTTCTTCAATCACCGCAATGGTGGCCAGCGCGGCGGCAGAAGCGACCGGGCTCTTTTCATGCGTATAATGCCCGAGGGCACGGTCCTGAAGAATGTCGAAATCCTCTCGCACAATGACGGCCGCCAATGGCATGATTGCGCCGCCAAGTCCTTTTCCAATCACCAGAATATCGGGCGTCACACCGAAATGCTCACAACAGAACATCTTTCCGGTTCGCCCCAGTGCGAGCGGAATTTCGTCAAAAACCAGCAGCGCACCATGTTCATCGCAAAGTTTACGGACACGTTGCCAGTACGCATCGTGGGGACGTTCAACCGTGGTGCAACGCATCGGCTCAGCAATCACCGCACCAATGTCTTTTTGTTCGATCAGGATTTTTTCAATCGCATCCGCATCTTTTTCCGTCTTCGGCCACGGCACATGAAAGCAGCCTGGCAACAACGGACCGAGTCCATCCCGAACCAGGGCCTCTCCTCCGATGGAAATGGCATCGAGGGACGCCCCGTGAAACGAATCAGTCATGGAGACAGTCTTGTGCCGGCCCGTGATGTAGCGGGCAATTTTCATCGCAATGCCGATCGCTCCGGTCCCGCTGGGAGTCAGCAGCACTTTATTCAACGCGCCCGGGGCCAATGCGGCCAATTTTTCGGCAAGGTCAACCGCTGGACGGTTCGTATAGCGACGGGGACAGAAGGACAACTCATCGAGTTGGTTTTTGACAGCCTCAATGACGCGTGGATGCCCAAACCCAACCTGATGCACGCTGTTCCCATGGAAATCCATGAGTCTCCGCCCTTGCGAATCAATAAGGTAGATTCCTTCGCAGCCTGTGATCGTGTTGAGACACGGGGTCGAAAGCGATTGGTGTATGAACACGCGAGCGTCACGGTCGAGCAATTCATGGGTCGCCACATCCAGATGGTTCTCCTGCCACTGCTGCCGATGTTCGGATAAGTTTATGTCGCCTTCCGTTCGAAGATGTGAATCGTCATCCGGAAGGATCTCCCGGTTCTTTAGATCCGGAGGCATCTTTCCCTCGAGGAGGGCTCGAATCTTATCACAACACTGCCGCTCGAGCCGCTCAAATGCCTCGCGGGTGTAAAAGGCGAAATGAGGCGAACAGACCACGTTATCGAATGAGTACAAAGGATGATCGACGGACAATGGTTCCTCCACAAAAACATCCAAGCCGGCGCCGGCGATTTCTCCATTCTTTAGCGCCTCAACCAAAGCGTCCTGATCGATCAGTGCCCCACGTGAAACGTTCACGATGATGGCCGTATGCTTCATTCGTCGGAGCCGTTCGGCAGTTATCATTCCACGTGTTTCGGGTGTTAGAACGCAATGAAGGGAAAGAAAATCAGCACGCTCGACAAGCTCGTCCAGCGTGGCGAACACCAGGGTTTCGTTCTCAACATAAGGATCATGAACGAGCACCTTCATTCCAAAGCCCAGCGCTCGCTGGGCCATGGCGGATCCAATGCGTCCCAATCCGACAATCCCCATGATTTTGTTCCCCAGCTCGGTTCCGAGGAATTTCGGCTCCGGCCATAGCCAACCCCCTTTTCGCATGCCCCGGTCGATTTGAGTGATTTTTCGCGCGAGCGCCATCAGGAGCGCGAAGGCCTGGTCGGCGACGGTTCCGGTTCCATAGTCCGGACAATGCACAACCGGAATTCCCCGGGCCGAAGCGGCTTTAAGGTCAATGCTGTCGACACCCACTCCGTATTTCACGATTCCGCGAAGTTTGAGAGCGGCGTTGATAACCTCGGCGGTGATGGGTGCATAGCAGGTGAAAATGATGTCCGCTTCAGGAGCGCATCGCACGATCGTTTCCGGCCGGTCATCTTCTGCTGTGACGATCCGCGCCATGGCCGTCAGCTCCGTCATCACACTCACACCCATATTCAACTCGGCGTCTGTTCGTAAGATAATGGGTTGTTGCATTGCGTCATCCTCGTGCATAGTTGGCTTGTTTGCACTTTCTATCAGGGATTCTGTCCTCACGCAACGTAAGCGGGGATCAGATTGTGTGCATGTCGTTGAGATATATCCGGATACATATATCCATATCTTATCGAACTCGTGAGGTGCAGCTAAGGATCCCACCTAACTCCTGCTGCACCAAGGATATATGGGCGTTTTCAGACAGAGCCCAAACCTGCAGCCTATTCTCTAGGGCGAGAAAAATCTCTACAATCATGGTATGGTACGGAAGGTAACAATACGCTTACCATTGAGTGTTAGGAGAGAAAACTGAACTTTTGTCAAGAAATACTATGAATACGCGACTTGTTTCGGTACACGGTGGCCATAGTGGCGGGTTCTGTAGTCACGCGAAAGATTCCCTGGAAAACATAGTTCAAGCTTATATAAATCGTGGGTTTAGCTGGGTTGGCATTACAGAACATATGCCAGCGGTAAGCGATCGATTCGTCTATCCTGATGAACGAGAGGCGGGACTAGACGCCTCTGCCCTACAGTGTAGGTTTGATGATTACTTTAAGACTTGTCGTCGGCTTAAGCAGAAATACAGCGAACAAATCGATATTCTGGTGGGGTTTGAGTCTGAGACGTATACCGGATCAGAGAAATCCATAAGAGCCATAATAGACACGCATAAACCCGAATACTTCGTGGGTTCGCTACACCACGTGGATGACATAGAGATCGACTCTACGGAGGAAGGTTATAGGCGAGCGGTTGACCGGTCGGGAAGCCTTGAGAATCTCTACTGCCGATATTTTGATCAGCAGTTGGAAATGGTCCAGAGATTGAAGCCAGCAGTCGTTGGACACTTCGACCTTGTTAGGATATTCGATCCAGATTACACTACACGACTTAAAAGTCCCGCCGTGCAGGAACGCGTACAACGCAATCTTTTTGCAATAAGCGAGCTGGGGCTGATTCTAGATTTAAACCTTGCGGGCTTTGATAAGGCTGCCGGCGAGCCGTATCCGAGCAGAGATATTCTAACCTCTGCTATCGGACTGGGCATCCCGATTGTACCCGGCGATGATTCCCATGGTGTACAAACCGTTGGCAGGTATTTTGAAGAAGGCGTAGACTTATTGAGAGAATTAGGTGGTATCCTAGAGTGGCAAAGGCCGGTCACCTAACGAATGAGAGTCACTGGAGTATAGCCTGAAAGTGTTGCCTACACTCTTACCCTGGATGCCCCCCTGCCCGAATCAACACGGAGAGGGTCCATCGATAAGGGAACGGCAAGGAATAACTTGGGCTTTTGAATGCCCAATTGCACCCCATCTTTGATCGCTTCTCAATCGCGAAATCCGCGACGTAGGACCTCTACGCCCGTGGTTTCGCTCAATCGGGCGCGACCTAATATGGGGCACACTTGGACCCCAAAATGTCCAACTTATTTCTTGCCGATCCCTAAGGAACCAATCCTTGTCCTACGCATTAATTCGAACTTGATTGATTCCAACGGCCTAGGTAAGCTTCCTGAATATCGATTTCGTATGAATTCTATGGCAAATATTCGAAGGCAGGCAACCTTGAAATCCCTCTCCAAGCTCTTCGCTGAGTTTCTAAGGCTCATATTCAGGAGCAAACAAGATATCGTTCTTGAAAACCTAGCTCTCCGCCAGCGATTGGCCGTTCAGCAACGCAGCATAAAGAGGTCCAAAATCAAGAACACTGATCGTATCTTCTGGGTTTGGCTAGCGAGGATCTGGAGCGACTGGAAATCCTCGCTCATTATCGTCAAACCTTCTACTGTTATTGGGTGGGACAAAAGAGGCTTTAAGGCGTTCTGGAGATGGAAATCCCGAAGAGTCGGCAGACCGACGATCGACTGGGAGTTGATCAAGCTTATACGCAAGCTGCAAAAGGAGAACATCCTATGGTCTGCCCAACGCATCCAAGGCGAACTTAAAAAGCTGGGCATTGATGTTTGTGACAACACCGTGGCGAAATACATGAGTAAAAACAAGGACGGTGATAATTCAAAGCAGCAGCGATGGCTAACATTCCTGAGTAACCATGCCAAGTACATCGTTGGCATTGATTTCTTGGTTGTCCGAACAGTCTTCTTCAAACCAGCATACGTTTTTGTTGCCATATCGCACGATAGGCGGAAGATACGGCACTTTTCGGTCACGTCAACTCCTCACTCGCAATGGGCTATTCAGCAACTTCACGAGACGTTTGCCTTCGACGAAGTAACCAAATATGTTATCCGTGATAACGACAAAATCTTTAGCGATGACTTCAAAGCACATATAAGAAACTTTGGCTTGGAAGACACACCTACTGCACCACGAAGTCCATGGCAGAATCCAATCCCCGAGCGCGTCATCGGCACACTTCGCCGGGAGTGCCTGGACCACATGATCATTCTCAACGAAAAGCATTTGCATAGTGTGCTGAACGAATATATCAATGAGTATTACAACGTCAGCAGAACTCATATGTCGCTTGTAAAGGACTCCCCGGAACATAGGCCAACCCAAAAGGAAGGCAAGATTGTTAGCAAGCCAATTCTGGGCGGTTTGCATCACGTCTATAGCCGGGTTGCCTAGCCTGAATATCTGAGACCCACTCGTGAACAGACTGAAAAGGCAGGGAGATGGGGCCTCCACAGATTTTGACACATTTTGGAAAAGGTCTGACGTTTCCGTGAATCTCCGCGTCGAAATCTGGTACTATTAAACCTTGAATGAACCGAATACGGCATTGCAAATCGTCGGGAATTAAACGTCTTGCAGGTGGTATTGATTTTTGCGTAGCACAACCGGCCGCATCGTTGTCGCTGATTGTTTCTTCTCGCAGAGACCACGGGGCATGTAGAGTTTGAATTCCTTACTCTTCTGCGCATAAAAGACCCCTACGGCGAGGAGGGAGAGGAGAGGAAAGCGAGATAGCCGCAGGGGTTGGATTGGTATTAAGGACCCGCACAACAATAACTTACCGTTTCTCCATCTCATCTTCAGGTCGTCTTTGGCCGTTCCTCAATCGCGAAATCCTCAACGTAGGCACACTACGCCTCTGGTTTCGCTCAATCGATCACGACCAAATCCAACCTAAATCTGAGCGGATAATTCGGTAACTTATTGTCATGCACGTCCTAAGGTGCCCAAGCTAAACCGGTGTCGCTCGGATACCTCATTTTCTCAATGGCTGTTATTTCAGGCTAGTTCGATCTGGAATGCTTGTCAAGTGAAAATGATGACCCGCTTGTTGGCGTGCAAGGGGGAAGACACTTGCCATGACGGCTAAATGCGACGCTATACAGGATTGGTTCGAATAGAACAGTTGAAAGTTTAAGCCTGGCCCTCTACGTCCTCTCTGTGTCCCCCTCTACGTCCCCTGAAGGTGACCGTCTCCCGGGTTGACGGAGATCGCACACCCTTGATCGCAACGGCCGTTAATCTTCCTGGTGGCGTGATTTCCACTTCAGCCCGGGTTCCGGAAAAGGGGGGTGACGTGACCTTGACTCTGAGCGCCAATA
>JADFMM010000253.1 GCA_022563885.1 Planctomycetota bacterium | reverse complement strand
GCCTGGCTGCATCGACGATGAAACCAATATCGCCTGCTTCGCCGTCTTTGCCAGGCGAAAAACCGCTCGCTCTCGGGCCGACGACCGAGTTTTCCGACAGAGCCTAGATTCTTTAGGAGTCTCTAGGGTGAAAGTCAGTGTTAGGGCAAGTCTAGCCAGGAAGCGTTCTTTGTCACCAGCATATGGTTTTCAGGGCCATATCAGGGGATTGTTGAAGACAACGATTGTCTCGGTGTATAGCCAAGGCGTGTTTACGGTTACTTTTTTTTGAGGAGGACTATCATGTGCAAGAAATGGATCTATTCAGTTTCCGTGGTTCTGCTGCTGTCTCTGGTGGTTGATGTTCAAGCCGTTGCCACGCACTGGACCGATGCCGGCCCCGACTCGCTATTTAACACACCCGAAAACTGGAGTCCTCAAGCTGTCCCGACCGCCGCCGATGACATGTTTGTCGATTCGCCGGATGGCACACATTGCGTGGTCCCGGCCGGTGTTGAGGGTCAATGCGGAACGCTGCGGGTCGGCAATTCAGTTTTCACCACGAACCTGGACATCGCCGGCGGATCATTTACGGTAACCGGTGGGTGCTACATCGGTGTGGATAATGCCAGTGGCCACGGCATCTTGAATGTCAGCGGCGGTCTATTTACTTCGGCCGACATGAATCTCGGCCTGAGGGGCACCGGTACGCTCAACATGACAGGCGGTACCGTCCAGTTAGGTTGGGACCTGAAGATACCTGGCAATAGCGGCACCGGCAAGGCACATCTCAACGGTGGCACTCTCAAAGCACTCAATCTCGATCTAACCTCTGCCTTGGGCTCGATGGATATTACCGCAGGTACCATGATCCTTGTCGGTGATGATATCGCAACACTTCAAACTTACATAGACGATGGCCGGCTTACGGCCTATGACGGTCAGGGCACGGTGCACATGGATTATGACGTGACCAACTCTGGCAAAACGACCGTGACGGCCTCTCACCCGTTGAATCCCATTCCGGCGGACGGCATTATCATCTCCTCGGGCAGTATCGAGTTGGGTTGGACCCTGCCAGACTCCCTGGTGCCTGGGCAGCCGGTTCTGGTCGACGTCTACTTCACCGACAACCTCGAATTGCTGAAATCGTTTAGCGACCCGGCAGCCATTCAGATTGTCAGCAAGCAGAACCTGACTTCCATTGCCAGGCAGACTCAACCAAAGGTGCGGTACTACTGGGCCATCGACACCTATATCGGCGATCCAGATGATCCATTTCTTGGTCCTATCTTCAGTTTTTTTGCAGACAATATACCTCCCAATGTGGACGCCGGTGGCGATGACGTTACCTGGCTGGCCGACGGCGTCAGGACCAAGACTCTGAACGCGACCGTCACCGATGATGAAGCTTTTACCGTCCAGTGGACGGTGGTGAGTGAACCCCATGACCCCAACAGCCCTGACGCCGTGATTACCGATCCGGGCGCCGAGAATACCAGTATCGTCCTGTCAGCCCTTGGCGAGTATGTCTTGCGCTTGGAGGCCTTTGATGGTGAATACACCGGTTCGGACACGGTCACGATCAACGTGTATGCCGACGGTTGTGAGGCAGCCCGGTCCCTGCCCGGTTACGAGCCGTTTCCTGGGGACCTCAACGGTGACTGCACTGTCGATGACCTGGATTTGGCTATTCTACAGGAAGACTGGCTGAAGGATAATTCACTGACCGATCCGTAGATCCAGCTCGATTGACGGACCCCTTGCTTTCGCAGGGTACTTGAACCGCCAGGGCGTTTGATATACGTGTCAAGCGCCCTGGTTCATTTAGTTTGGAGTGACGACGTATGAGAACCTGTCGACTTTTGAACTTGGCCCTCATGTTTGTGATCATAACCAGTGTGACACTGCTCGGGGCGCTCCGGCCCAATGTCCTGGTCTTCTACACGGATGATCAGGGGACCTTGGATGCCCACTGTTACGGCGCGGAGGATCTGAAAACACCGAATATGGATCGTTTGGCGCGGGAGGGGGTGCGCTTCACGCAGGCCTACGCGCATACCGTGTGCTGTCCCTCGCGGGCCGCCTTGATCACGGGACGGCATCCACAGCGTTCCAATGTGAATTCGTGGACCCAGGGACGGATCCACGGAAAGAAGGGGCGAAACCTGGCCCTGGAGGAAACCACCTTGGCCGAGGCATTGAAGGGGGCTGGGTACGCGACCGGGCTGTTCGGGAAGTGGCACATGGGGGCACATCGGGATTATGGACCGACTTGCCACGGCTTCGACACCTTTTTTGGGCATCGTAGCGGATTCATCGATAACTACACCCACTTCGCCCTGCACGGGATTGGTTCGCACGATCTGTTCGAGGGAACTCGAGAGGTGTTCTTCCGCGGCCACTATTTCCCGGATCTTATCTGCGACCGGGCGCTGTCGTTCATTGAACAGCACCAGGATCGACCCTTCTTTCTCTACTTTGCGATGAACCTCCCCCATTATCCGGAGCAGGCAGAGGGGCCCTACGCTCAGGCGTATAAGGATCTCCCGGAACCGCGTCGGTCTTATGCGCGGGTGGTGTCCACCTGCGATCACTACCTGGGCCGGCTCCTGGCACAACTGGATCGCTTCGAGCTGCGGCAGAACACGATTATCCTCTTCACCAGCGACAACGGCCATTCCGAGGAAGACTATCAGATTCGGGTGGACGATCATTTGTCCGGTCTGCCTAAGAGTCACAACTACGGGGCGAACGGTGGGGGTGGTTATACCGGGCCCTGGATTGGCGCCAAGGGCAGTTTCCTGGAAGGGGGGATCCGTGTGCCCGCTATTCTCAGCTATCCGGCGGATTTACCGCAGGGCGTGGTACGCGATCAGGCCGTGACGATCATGGACTGGTATCCCACGATCTTGGATCTCTGCGGTGTAACCCGCCCGGCAGGCGTTAAGTTTGATGGCCGGAGTGTCCTGCCCTTGATCAAGGCCGCGGCTGCTCCATCACGGCATGAGCGACTGTACTGGCAGTGGCAGCAGAGTTGGGCGGTGCGCGAGGGCGATTGGAAGCTGATCCATAAGGGGACGTACGGTCTGGGACGGCCTAAGCTTGATGAGGTGATGCTGGTCAACCTAGCCGACGAAAAGCCGGAAGCACGGAACCACGCGCAAGCGCAGCCCGAGGTGAAACGGCGGCTGGAACAGGCGTATCAAGCCTGGGCCCGGGATGTGTTCAGCACCTATGCGCCGTAAAACGGTTTTTGAGACGCGGGCAGGACGTGAGCACGCCTGCACGTATAGCAGAGACGACATTGTTGTCTAAAAGGAGATGAACTATGTCTTGTACACGAACCCACAAGGTCAAATGTGTGATTGCCGTGGTCCCAGCCATGCTCGTGCTCAGCGTCTCGGCCATGTTCGCCCAAGAACTCCATCCGGCCGATCGCTCGCTCGCGCATCCGCCGGATCTGTCCCCGGCTCCGGACGAAGAACAACTGCCCTTGGCCATGCATTCCAGAATGGATGAAAGACCCCAGATTTCCGTGGGCCAAAAAGACGGGGACCTAGTGGGCCGTGATAATCGCGTCCTGCAAGCGGCCGTGGATTACATCAGTGCCCTGGGCGGAGGCACCGTGCACATCGGACCCGGGACCTATCTCATGAACGACTCCCTGCATCTTCGTGCCCACGTCACGGTGAAGGGTACGGCCGGCCAAACGGTCTTGCGCAAGGCCGATGCCCACTCCTCCCTCCTGGCCCTGGACGGTGATTTTGGGGAACAGCAGATCACCGTGCAGGATCCGACCGGTTTCCGGGTTGGCGGCGGCGTGGCTGTCTGGGACGATCGTGCGGGAGGATTCCACACCACGGTCGCGCGCATCACCGGACGTCGCGGCAATACCTTCAGCCTCAGCCGTCCCCTGATGGCCGATTGTCTCGTAACGCGAAAGGCTCGGGCCGCGACCGTGTTTCCCGTGGTCAGTGGCTACGATATCGAGGGCGCGGCGATCCATGACATCACCGTGGCTGGCAATAAGGACGGCAACGTCCCATTGAACGGTTGTCGCGGGGCCGGCATCTTCCTCTATCGGGGCTTCGGCACGCTCATCCGCAATTGCGTGGTACGGGACTATAATGGCGATGGTATCAGTTTTCAGCAGTCGAATGATGTCAAGGTCATTAACTGCATCAGCGAGGGGAATACCTTTCTGGGCCTCCATCCGGGCAGCGGTTCACAGCGTCCGGTGATCAAGAACTGCCAGGCCCGGAACAATGGCACGGACGGCTTGTTCCTGTGCTGGCGTGTCCGGCACGGCCTCTTTGAGGACAATGTACTGGAGGGCAACGGGCGCCACGGTATCTCCATTGGGCACAAGGACTCCGACAATCTCCTGCAGCGCAATCTGATCCGCCGGAACGGCCGCAGCGGCGTGTTCTTCCGCAATGAGCTACGGGGCATGGCCGCTCACCGCAATCGGCTGGTCAGCAACGTCATAGAAGACAACGGCACTCGGGAGCCGTCCCCTGGGATCTACGTGCGCGGTGAGACGCAGGATTTGGTATTCCGCAACAATCAAATCCGCGATACGCGCCCCGAGGGAAAACGGTCGCAAACCATCGGCATCAAGATCGGCCCACAGGTCGGCAAGGTGACATTGGAAGATAATACCATTCAGGGCAGTCATCCGGTCGAGGACCATCGGCCATCACCTTGAGACAGGAAGAGATATCGTGGTCCGAGCAGTTTGTCAGATATGATGCCCACCTTTGCTTACTTGAACGATGTTCACATCGGTACTGGGATTCGTGCGCGGCTTCCCTACCTATTGGAGCAGTTAGGGATCCGTCGTCCGCTTATTGTCACTGATGAGCATTTGGTCGCTCTCGGCTATGTCGATGAATTGGCGCTCGATTTCCGTTGTGTTTTCGATAAAGTTGCCACCAACCCAACGGAAGCCCAGGCCCTAGCAGGTTTGGTACAGTATCGGCAGAAAGCCTGTGATGGGATCATTGCTCTCGGGGGGGGATCCCCAATCGACCTGGCCAAGATAGTGGGTCTGCTGTCCTGCCATCCTGGCCCCTTGGACCAATATGCCATTATAAGTGGGGGAAGCCCCCACATATTGAATACCCCCCCGCCATTGATTGCCATTCCGACGACCGCAGGAAGCGGGAGCGAAGTGGGGAGAGCGGCCTTGATCACATTGGGTTCCGGGAGGAAACTGGGCTTTCTCAGTCCTCACCTGCTACCCCAACACGTCATTTGCGATCCGGAACTGACTGTTAATATGCCTCCTTCCCTGACCGCCGGCAGCGGCTTGGATGCCATCTCGCACTGCGTGGAAACCTTTTGTAGTGCCCGGTATAATCCAGTTGCCGACGCCATTGCCCTGGATGGTTTAAAGCGGGGGGTGAAGGCCCTCCCACTGGCCTGGGCACACGGTGACGATCTCCAAGCCCGTGAGGCGATGATGATCGCCTCGCTGGAGGGCGGATTAGCGTTTCAAAAAGGACTGGGCGCCGTCCACAGCTTAAGTCATCCCCTGGGCAGCTTGACCGAGAAACAATTGCATCATGGTACTCTTAATGCGATCTTTCTGCCCATTGTTCTAGAGTACAATTTAGATGCCTGTGTCGGGAAAATGGATATCCTGGCGAGTACCTTGGAATTGCCACGCAGGACGGCCGTCCCAGATTTTTTCCGCGAATTCAACCATCGCCTCGGGCTTCCGGATAGTCTGACGGATCTGGGACTCATCGAAGACGATGTCATTCCCTTGGCAAGCTGTGCCTACGGGGATCATTGCACAGCCACCAATCCCAGGCGCCTGGAAATTCAAGATTTCGAAAAACTGTATCAGTTGGCGCTATCATGAAATACGACGGAATCATTTTGGGCTCAGGCCACAATAGCCTGATTCTTCAAGCTTACCTGTGCCGATCGGGGTTAAAAGTGCTCTGCATCGAACGCAACCCCGAAGCCGGCGGGGCCCTCAGAACGATCGAAGACCCTCGAGAGCCTGGCTTTTGCCACAACACTCATTCATTTTTCCATCGCGCGATCATGCAGATGCCCTGGTATCGCGATCTCGAATTAGCGCGTTACGGCGCCCAGTATATCGAGCCCGAATTGAGTACGGTCCTTTTATTGAAAGATGGCCGGGCGCTCGAATGGTGGACCGACGTTGACCGCACCTATGAGTCGTTTGCCGCCTTCAATGACCGCGATGCCAATACCATGAGGCGCTGGACCGAGGCCTTTACGGACATTGTCGAGAAGATCACGGGCCCCGAGAGCCAGGCGCCCCCATTGACCACGGGTATTCGAAAGCAATTACTGGGCGCAAGCGCCATGGGGAGACTCTTGCAGGAAACCAGTGAGTTATCGCCTTTGGAATTTGTTGAGCGTGAATTTGAAGACCCGGTCATCAAGGGGGGGCTTCTCTTCTTCAATGGCTTGCGGGAAGTCGATTTACGTTGTCGGGGTTTCGGCCATCATATCCCCATGCTTCTGGCCAGTCGAGGCAAGGCCCAAATGTGCCTTGGAGGAGCCGCATCGCTGGCTAAGGCGCTCGTCAAAGTGATTGAAGCCAACAATGGAGAACTGCTCTTGCATACAAGTCCCAAGCAAGTTCTAGTCGAGAATGGCCGTGCCGTGGGTGTGGAGACAGAAAACGGGGAGTGTTACTTTGCCGAACATTTTGTCGCCTCGGGCCTGAACCCCGTGCAAACCTTCCTCGAATTAGTGCCAGAAGCAAGCGTCCCAACGGACTGGCGAGATAAGGCGAGAAATTTTCACTTCAATCTAATCGCACCCTTAATGGCGGTGAACTTGAACCTCGACGAAGCACCACGCTACGCAGCTTTCGAACAGCGTCCCCATTTACAGGGGGCCCACATGACAATCCTCGGCTTGGAGGGATTTCATCTCTATCCGGAAATTGTCAGTCACCATGAGGCGGGCACGATACCTCCCACCGTCATGTGGGGATGCTGTCCCACCCTATTTGATCCCTCCCAGGCGCCCGCGGGAAAACACACTGCTTTCATGTGGGAGAAACTGCCCTATCGCCTTCATGGCGATGCTGCCAATTGGGATGAGTTCCGCGATAAGCATGCCCAACATATGATTTCAATGTGGAGCGAATATGCGCCCAATTTAAAGGATAACATCCGCAGCTGGTTTTCTCGGAGCCCCTTGGACACGGAACGTAAATTTGCCAACATGAAATTTGGTGATCTCTCGGTCGGCGCATTTACCCATGGTCAAATCGGCTACGATCGGCCCTTCCCGGGCGCCGGGCACTACCGCAGCTGCATTGACCGGCTATATCTCTGCTCTGCGTGTTGCCATCCCGGTGGCAATATTACTGGCCTGCCCGGGTACAATTGCGCGCAGGTGCTAATGCAGGATTTGAGTTTGCCCGTCCCCTGGGCACCTGTCCCCATCGAACAACAGCTAGCCGCCCTCGCCGCCGAAAGCGGCTAGCTGGAAGTCTAAAGGATCGGAGCCAGCAAAACTCTGTATCTTTTTCGATAATCAAACATGTCATAGCTCTTTCTGTGCCGCCAAACAGCGCACCGTTACTTCTCTTTATCGAGCATGTAAACTGTTACACCTCCCGGGGCCGATGGGGTGATTGCCATTAAAACGGAGCGCTTACTTTAAGAAACCGCTGCGTACCTCGGGATTCGCGCTGAGTTTGTCGTTGATGGGATCGTCCAGAGCCAATAGCCATCGAAGTTCTTCTCCACATTCTTTTTGGACTTCGGGGCGCAGCAGTCGTTTTTGATACTGCTGTTGCGGTTTGTCTCGCCGAACGTAAAAAGCGTGTAAGGCGAGTCGCGGATGGGCCGTCTTGTTCTGCATGCCGCCATGCCACAGATGAGCGTTCATGACGATGACTGTGCCGGCCTCTCCGGTGACCAACACTTCATGGGGATGATGCGCCACGGGGTCATTCATCGCGTCGCGTGGAAGTTTGCCCCATTCGTGTGATCCCGGGACACAGCGAATGGCACCGTTTTCTTCAGAAAAGTCGTCAAGCATCCACACGGTGTTGCAGACCCAAAATCCCCGTCCGTCGGGAAGCGCGGCCATGTCCGCGTGCAGTGGCTGAGTGACGCTCGTTTTTGGATCAGCCGAACGAGCATTTAAGCTGCTGAGTTTGTACTCGTGGCCTAGAACGTGGTCGACGTATGCCAACACCCTTGGTTCCATGATCACTTCACGGAAGACTGAGCCTTTATCGACCAGATTGGCGAGACGGCGGCTGCCTTCCTCTTGTTTGAACTCCGAACCGGCCTGTTCGCCTTCTTCGGCAAACAGTTCCTCAATCCGTGCGCGAATGGACGCGATGAGTGCCGGCCCCATGAATCCAGGTAGCGCCACGAAGCCCTTGTGGTCTAACGCTTCGCATTCGAGATCCGAAAGGCTCATGTGCGTTCCCTTAAGAGATTTTCCAAGTCCGTAGCGTTGGCTTTTTTCCCGACGAAACTGGGTTGCGAACAGATTGTCGTATCCGGCGACGGAGACGAGCGAAGTACCGTAATCGGTCTTCGCGATCGCCATCGACTCGTCAGATGGTACGACATAACAAGGGATCGGCAAGAAATAAGTCGGACAATTTGGGGTCCAAGTGTGCCCCATATTGGGTCGCGCCCGATTGAGCGAAACCACAGGCGTAGCTGTTCTACGTCGCGGATTGCTTGAGATGTTTTTTATGCTGCTATCGCAGCCAGCTTTGCTCCAAGGAAGCCGCTGTTTTCGCGATTGAGAAGCGATCAAAGATGGGGTGCAATTGGGCATTCAAAAGTCCAAGTTGTTTCTTGCCGGTCCCTTAGGACAATGCAGTGGAACTCGACGAGTTCCGGCGTTTCAGGCATCTGGTGCGCAATATGT